>NZ_CP043320.1:1286946-1608683 GCF_008807395.1 Pseudomonas sp. C27(2019)
CGATTTCGACACCCTTCACCGCGTTAATGCTCATCAAAGCATGCGCCAAATCCGCATCGAGACGATCAAATACAGGCTCGCCTAAGCCCGGCATCACACCGTCTGCGACAACCGTGATTTTCGCACCCACAGAATCCTGATCGCGGCGTAATTGATCCATATAGGCTTCAAGTTCAGCGACCTTGCTTGGATCAGGGCTAAAAAAAGCATTGTCATGCACTGCATCCCAGCTTTTAAAGGGGATTTCGATCGGGCCAAGTTGACTCATATAGCCACGCACAACAATGCCTTGGGTGGCGAGGTATTTTTTCGCAATGGCTCCGGCGGCGACACGCATCGCTGTTTCACGCGCCGAACTGCGCCCACCGCCACGGTAATCACGCACGCCATATTTATGGTGATAGCTGTAGTCGGCGTGTGCCGGACGAAAAATATCTTTAATGGCTGAATAGTCTTTCGATTTTTGATCGGTGTTGCGAATCAATAAACCAATCGGGCAACCCGTGGTTTGCCCTTCAAAAACACCCGACAAGATTTCCACTTGATCAGCTTCTTGGCGTTGCGTGGTATGCCGACTGGTACCGGGCTTGCGCCGATCCAGATCGTCTTGTAGGTCTTCAGCAGTCAATGGCAAACCCGGCGGGCAGCCGTCAACAATGGCAACTAAGGCGGGGCCGTGGCTTTCTCCAGCGGTAGTAACAGTAAAAAGCTTGCCAAAAGTATTACCGGACATACACACTGCTCCGAAATTGTTAAAATAATTGCGCAGTATACCTGTACTCAGTCGGTTCTGGCACCTTGCATCACTACTCAAGGCTGGTTGTTGCGTGCCAGCCTAAAGTAACGCGCCTAACTGCCGATAGCATGTGCACTAAGGTCATTCTTAAAGTGATTTGACATGATATCTGCAGTATCAACACCAGAGCCAGTCGCGCCCGACGCAGACAATGAAGAAAACGTTAAAACTCAGCACCCGTGGTTAGAGTTAGAGCCTGAACGTTTTCAGCTTATTCGTCTGAGTGCTTTACCTGCAGATCGAGAAGCGGGCCTGAGGCCTTTACGCTTTGTCAGTTTGGGCCGTGTTGAGCGCCACAGCAAAGAAGAAAGTTTTTTGCGCTTAACGGTGGATGTGCCAGGATTAAACACCAATAAAGAAGTGAATACGCTAGAAGTTTGGGCCGATCACCAGGCGTCGCAAATACGGATTAATGCTGACTTTCCTTTGCAGGTGGAGCCCAGTAATCGCGGTTTGGGGCGCTTTTTACTGGCGCAGGCTGTGGTATGGGCACGTAAACGCTGGAATCATTACACTGTTGCCAGACTGCCGTTGCTGGCAAAATATGCACCAAGTGATGTTGCACGCTTGCGTCGTGATCATGCCTTACAGGCACAGGGGTTCAATGTTGCTTATGAGGCTGGGATACAAATGCGTGCCGACTGTTCAGTCGGCCGCGTGAGCCAACTGCATAGTGATTGGAATGAGAATAAAGTCTGCTTAATTGACACAGTAGACAGTGCCATGATGCTGCAAAATGCGGATAAAAATCTAAATGAGCAAAGCGCGCACATTAAAAAACTCAACCAGCGCATTACTCTTTTAAAAAGCGAAGACAGCACGCTACGCTTTACGATTGCCATGCTGGCAATTTTTGCGGTTTTCCAAGCGGCATTACTGATTTGGATTGCAACGCATTAGCCTAGTAGCTGCAAGATTTAAGGCCAGTGCTTAATCACATGAGGCCAGTACTTCTGAGGGATGTAGTGTTCAACCCATAAGAAAAACCATAAGCTCCGCCCATATTGATCCCTACCGAACCAGTAAGCCCCTTTCCTTGAGTCAACACACCGACTGTAGTTGCTACCACTGTGTCTATTAACTCAATTTCTGCAATTTCTTTAGTACTTAACTGATAAACCAAATTTGAGCCACCACTGACTGTACCACCCAATACCAGAGTGTCACCTGTTGCTGTGGTGTTGGCCGCTCCACTAACTGTCAGCATAAACATCGCCCAAGCCTTAACAAACTCTTTAGCTGGCTCAGGCCCATCAAATCCATCTCCACGCGCCATGGCTCGTAAAGCGTTGGATATCTCTTCAGACGTGACACCTAGCTCTTGCATATGCTGTGCAAGCGAGGCCGCTATTGGTTATGTTGTCGGCATGTGCATCAAGGTTATGACTCGCGCGTAAGGTGCCTTGGTTGTTTAACGCTGCGCCAGAGATCAGCGCAACATCATGCCCCTGAATGAGAGCACCGCTGGGCGCCAAGCGACCTTGAGTTTGAGCCATGTACAACACGGGTACCAGTACTGTCTCGCCGCGCACTTCACGTTCTTCCATCCAGACAATGTCATGGGTCAGTGCAGCAACTTGCTCAGATGTCAGAGACACGCCCAGCGACAAACTTAAAGCATCTTTACTGGCAATGGCATTGTCCATTAGATAACGAAACATCGCTTCGTCACTGGTTAAACTGGCAATAAAACGCTGACCGGTGCGCGCGACCAGCGTTTCGCGCAGCGGCTTCTGGACTGTTTATTCACGTTCATCGTCAACATCCTTGTCAGCATAAAGATCTTCTTTTATTAAGTTTTCGGTGTCATACCATTGGCCTTGGACGCTTTTTTTTGCTCTGCGACGACGCAGTTTCTCTCGGATCAAAAAAAACAAATATACTGTATGGGATAAAAAAAGCGCTACAAAAAGACCACCTGCCAACACCCTTCTTGCCCTAATTTGCCCCTCGTTATCAAGCTGATAACCATATTCAATTCCCAACACAGCGTTATAAAACCATACATCAATTTCTTCTGCATACCAGATACACAAGCAACCGACACTCCAAACAATTAACGACAACAAAACACCATGCACACTTTCCCTGTCAAACAAATACCTTCCTAGTTTGAGAATCTGATTAATCATTTACTGAACCTTGCTTGTCCAATACCGCTGGAATAGCCCACTCAGTAACTTGCCCCGCACCTTTTCCCATATAGCCTGGATAAGGATTTAAAACCCCTATATTTTGTAACAAAATAGACTTATTTGGATCAATAGCGTCACCATTTATTCTTTTAGGTAAGTATCTATATGCAATATTTCTTGCATAAGCGCCTACTACTTGACCGGCACCACCAGCAACAAAACCTACGCCTGCGCTACGCCATACGTTTTTATCTTCATCATAAATATAATTATTCAGCGCCCGGTTCGTCCCACCATACGCACCACCCAGCGCCATGCTTCCCAGCAAACCAACACCCGCCAGCGGGTAGGTGAATCCGCCCGTTATGCCGGCAACCACAGTCTGCCCGGGACGGTATTCATTACCACCAATCAACTGTCCTGCTGCGTCAAAGCCACTAGCGAGAACAGTACCCGTCAGTACTGAGCGTGCAGGCAATGCATATAAGCCAACTGGCAACGCAATCATTGAGGCCATGCCCAATGTTAATGATCGAGCACCTGCGTCGCTCTCCTCAATAGTTCTCATGGATGTTGTATCTAAGCCATATGAAAAGCCAGCAGCGCAGGCTACGCACACCTTGTAATCAAATGGTGGGAAGTACTCGGCATCAGCACCGATAGGCCTAGGCACTGTCCAATCATAAATACCAATCTGCTCGCTGATGTAGTTGATAACATCAACATCTTTGTCAGCCATACTAATACGCTGTAACGATCGACCATCGCTCAGCTGAACCCAGTCACCACCGGTATCGTATATACCACCCTGCCCGTCAACCAACATATCCGAGCCTGCAGTGATTTCCGTTCCTGCGATATTTGATAGTCGCATTTGCTCCTCGATCTGCTCAACCGTATAACGACCATCACTTTCTTCCGCCAGACGCTGAGCCAACTCACGCTCGGTTAGGTGCAGTTGACGGTTATACTGCGTCGCATTCCCCGCTACCGAAGCGCCGATCTGCATGTCTTTCTCATCACCACCAGCCACTGACGCAACAAGTACGCCCAACACTTGCGAGTTCATGGTCAGTAGGCCGGAGCTTCCTCTGCCAAAAGTTTAGAATTAAGTTTGACTCCATTGATAGCGTTTTCTGCTCCCGTGCTACTTTTCGTCCTAAACAACCCCTTAACCCACGAAGCAATTCCAGAACTACCCTTAACCGCCGCTGTCCCCAAACCAGCACCGGCCATGACGAGCTCTGCGATCTGCTCCGTTTGCAGCCGAGACTGTTCGGACTCGGTCAGCTGAAACAGGTCGGCTTCAAGTCTATCGCGATAGAGGTCATTGTTATAATACTGATTAACCAGCGCAACTGCATTAGGGTTAAGGTCATTGAATCCCTCACCATGTGCGGCCATCACCTCAATCGTTTGCATCAAGTCATCATAAGTTACGCTACCAGGATCGACTGCGCACTGTTGAGGCCGTGCTGAGCATGCGTTCAGAACACCTTCCGCAAAGTTTTCCGCGTTCGGGCGATGCAGATCGTGGTTATAGTTAGTCGCATTCCCCGCCACAGATGCGCCGATCTGCATGTCCTTTTCATCACCACCGGCCATGGATGCCACTAGCACGCCCAGCACTTGCGAGTTCATGACCAGCAGGCTGCTGCGCTGGTCATGACTCATGTTGTCGTATTGGTTAGCAAGGGTGTCGATTAACGCTTCGTTAGCGCCGGCAGCTAAAGCGCCGATTTTGAAGTCACCACCAGCGGCTTCGGCAGCTAAGCCACCCATAATGGCGTGCAGGCCGATTTTGCTTAGACTGCCGTTGTTGATTTGGTTGTTTTGGCTAAAATCACCCTCCCAGTTAAAACCCGCCGCAGCAAAGGTGTTGGCCAGCGCGCTGGTCAGGGCATCGCCAAAATCGCCGTCCTGGCCCAACACTTTGTTCAGTTCAGAAAATGGAGATTACTCTCACTTACCACCGCTCTCCCTTCTTAAATTTTTCATACCAAAACTTTCTTGAATATACATCATCCCGCTCAAAATGATATATAAACGCCTCCATATCTTCTTGCAATGGATATTCGTATTTATACTTAATAATTGCCAATTTATTTTGAATCTCGTAAAGTTCATCAAAAAAAATCAATGCACCATCAAAAGAGCTACATTCAACAATAGACCAAACCAGCTCGTCACATCTTGACTTGTATAGAAGTAAAAACCTTTTAATATCTAAGCAAGAATCTCTATAACTGCACAATCGCTCTTCCAAAATCGGCCATATATTTCTCATTTTATCTCCTTAATGGCTGAATATGACCAACCTGCCCTGTAACAGGATTATAAATCATTTCCAAACCGGCACCCTCATACCGGTAATAGCCTGGCATCCCTCTAGGATCAGGTACAATTTTTGGACTACTAGCTAAAACTTCCTTAACCTGCAAGAAAGGGGCTGGTCGCCCTTGTTCCCACAGCCTATCGTAATAAGTTTTTTCAATTTTTATTCCACCTGCAGAGTAAAACTTACCATCAAACTTTATAGCTTCAGGATTCTTTCCAAGCAACCCCTTAACCCAAGAAACAATCCCAGGACCACCCTTAACCGCTGCTGCCCCCAAACCAGCACCTGCCATGACCAGTTCGGCAACTTGCTCCGTTTGCAGCCGAGATTGTTCAGATTCGGTCAGCTGGAACAGGTCGGCTTCCAATCTATCGCGATAGAGGTCGTTGTTATAATACTGATTGACCAGCGCAACTGCATGAGGGTTAAGGTCGTTGAATCCTTCACCATGCGCAGCCATCACCTCAAGCGTTTGCATCAAGTCATCATAGGTTACGCTATCAGGATCAACTGCACAGCGCTGAGGCTGGGTAGCGCAAGCATCCAACACTGCCTGGGCAAAACTTTCAGCATTTTCACGGTGCAAATCATGGTTATAGCTGGTCGCATTCCCCGCTACCCATGCACCGGTTTGTATATCCTTTTCATCGCCACCCGCCATGCTGGCCACCAGTACGCCCAGCACTTGGGAGTTCATGGTCAACAGACTACTGCGCTGGTCTTGACTCATGTTGTCGTATTGGTTAGCAAGGGTGTCGATTAACGCTTCGTTAGCGCCGGCAGCTAAAGCTCCGATTTTAAAGTCACCACCGGCCGCTTCGGCAGCTAAGCCACCCATGATGGCGTGCAGGCCAATTTTGGTTAGACTGCCGTTGTTGATTTGGTTGTTTTGGCTGAAGTCACCGACCCAGTTGAAACCGGCTGCGGCAAAGGTGTTCGCTAGGGTGCTGGTTAGTGCATCGCCTAAGCTGCCATCTTGACCCAGCGCCTTATTCAGTACAGCCGAAGTACCATTTTGTAGCGCTTGGTTGGTGGCAAACTGACCTACGCCAGACCATGTGCTTAAACCTCCCTCCACGGCCACTTTACCGCTGTTGGCCAGTACGCCTGTATTATTCGATGCTGCAGCCGTGTTACTAGCGCCGGTTTGCGTGCCAGTCCATTTGTCGTAAACACCGGCGGTTAAACCTGCGGTGACACCAGAAACCACATAGCCTTTCAGGGCATCACTGGTCGTGGCATCTTTCAGGCCTGCACCCAAGTCACCCTTGTTGTTGATCGTACCAATGGCGGTGTTACTGGCCATGCCGGTCAGGGCGGAGGTAACGGCCACATTGGCCCAGCCTGCCCCGGCAAGGCTCGCACCTGTTCCGGCAGCCCACATGCCACCAGCGGTCGCCGTCGTCGCTCCGGCAGTGGATGCGGCTCCGGCTACCAGCCCACTGGCCGCCCCCGCGGTAAAGTACGCCACCACAATGGCAATCACCATCGCCGCCGGGCCGCTCAGGCCCGAGCTGCTGTAGCTGAAGCTATCATGCAGCTCCTTGACCTGACGCCAATCCACATCACCGCGTTGCTCCATAGCCTTGATCCAGGCCAGCTGTGGGTCGGCTTGCACCATGGCGTCGATGGTTTGACTGATGCTTTGCTGATTGACCTCTTTAATGTCGATTTGAATACGCTCGGCAGCACGGATGGCGATTTCGCCTTGGGCTTGTAGCTGGCTTTGCATCAAGGTTTCATCGGTATTGCCTTTACCCTTGGCGCTTTGCCAGACCCAGCTATTTTTACTGCGAATGCGGCTTTGTTGCTCCAGGTCTTTGACGCCTTCAAACACGATACCGGCCCCGCTGTCGAGAGTCAGGTCAGCAAACATAGCTCACACAACCGCCGCGCATCGACTACTTAGGTTCATCGTCGATACCCTTGTCAGCATAAAGGTCTTCTTTGCTTAGGTTGTCGGTGTCATACCACTGGCCTTGGGCGCTTTTCTTTGCTTTGCGACGGTGCAGCTTGTCTTTGGTTAAGAAAAACAAATTAGCAACACTTATTGATGATCCTGCTAAAAATAAAATTACAGCAAAAAAACGTCTTGCTCTTGCCTCTCCCTGATTATCAAGTTGGTGGCCGTAGTCTACCCCCAATACCGCAGTGTGAATCCATACATCAATTTCCTCTGCATACCAGATACATAAGCAACCAACGCCAAACGCAAGTATATTAAACAAATTACCATGTATATAATCCGTATTAAATGTAGCGAAAAACAATCTCTTTAATTTCTTAATCATGATTCGCCTCCTGCTTATCAAAAACAAGAGGAGTCACAAACTCTACTACCTGACCAGTACCTTTCCCTACATATGTTGGGTATGGATTCAGAGTACCTATATTCTGCAGAAGAATTGGTTTACTAGGGTCAATAACACTGCCACCCAGGCGCTCAGGAAGATACTTGGCTGAAAACTTGGCTGTTTCGTGAGTTGCACGATAACCAAATCCACCACCTAAAACGCCTATCCCAGCACTACGCCATACATTCTTATCTTCATCATAAACATAGTTATTCAGTGCTCGGTTCGATCCACCATAGGCACCGCCGAGGGCCATGCTGCCCAGCAGCCCGCCGCCGGCCAGCGGATAAGTCAATCCGCCCGTTACACCAGCAATCACAGTTTGTCCCGGGCGGTATTCATTGCCGCCAATCAACTGACCTGCTGCATCAAAGCCAGCGCCCAGCGCTGTGCCTGTTAAGACCGCTTTTGACGGCAGTACATACCAGCCGACCGGCAACGCCAATGCTGAAGCCATACCCAAGCTCAAACAAAAAACAAACCAAAGTACATTAAAATAAACCCTAAAAAGGCAAAAAGCCTAATCTCAAATGAGTATTCCTTTCTAGCGCCAATCCCGCCAAAATTCATATCTTTTCCATTTATAAAATTATACATCTGCTTAATAAATATAAACTGCAAAGCAGTTATTACAAAAGCACCGTACACGTCAGAAATCAAGCGATAAAAATTAACACATACCGCCACGCAAAGAAATATAAAAGCAATCTTCACGTACAAACTATTATTCATTACCTGAATCCCAATGAGCATTGACTAACTCTTTAAAAAACCCTGTAGCATTTAAAGCATTAGTTAATCTATCAGCCACAAGAGGATCAACTCCTCGCTTAACTGCATACAATTTGAATCCTGCTCCTGCCAACTCAGCTGTCCCGGCCTTATAACTTTCATCTGATATATAACCTGACACAAGTGTACTTATCGTAGACATTGTAGACAAAGCAACTGCCGGCCCAGCAGGCGTAAATACCGCCGCCGCACTCAACGCTGTACTTGCATTATCCAGGGCATTAACCTCGGCTGCACGGATCCAGCGCAAAGTATCAGGGTCAGAAAAATCTATGTTAGCTCCTACCGCCAGGCATTCAGAAGTTCCGCATGAGTGGAATCTGGGCGAATAACGTTCACCATCAATCACCACCGGAACTCTGTAGCCGCCTTTTTCATCTAACGGATATCCAGTTAGCCTGTCTCGCTGCCAATCCGGGAAGCCATCTGTAGCGCTACTTACCGGCTTTGGCATTTCCCAGTCGTAAATACTGGTTTTTTCACTGATATAGCCTGTGATTTCAGGGTTGATGTCCGCCGTGCTGAAAACTTGTATGTATTGGCCATCGCCGACTTCTATCCAGCGGCCACCGGTGTCATAAATACCCTCTGGACTACCGACCAGCATATCTGTGCCGGGGTTGATAGCGGTGTCGGTAATGTTGGATAGCCGCAGTTGCTCTTCGATTTGCTCCACTGTGTAGCGGCCCTCACTTTCTTCGGCCAAGCGCTGGGCCAGTTCGCGTTCAGTTGGGTGCAACTGGCGGTTATACTGCGCTGTTTTTCTCAGCTACTTCAAACTAAAAGCAGTCACCAACCAAGAGCCAAGACCAACAAACCCACCTCCAATCAATCCAGCCAACAAAGCCTTGGCGGTTTCTTAATCACAAGTAGACCAATTTTACTCAGGCTGCTGGGGCGATACTTTAGCTTTGCTGACTCAAAAGGCCACTATATCTCTGATCTCTATACCACCAGTCAACATCTGGCATTTCTTCTCGCAATTTTTTAAAAAGCAACAAGCCATCATCATAAAACGCATCTTCCTCCTGCCTTGATGCAAACCCAATATTTAAATGAAAGTTTGGAGCATCTAACTTGTAAATCGAGTCAAACCTATCCGACCACTCATTAAGTTTATTAATCAGTTTATCTGGCAAGGGCAGAGTTGCAGGATCAATATTATCCAATGTAGACATATCCCAAATAGGCCAACACTGAACCTCAGCCATTAACTTCAACTTTCTTCTAGGTTCGAATTTACTCATCGAAAATTAGCTCCCACGATATAGCCATTATTTCCGACTGTAATGGCCAGCCGATGCACCTTCCCTTCATAATCAAACTCATATATTGGCCGTCCAGTTCCACGGCCTTGATAACCGACTATTTTATCTTGCTGTAGAGCGGTTAGCAGTACTTCTGGAATTTGACTCTCTTTAATTCCTCGCTGCACGAACTCCTTACCATGCTCACCTATGATATGCTGTAAACCAGCTTTAGAGTTACCCGTTTCTAACCAAACAATCCTGCCATCAGGTAATTTGCGTATATCAATCAAATTGTCTGAGGCAACTTTAGTGCCAGCTGGCAGTTCAGAAAGCAACTTGTCTTTTGTCAAATCCTGAGCTAAAGCGCTCTTATTTGACCCCTTGCCCAATACGCGCCCCGGCGCTACACTTAATCCAACATCCACACCCAACTCAGTCGAAGAAGCTGCATTGCCTATGACAACCTCAGCGCCCTTACCTTGCATGATATGCAGGTTGTCCAGATAGCCTTTATACTTCAGCTCCTCCGGCATACTGGCAACAGCATCCCAAGCTTGCTGTATATCGGCTAATGCACAATCAGGACAATTCGCCGCTCCCATCAGCCACAAAGCAGTTTTTGACGGAGCAGAAGCCAAGTTTTCGATGGCGTTACCAAAGCCTTCCTGACTCCCTAAGCCCTTGGCGTTCAATACCTCTTGGTAGTACTGTGGATTGGTCTTGTAATCCAGTGGATCAACAAGCGCAACCTCAGCCAGCAGGGTTTGCAACGCCTGCTTATCATTAAACAGCTCTATCAAGCCTAGCCGCTCGTTATTATATTCAAGCGGTGTTGCCTGAAACATGTTTACACTGTGGCCAGCCAACTCCTTATCGAGGAATGTCGCTGCTCGCTCTGTTTTACCATCGGCTTCAGTTAGCGCTTCATTCCAGCCCCGATCAACCAAGGCGGCGGCTGTTCGTAACAGCTCCTGACGCGCAGCATCTTCTGATAAACCATGCTCGTCCGCATAACGCTGCACACGCTCACGATCAGAAGCAAACTCGATTTCGTCAGGGTGCAACTGGCGGTTATAGTTGGTCGCATTCCCCGCCACCCAGGCACCGGTTTGCATGTCCTTCTCATCACCACCAGCCATGCTGGCCACCAGCACACCCAACACTTGGGAGTTCATGGTCAGCAGGCCAGAGCGTTGGTCGTGGGTCATGCTGTCATATTGGCTGGCCAAGGTGTCAATCAGCGCTTCGTTGGCTCCGGCCACCAGTGCGCCGCTTTTAAAGTCACCGCCCGCCGCTTCGGCAGCCAGGCCACCCATGATGGCGTGCAGGCCGATTTTGGCCAAGCTGCCGTTATCCAGCTGGTTGTTTTGGCTAAAATCACCCACCCAATTGAAACCCGCTGCAGCAAAGGTGTTGGCCAGCGTGCTGGTCAGGGCATCACCAAAACTACCATCTTGCCCCAGTACTTTGTTAAGCGTGGTCGAGGTGACGTTTTGCAGCGCCTGGTTGGCAGCGAATTGGCCGACACCGCCCCAGGTGCTCAAGCCGCCTTCGACCGCCACTTTGCCGCTGTTGGCCAGAACACCGCTGTTGTTGGAGACGGCTCCAGTGTTGCTTGGGCCAGTTTGTGTGCCGGTCCAGTTGTCATATACACCTGCCGTGAGGCCCGCGGTGATGCCGGAGACGGCATAGCTTTTCAGTGCATCGCTGGACGTTATATCCTTGAATGTAGAGCCTAGGTCGCCCTTGTTGTTGATGGTACTAATGGCGGCGTTGCTGGCAATCCCAGACACAACAGCGTTCGAGCTGGCAATCCCTGCGGTACTGGTTGCGCCCGTCAGAGTAGCCCCCGCCCCCGCGGTAAAGTACGCCACCACAATAGCGATCACCATCGCGGCGGGGCCGCTTAGGCCAGAGCTGCTGTACTTGAAGCTATCATGCAGCTCCTTGACCTGGCGCCAATCCACATCACCGCGTTGCTCCATATCCTTGAGCCATGCCAACTGAGGATCAGCTTGCACCATGGCATCAATGGTTTCGCTCACGCTTTGCTGATTGACCTCTTTAATGTCGATCTGGATGCGCTCGGCAGCACGGATGGCGATTTCGCCTTGGGCTTGTAGCTGGCTTTGCATCAAGGTTTCATCGGTATTGCCTTTACCCTTGGCGCTTTGCCAAGCCCAGCTGTTTTTACTGCGAATGCGACTTTGTTGCTCCAGGTCTTTGACGCCTTCAAACACGATACCTGCGCTACTGTCCAAGGTTAAGTCATTGCCACTATTCAGCTGTGCAGCTTGGTAACGCTGCTCATCACCGCTGATGATGGCCAGATCGCCGCCGCTGGTGATGCTGCTGCCAACGTGGGTCACTTGCGTGCGCTCGTCGCTTTTGAAGCTCTTACGGCCAAAGCTGCCTTTTTTCTTTTTCTCGGAGAAGGAATAGTCGTAGTCTTGCTCGGCCAGCAGTTGCACTTTGCCACCAGCAACAAGATAGGCTTCTTTGCCTGCGCTGATGTGGCTCGAAATAATTTGCGTATCTGCACCCGATACACTTATAAACTGACCTCCCGCTTCAAGCACCGAGGCTTGCTGTTGGACTTGGGTGTTCTCTTGATTGACTTTCTTACCGCTGCGACGATAACGGTATTCACTGCTTTGCGTGTTAGCCGCAGAGCTGATCAACACATCACCACCTGCCTGCAGGCTCATATCTCCACCCGCCTTCAAGCGGCTGGCCACGATCGCGATATCCTGTTCTGCACTCACATTGAGGTGAGTGCCTGCTTGGATATCACCGGCATGCTGGGTTGTACTGTTGTTGCTCCAGAAGTGGCGTTTATCCTGACGCATCTGCCCGTTATTTTCTTCAGCAGACACCAGCAGCACATTGCGGCCAGCATTCAGATCAATTGCGGCACCGGCCTTGAGATTGGCGCCCTGATTAATAATGTCGCGCCCCGCCAGCAATGACAGGTCACCTGTGGCCTCTATGCCTGCTGCTTGATCGACAATACTGGTGGTTTGGCTATAACCTTGGCCACTGCGGGCCTCTTGAGTAATGGTGCGCTCATTAAGAATATCGCCGCTCACTGCCAGCAGGCTGACATCTCGCCCCTTAATTAAGCCACCGCGCTGATTGTGAATACTGTCTTGCGCCAATAACTGCAGACGCTCATCGGCCTGTATCAAGCCGCTGTTGCTGATGTTTTCAGCGCTCACAGATAGATTATTACTGGCGCGTAACATGCCGCTGTTATTAAGCTCTGCGCCGGAAATCAACGCCACATCGCGACCTTGGATTAATGCACCTGTAGGGGTAACGCGGTCTGTTGCTTGCGCTAAGTACAGAATCGGTACCAATACTTTTTCACCTTGTACTTCACGCTCTTCCAGCCAAACAATGTCATGGGTTAACGCGGCAACTTGCTCTCCAGTCAGAGAGATTCCCAGTGACAAGTTCAATGATTCTTTACTGGCAATGCCGTTGTCCATAAGGTAACGAAACTGATCGTCATTGGAGGTGAGGCCATCAAGAAAGCGCTTGCCGGTACGCGCAATAACAGCTTGCTCAATCAAGCGCTGCTCGTACAAACCATCGCCTAAGCGCTTTTGTGCTTGCGCAGGGTCATAACCCAAACCTTGCAGCAGATAATTGGAATTGAGAAATCCGCTCATACTGGCAAACAGTGGATTGGTTTCGATCAAATAGGGATGACTGGTGTTCGAGTTAACAGTAAATAATCCACTGGAACTCTGCGGCAAACTAAACCCAGGTAGCGCTGTTGGGTCAACCAGCTGCTGAGTCAGGTCGGCTGGCAATTGCGCATTCAACTGCACAACTAAAGGTTGTAAGCCTGAGTTAACTTGAGTGTCTAGCGTCTGCACCGCGCTTGCTTGCGGCGCTTGATGCTCCAAAAGCGAAGCATTGTTTATGCTATCTCTAACCTGAATATGGACATTGCCACCTGCTTGAATAATGGCGGGCGCAGCAGCTCCTGTTGGCGTTTGTGTTTCGATATCGCTGACTAAACGCCAGCTATAGAGCGCACTTGACAAAGCTTTAGGTAACGACTGGGCATTGTAAGGATAAATATAGTTCCAACGAAAACGCTCATCAGTGCCATCGGTGACGCGCCCCGTGTTAAAGCGCTGTACCCGCTGTGCTGTGCCTGTGCTCGCAGCAAGATTTTCTAAGGTATCGGCAATAATGTTGATATTGCCAGACGCACTGAGGCTACTGTAACGGTTAGCAATCACATCACCCTGCACAGCTAAATTGCCACCTGAATGAATGCGCGCCGCAGCGGAGTCTTCTTCTACTGTAAATTCAAAACGCTCAGTGGCTACATAATCAACATTGTGATGATCGCCACTGCAGTCATAACAAACCACATCAATATAGCCAGAGGTTAACGTCTTACCAAGACGAAACTGCTCCTTACGGTTAGTCAGTGTTGATGCATACAAGCCCATATCACCACCGGACTCAATACTGCCTGAGCGATTTTCCAATAGTGTCATCGCGGTATAAGCATCATCTTTGGCGGCAGTTAGAGCACCTAAACTATAGATATCGCCATACCGATTGGTCAGTGTATTACTGCGTAACGCCATATCGGCGCCGCTAAAAACCAATCCTTGATTCAAGAGGTGGTTTGTTTCAATACGCAACTTTTGACCAGTCCCGAGAGTGCCTTTGTTGTCTATATCACTGGCGCGAATCTGTACATCACCTGCCGCACTCAAGGCTCCGGCATTGAGCAAACGACCACCTAACTCAAACAGTGCGTTCTGAGCACTGCGCACACTGGCGCCTTGTTGCAACTCGACGTTCTGGCTTTTCAGATAAAGACTGCCTTGGCTGTGTAGCGCACCCTTGCCTGTATAGCTATCGGTCAAAGACAGATGCAAAGCGCCCTCAGTCTCAATCTGCCCGTCATTCACCCAAGTACTGCCACTGGCATGTAAATCATCAATTGAGCGCAATACACCACTGGCGGTGTTGGTGAAGTGGTTGACCTTGAGCTCTATTTGTTGAGCCTGTAGTTCACTGCTATTAAGCCAACGGTCCACATCCAGTTTGAGGATGCCATTGGTTAAAAAGCTGCCGCCTGCCTGGCCTGCATCACTCAAACTTAAGGCAAAATGATCGCCAAGATGGCGAATCGTGCCTTGTTGATTGCTCAAGGCTTGGCTGTTTAATAAAAAGTGCTGGTTACCGACTTCAACCAAACCTTTATCATTATTGAACAGCGTCTTGATGGTAAAAGCACTACTGCCAGCCTGCCCTAAAGCTCGTAAACGGCCACTATCATTACTTGCCGAGCCTGCGCTTAATAACAGGCTGTTTGTTGCCTCAACCAGCCCTGATTTGTTGTTCAAGTGCCCCGTCAAACTGACTGCAACCTCTTGCCCACCGATCAAACCACTTTGGTTGGATAAGCTCAACGCATCAACTGTTAGGTTTTGTTGGCTAATAAGCTTGCCGCCATCGTTGTTAATAGCCCCTTGTGCGAGTTGTAAATTACCCTGTGTTGCAGTGACCTGTCCTTGACGGTTATCTATGGCACCACCTCCAGCCACATCAACACTGTGGGCTTGGATAACGCCTTTTTGGTTACTCAGTTGCTGTGCATTGAGCTGGAGCGAGTTGTTATTTGCCAGTATTTTTCCGTTTTGATTATTCATCGAGCGATTGGTGGTGAGGTTAACAACGCCGGTATTCGCTTGAAGTACACCACTTTGGTTATTGATCGTTTGACTGCTGATGCTCAGATCACCGCTCTGGCTCAAGATCAATCCATCACTGTTGTTATTGATCTGATCAGACGCTTGAATGGTTAAATCTTGATTGCTCGCCAGAGTGCCTTGGGCGTTATCTAACTTCTGCACTTTAAGGTCTAGCGTGTTCTGGCCGATCAGCTGCCCACCACCATTATCAACATGCTTGGCATCAATCTGCGCTGCACCGACGGCAACAATCTGTCCGCCCTGATTATTCAATACATTTAAATCAGTATTCAAATCTCCTTGTGCAACCACTGTGCCTTGGTTTTTAAACTCGCCACCTTGCACTGTTAAAATACTGGCAGTATTGCTGCTGCCATCGGCTTTGCTACCCACCTCAATCACGCCTTGGTTATCAATCAGTGCAGCATTTAGATCTAGATCACCGGCAGCGGCCAGACTGTCATTTACAGTAATGGCTCCATTCTGGGCGATGATTTGAGCGGACTGCTGACTGTAAACATCTTGCGTTAAATCGATCTGGGCGGCATTGAGTTTGATATCACCTTTAGCCGCTGTTCTGGCTAGGCTCAGATGCCCGTTGGTATCAATACGGATATCACCGGCACTGGCGGCCATATCACCGGCCAGTTTCACCCCAACACCTGCTTCAGTACCCACTAAGCGAATGGCTCCCGCATACATTCCGCCTAAGGCAGAGCTATCAATGGCGAGGCTGGGCTTATCATCTGGACGATCTGCTTTTGCAGTCGCGGTGAGGGTTTGCGCATCGACGCTGTTACGACCGGTGATGATATTGAGTTGATTGGCGTGCAGTTCAGCGTTGATTTTGGCACTACGCGTGATCAGATCAAACTGGCTGACATTAGTGGCATTCAGTCCGGTACCCGAAATTTCAATCTGCCCACCTTCGACGTCATAACGCTTAAGCTGACCTTGCTCAATAATCGGCTTACCCGTGGTGAGCGTGGCATGGGGCGTATTAATAAAACCGCAACCATCACAGGTGATCCCGTGCGGGTTGGCCACCACCACATGCGCCTGTTTACCGGCCACTTCGGTGTAGCCTTTAAGCTGACTGGCTTGGCCACCAGTCACCTCATTAAGAATCATTCCCGCCGCCCTGCCGTTGAGCTGGCTGTTACCTACAATAATGCCGCCCAATTGGGTTTGGGTAAATTTATCCGTACTGTTATTTAAAATCAGCCCCTGCTGCCCCACGTTATAGTCGGTGAATTTATTATGCGACAGTCCATTGCCATTGGGTGTAGCAATGTTAACCACAGGCACACCATTAGCGGCTTGGCTGATTTGCGTATTACCACCAGCACTGGTATCAACCCGCAAATCTGCTGCGGCAGACAGTAAAGGCTGTCCGCACATCACCGCAATTAACAACTGAGCAATGACCTTAAATAAAGGGTTTTGAGTATTCATACTGAATTCCTTGTCAGAAAAACACATCAATTCGGAAGTAAATGGGGCGTTCTTTACGCTCAATCGCGTTCGGGCGCGACAATGTATGCGCGGCTGTAACTGAAGCAGCTAGATGCTGACCCCGCGCGCTCAGCTCAAAAGCATGGCTGGCTAAACGGCCGCTTTGTTCATCGTTGTATTTATCACCACGAATCGCGCCCATATCGTAGGCTGCGGTAAGGCTGTATTCCTGCACGACAGGGCGTAGCCACTCTAGGCCGACAGGTCGCGTCCAGCGCAACTGGTTTCGTAAGTAATAACCGCTGTCGCCGGTGACGGATTGCTCTTTAAAGCCACGAATCGAATACAACCCACCGAGACTGAAACGCTGTGGGCTAAACAGCACATCTTCACTGCGTTGCGCACTGAAAACGCTATCAAAGCTGAATCGCTCACCTAACAGCTGAAAGGGCTGCAAGTAACTGGCTGTCACTGTGTATTTGTTATAACGCGCCACCGGCTCCCAACCCTGCGGACGCCCTGCCCGCTGCGCATCAAAGGCACCAATTCCGCGCTGATAACCCAG
The DNA here is from genome assembly GCF_008807395.1 of Pseudomonas sp. C27(2019). Taxonomy (GTDB): domain Bacteria; phylum Pseudomonadota; class Gammaproteobacteria; order Pseudomonadales; family Pseudomonadaceae; genus Denitrificimonas. Next base: position 1,304,361 of record NZ_CP043320.1, read on the forward strand.
ATCAACGTTAACAAAACCTGAACTGATACGCCGTCCATGATTAAAGCTGATTTGCTGTTCTGTGAGGCGCTGACTGGAGACATCCAAACGCTGATTATCGAGGTAGTTACGACTGCGCAAGTGATTTAAGCCAACGCTGAAAGCCGTTTTACTGACTGCATCACGGTGCAAGACGCGCTCAGCCATCAGAGCTTGCGTGGTACTCACACCATCGAGCACAAACGAGAAACCTTGTCCTTGGGTTCGAGTGCGGTAATAGCTGTGGTTATAAAAATAATTAAAGGTCCACCAGCCGTATGGCAAGCTGTAACTCAAACCGTGGGCGGCAGAATGCTTATAGTGATCACTGACGGTATCGCCACTGCCGCGCAAGCTCAGCTGATCGGCCAAACCCAGCGGACTGTCCCAAACAAAATTAAGCCCCCATTGCTGCTCACCGGTACTGAGCTGACCATCGTTATGACGATTCAGTGCCACTCGCCAAGGTTTTAATTTTTGCCCCCGTAAAAAGACGTGACTGCCACCGACTTCGTCTCCAGGAGCCAGTTCCATACTGACTTGACGCGATGGTAAGCGTGACAGCTGATCAATCAGCTGCTCCAGTTCACGCAGATTTAAACGTTCACCAACCTTTGCAGGAGAACTCATCGAAGTTTCTAAAGCGCTGCTTAAGTCACCACTCTCGATGCTTTCAAGCCGTCCCTCAATCACTTGAATGTGTAACACACCATTTTGCAAATCTTGTGGTGGCAAATAAGCGCGGGTGGTGACATAGCCACGTTTTAGATACGCATTGGTGATATCACTGAGCAAGCGATTCAAATCGTTTGCAGTGAGGCATTGTTCAATAAAAGGCTGAAGCAGCTGTGTGCGTTGTCGCAGCGATAAAACATCTGCGCCGTTAAGCTCAATGCTATCAACTTGGAGGCAAGCGCTACTGTCGTCTGTTGGCAGACTTGGTACGCTTAACTCTCGGTCTGGGAGGGACTGTAACTCTTCTAGTCGACGCTGCTGCTCTTGCAACAAACGCTCTTGACGTTCACGCGACAGCTCTCTGTCAGTCGGCAACTGCGTTTGCGCAGCAACACTCGGCAAATATAAAAAGAATAATAAAGCGAGTCCATATGCTTTTAAAAACATGATTTAAATTACCAAACGCTCTCTAGTATTAATGATACAAGCAAAGGATATAGTATATACATAGCGAAAGTATTCTAGAGTGACCAAGCTCTCAAACCCAGGCAAACGCAGCAAGTCTTTATAGATGACCTCTTTGCTTTCTCCAATGCCAAATCAGTCAATTGTTCGGTACAAGGCTGGCTACCAAGGCTGCTGCAGCTCCAGCAGATGGCGTGAGTTGATTGGTCAACATATGATCAGCTATTTTATTTATTACTATGGCCTATCAATCAGATGGATTAAAACCATTCATAATCCCTAGCATTTGATACATTGCTGTGCAGTTAAGGCCAATACTGATGTACCCGCTTGGGAGTGTTCTAGCCAAGTAAAGTCAACACTAGGGAAACGCTCGGTCAAGCGTGAGCGGTGTGGCCCGACTTCTAATACCAGTAAACCTTTATCACTCAGGTACTGCCCTGCTTGCTGCAGAATCTGCTCAATGCAGTCAAAGCCATCAAGCTTAGTGATGCCAGTGGGTTTGGGTTGGTGCTGCAACTCGCGTGGTAAGTCTGCCCAAGCACCACTCAGCAGATAAGGTGGCTTACAGACAATTAAATCAAAACGCTGCGCGCCGAGTTGCGCGAACATGTCGCTATGTACACTCTTAGCGCGCTCACTAAGATGGTGCATGGCAATATTTTCATCTGCCACTTGCAGCGCTTGCTCAGAGCTGTCGGCTAATACCACCTCGGCATCCGGAAATTCTATCGCGCAGCTGATGCCGAGATAACCAGAGCCCGTGCACAGATCTAAAATACGTCGTGGTGATTGTATTAACCAAGGTGAGAAATGTTGCGGAATGATTTCCTCTAAAGGTGAGCGCGGCACAACCACACGCTCATCCACTTTAAATAATAAACCGGCAAACCATGCTTGCCCCAACAAGTAAGCGGCTGGAATACGCTGTTCGATACGTTTATTTAAAATAGCTTGCACAAGTACGTGCTCATCATTATGTAAATTACAATCTAAATACTTGTCATGCATTTCATAAGGTAAATGCAAGCTACCCAAGACCAGAGCGCGCGCCTCTTCAAAAACACCTTCACCATCGTGCTGAAAATACAACTGCGCTTGGTTAAAGCGACTGATTGCCCAACGAATATAATCACGCAGTGTTACTAACCCAGACATACTTTCTAACCTTTCTCGTGCGACCTATGAATAATGACTAACGCGATTTGGCCGATGAATGCGTTACTGCTCATCACGGCCTTCTAACATGTGGCGCTTAAGCAGCACATAGACTGCACCTGTTCCACCGTGTTTAGCGATGCAAGAGGTAAATCCAAGGACTTTATCATGCTGGCGCAGCCATGTATTGACATGACTTTTGATCATGGGTTTTTTACCATCCAAGCGTGCTGCTTTACCGTGTGTTACGCGCACACAACGGATTTCAAGACGCAGTGCTTCAGTCAAAAACTCACGCAAGGTTGTGCGCGCTTTCTCTACACTCATGCCATGCAAGTCTAAGCTGCCTTCAAAAGCAATCTGCCCTGCTTTCATGCGTCTTAACTGGGTGTCTTGTACGCCGTCACGCGCCCAATACAAGGTGTCTTCAGCGCCAACATCAATCACAAATTGATCAGACAGACCATCAACTGTGATGGTTGCAGTGGTTTGCTGTGCATTTTCACGGCGCTTGCGCTGCCCTGCTTTATTTACTTTAGCTTTACCAACGTCGGCTTGATCGACATGAATACGGCGCACACCCTGCATTTGCTCGGCAAATAAAGAAAAATCATCATCTGGCATAACGCCCTCCTCATCTGTGCTGCAGTGTACCTGCATCGGTTAAACACAAACAAAAACGCCCCAACATGTGGGGCGTTTTTTAAGCGTTAGCTTTGATTACATTTTTGCAATCATTGCATCGCCAAACTCAGAGCAAGACAACAGTGTAGCGTCATCCATCAAGCGCTCAAAGTCATAGGTTACTTTCTTCTCAGAGATCGCGCCATTGATACCGTCGATAACCAAGTCAGCTGCTTCTGTCCAGCCCATGTGACGTAGCATCATTTCTGCAGAAAGGATCAATGAACCTGGGTTCACTTTATCCTGACCGGCATACTTAGGTGCAGTACCGTGGGTTGCTTCAAACATCGCAACGGTATCAGACAGGTTTGCACCTGGCGCAATACCGATACCACCCACCTGTGCAGCAAGTGCATCAGAGAGGTAGTCACCGTTCAGGTTCAAGGTAGCAATTACATCGTACTCTGCAGGGCGCAGGATGATCTGCTGCAGCATCGCATCAGCAATACCATCTTTTACGATGATTTCTTTACCGGTATTTGGGTTTTTGAATGTCATCCAAGGACCGCCATCCAGCAACTCTGCACCGAACTCATCACGCGCAACTTCGTAGCCCCAATCTTTGAAGGCACCTTCGGTGAACTTCATGATGTTGCCTTTGTGCACGATTGTCAGTGAATCACGATCGTTATCAATTACGTATTGTAGTGCTTTACGCACTAAACGCTTAGTGCCCTGCTCAGAGACTGGCTTAACACCAATACCGCAGTTTTCGGTGAAGCGAATTTTGGTAACGCCCATTTCTTCAGTGAAGAACTTGATAACTTTGTCAGCTTCTGGTGTGCCAGCTTGCCACTCAACACCTGCGTAGATGTCTTCTGAGTTCTCGCGGAAAATCACCATGTCAGTGTCTTGTGGACGCTTAACTGGGCTTGGTACACCGGTGAACCAGCGCACTGGACGCAAGCAAACATAGAGGTCTAACTGCTGACGCAGAGCAACGTTCAACGAACGAATACCACCGCCTACTGGCGTCGTCAGAGGACCTTTGATGGAAACAACGTAGTCACGCACCGCTTCGAGCGTTTCTTCTGGCAACCAGGTTTCTGAGTCGTAAACTTGGGTTGCTTTCTCACCAGCGTACACTTCCATCCAGGAAATTTTACGCTCACCACCGTAGGCTTTCTCTACAGCGGCATCGACAACTTTAATCATTACCGGACTAATGTCCGTACCAATACCATCACCTTCAATGTAAGGAATGATTGGGTTGTTTGGTACGGTTAACGTCATATCTGCATTAACGGTGATTTTGTCACCGGCTGGCACTTGGATCTTTTGGTATCCCATGCTGGACTCCGTCATTTACGTGGTCTTTAAAAAAATCTGTCACGCGTGTGGCCTGACAGCGATAATTCAATCTTAGTAGGCTTATATGACCCCTGCTCTACAGAAAAGTCACATATGCTTTTATCAGCGCACTTTTGCGCCGGTAACACTTTAGCGCAACTTGTGCAGCGCGTATCATACACTCTTTAAACAATTTACTCATAGAGCACTGTAGTCAAGTGGTTCATTTACTACAGTTATTTCAGTCTAACACCGTGAAATATCGAGTAACTTCTACAATTATGAAGCTGCTCATGCTTGAGCCTTAGCTTTCCACCTAAAAGGGTTACAGATGACTCGTTTTACTCCACACATCACAGTAGCCACTGTTATCGAAAAAGATGGTCGCTTTTTATTCGTTAAAGAACATGCTGAAAAACGTATTGTATTAAACCAGCCTGCAGGCCACTTAGAAATGGACGAAAGTCTAATTCAAGCGGCTATTCGTGAAACTTTAGAAGAAACGGGCTGGGATATTGATATTTCTCATTTAATTGGCATTTATCTGTACACCGCACCGGGCAATAATGTCACCTATCAGCGTGTCTGTTTTGCCGGACAAGCACTGCAACAGCGTGATAATTACACCCTTGATCAAGGCATTATTGCGCCAGTCTGGCTCAGTCGCGATGAGTTGCTGGCTGAGCGAGCCCTCTGGCGCAGTCCGATGGTATTGCGCAGTGTTGATGATTATTTAAATGGTTCACGCTTTTCTTTAGATCTATTTAAAAGCTAATGCGCGAGTCACTGACCTCCCTAGCCTCAAGCAAACCTGCTAGGATATTGTTCTTTAATTCGCTTATTTAGACTGCCATGCATACTCCTTCTCATAGTCCTTCTGAAACCCGTGTAATCGTCGGCATGTCCGGCGGTGTTGATTCTTCTGTTGCAGCCTTGTTGCTCATTCAGCAAGGCTATCAAGTGGAAGGCTTGTTTATGAAAAACTGGGAGGAAGATGACGGCACTGAATATTGCACAGCCAAAGAAGATATGGCTGACGCGCAAACCGTGTGCAATACCTTGGGCATTAAGCTGCACACCGCCAATTTTGCTGCTGAGTACTGGGATAATGTCTTTGAGCATTTTCTAGAAGAGTATAAAGCTGGGCGCACACCCAACCCTGATATTCTCTGCAATCGTGAAATTAAATTTAAAGCGTTTCTCGATTACGCTGAGCAACTGGGCGCACATATGATTGCCACCGGGCACTATGTACGCCGCAGAGATGGCAATGGTCGCAGCCAGTTGCTCAAAGGTGTGGATGCCAATAAAGATCAAAGTTATTTCTTGCACGCGGTTGGCGGTGAACAAATTCACAAAACACTGTTTCCTGTCGGTGAATATGAGAAACCTGCCGTGCGTGAGCTGGCTGAGCAGCACGGTTTAATCACCGCCAAGAAAAAAGACTCTACCGGCATCTGCTTTATTGGTGAGCGCCGCTTTACTGATTTCCTTAAGCAATACCTGCCTGCGCAACCTGGTGTGATTGAAACGATCGATGGCACCGAGTTGGGCCAGCACAGCGGTTTGATGTACCACACCATTGGCCAACGCCAGGGTCTGGGTATAGGCGGCTTAAAAGACGCCAGCGAAGACGCTTGGTATGTACTTGCTAAAGATCTATCGCGCAATGTTTTGATTGTCGGCCAAGGTAACGACCATCCATGGTTGTTTTCGCGGACACTGCTGACCCGTGACGTGAACTGGATTAACCCGATTGAGCTGTCCGCAATCGACAACCTCACGGCTAAAGTACGCTACCGTCAAAGCGATCAAGCCTGCAGCATTGAGCAGACCAATGATGGTTATATCGTCACCTTCGAGCAGCCGCAGCGCGCAGTGACCCTTGGCCAGTCTGTTGTGTTTTATGCAGGTGATGTGTGTTTAGGTGGTGGTGTTATCGAAGCCTGCACCCCTTGGGATGAGAGTATTCAACGACCATGAGCCCTATTCAAGAGCAACTTACAGCGTTAGCGGGTGTGTTTCAGGCCGCCGCGTTAGTGGATAAGCTGGCCCATACTGGGCAAGTCAGTGATGCTGCGCTGGGCTATATGCTGAAAACCTTATTGGTACGCAACCCGGAGAGTACGCTCGATGTTTACGGTGGCGATGATTTAGGGCTGCGTGACGGCTATAAAATGCTACATGCGGTATTGGCTAGAGATACTGAAAGCTTGCCACGCGAAGGCCTGCGTTATGTCATCTCGATGTTGAGTCTTGAGCGACAGTTTTCAAAACGCGATGATTTGCTTGAGATAGCCGGCTTGCGTTTGCCGAAAATCGAACAGCAGGTCGAGCTCTATGGTCTAACCAGTGACAATATAGCTTCCTCTTTTGGCGGCCTCTACCAAGATACCATCAGTACCTTTAAACAGCGGATTCAAGTGCATGGCGATATGCGCTTTTTACAGCAGGAGGCCACTGCAGCAAAGGTACGCGCTTTGTTGTTTGCCGGTATTCGCTCGGCTCGCCTGTGGCGTCAACTGGGCGGACGACGCTGGCACATATTGACTCAGCGTGGTGCGATGCTCAGAGAGCTGAATGCGCGAAATCTATGACACAACGCAGTATGCAACCTTTGCAAGGTGCAACTTTGCTCGCCCTCTCAGCTTTATTGTTTTCAGGAATGGGCGTTTTGATCAGTATCGCCTCCGCTACGGTCAATAATGAGAACATCGTTTTTTTTAGAAACCTTGTCGGTGTTGTGTTTTTTTTACCGCTGTTGCTGGCTAAAGGCCTGCGCCCGTTTAAAACTAAACGAATAAAGTCACACCTGCTGCGCACCAGCTATGGCCTCGCCGCCATGTATTGTTTCTTCTACGCAATTGCGCATATGCCCCTTGCCGACGCTATGGTGTTCACCTATTCAGCACCGGTTTTTACCCCGATTATTGCTTATTTTTGGCTTAAAGAGCCGCTAACCAAACGTATGCTGGTGTTTTCTTTGCTTGGTTTACTTGGCGTTATTTTGGTTGCCAAGCCGAGCGATGCCTTGTTTGGTAGTTTATCGCTGGTGGGGTTGGCTGCCAGTCTGCTGGCGGCGACGGCTTTTGTTTCGATTCGTGAGATGAGTGACACTGAGCCTGCTTACCGCATGGTGTTCTATTTTGCGTTATTTAGCAGCCTCATCTCCGCAGTGCCCTTAAGCTGGGCATGGCAACCACTGAGCTCTGAGCAGCTTATTTTGCTGTGTTCAGCGGGACTGCTAGCTGCTTTAGCGCAAATCGTTATGTCGCGCGCCTACACCTTAGCGCCGCCTGGATTAATCGGCCCAGTGGCTTATTTGGCCATCGTTTTTGCTGGGGTGTTTTCTTTAATACTCTGGGGTGAGGTTCCAGACCTAAACTCCATTATCGGTGCGGCCTTGATCTTTAGCGCCAGTCTGTTGTCAGTATTCTGGCGCAAACGCTGAAATTTGCTGTGTATTTGGTATACACTGTGCGCCCTATTTATTCATTGATTGTTAGAGAACGCACTATGCAGCTTTCCTCGCTTACCGCGGTTTCACCGGTTGACGGCCGTTACGGCAGCAGAACTACCGCACTGCGCCCTATTTTTAGTGAGTACGGTCTTATTCGTAACCGTGTACTGGTTGAGGTTCGCTGGTTACAGCGCTTAGCCGCCCATGCCAGCATCACCGAAGTGGCTCCTTTTTCTGACACAGCGAACGCCGCGTTAAATGAGTTGGCTGAAAACTTTCAGCTTGAGCATGCCGAGCGCGTTAAAGAGTTTGAGCGCACCACCAATCACGACGTTAAAGCGGTTGAATACCTGCTTAAAGAGCAAGCGCAAAAACTGCCTGAGCTGGCCAAGGTTACTGAGTTTATTCACTTCGCTTGCACCAGCGAAGACATCAACAACCTCTCGCATGCGCTAATGCTGCGTGAAGGCCGTGACGATGTGTTACTGCCATTGATGCGCCAACTGGCAGAAAGCTTACGTGCACTCTCAGTTGAGTTTGCTGAAGTACCCATGCTGTCGCGCACGCACGGTCAGCCTGCCTCACCTACGACGCTGGGTAAAGAGTTTGCCAACGTGGTGTACCGTCTTGAACGTCAAATCGCACAGGTGGCAGCCATTCCATTGCTGGGTAAAATGAACGGTGCTGTTGGTAACTACAACGCGCACCTGTCTGCTTACCCAGAAATTGATTGGGAAGCCAATGCGCGTGAGTTTATTGAAGGTGATTTAGGTTTGGCCTTTAACCCATACACCACGCAAATTGAACCGCACGACTATATTGCTGAGCTGTTTGATGCGGTGGCTCGTTTTAACACTATCCTGATCGATTTCGACCGTGATGTGTGGGGCTATATTTCTTTAGGCTATTTCAAGCAAAAAACGGTTGCCGGCGAAATCGGATCATCGACGATGCCGCATAAAGTTAACCCAATCGACTTTGAAAACTCTGAAGGTAACTTGGGTATTGCCAATGCCATCTTCCAGCACCTAGCCAGCAAATTACCGATTTCGCGCTGGCAGCGTGATCTGACTGACTCCACTGTCTTGCGTAACCTTGGCGTGGGGATAGCGCACAGCGTGATTGCCTATGAAGCTACTTTAAAAGGTGTGGGCAAACTTGAGCTTAACGCGGAAAAAATCGCGGAAGATTTGGATAACTGCTGGGAAGTCTTAGCAGAGCCGGTACAAACAGTAATGCGTCGCTACGGCATTGAAAACCCGTATGAGAAGCTTAAAGAGCTGACCCGCGGTAAAGGGATCAGCGCGCAAGCCCTACAAACCTTTATCGAAACCTTAGACTTGCCTGAAGAGGCTAAAGTGCAATTGCGTGCGCTGACGCCAGCCAATTATATTGGCAGTGCTGTCGCGCAAGCGAAGCGTGTTTAACCCTGTTTAGGTCGTTTAGCGCCCGGGTTAAGCCGGGCGTTTTGTTATCAGCGTTTAATATGGAATCAATCACTTGTCTAACCCAATTGATACACCACTTGAGATTTTAGGTGGCATCAGCGCAGACGTTTTTTTGCGTGATTACTGGCAAAAAAAGCCCCTATTGATCCGCCAAGCTATTCCGGATTTTGTAAGCCCGCTGGACGGTAATGATCTGGCCGGACTATCGCTGGAAGAGCTGGTTGAATCGCGCATTGTTTTAGAACATGGCGAAACACCATGGCAGCTGAAACAGGGGCCTTTTGCTGAGGATATCTACAGCGGCCTGCCAGAGCGCGACTGGACGTTATTAGTGCAGTCAGTTGATCAGTTCAGCCCAGAGGTTGCCGAAGTGCTTGAGCACTTCAAGTTTTTGCCGAGCTGGCGCATTGATGATGTGATGATCAGTTTTGCCGTACCTGGTGGCAGTGTTGGCCCGCATTATGATAATTATGATGTGTTTTTACTGCAGGCCGAAGGGCAAAGACAGTGGAAAATCGGCCAGATGTGTGACAACGAAAGTTTGCTGTTAAATCACCCAGACTTACGCATCTTAGACAGTTTTGAGCAAACAGATGAGTGGATTTTAGAGCCCGGCGATATGCTTTATCTGCCACCACGCTTAGCGCATTGGGGCATCGCACAAACCGATTGCTTGACTTGGTCTGTTGGCTTTCGCGCACCTTCAAGCGCTGAAGTGGTCACGCATTATGCTGATTTTGTCGCACGATTTTTACCCGATGAACAGCGCTATAGCGATGCGGGTATGTCACCTGTCAGCAATCCAAACTATATTCGCCCTGAAGATATCAAACGCTTACGCCAGCTGATTAATGAACAGCTCAATGACGACCGCATGCTATTGACGTGGTTTGGCCAGTATATGACTGAACCGCGTTACCCTGATTTGCTCATCCGCAGCGAGCTATCAACAGATGAGTTGCTCCATATGCTTGAGGACGGTGCAGTATTGACTCGCAATCCAACTGCGCGCCTTGCTTGGAGCCATATACAACTTGATACTGAATCTGCTGCTGTCTTTTTTGTCAGTGGCAACAGCCGTATTATAAGTGAGCATTTAGTGGCATTGCTTGACCTACTCTGCTGCGCAGATGCTATACACATAGAAAACTTACAACCTTGGCTCAACGATGCAGAGGCTGTCACATTGCTCTGTGAGCTGGTTAAACAAGGAAGCCTGGAGTGTGTCGATGAGTGATTTGCAAATTCGCATTGCCGACTGGCATAAAGATAACGCCGATTTACGTCGTATTCGCGAAAGCGTTTTTATTCAAGAGCAAGGCGTGACCCCAGAGCAAGAATGGGATAGCGATGATGCAACTGCCACTCACTTTCTCGCCTTCGAAGGTGATTTTGCGATTGGCACCGCACGCTTACTGGCAGACGGCTGCATTGGTCGTGTATCGGTTTTAAAAGATTGGCGCGGACTGCATGTTGGTGAAAGATTATTAATGGCTGCGGTAAACGAAGCCGAACGCTTAGGATTAAAGCAGCAAGTCCTAACAGCACAAGTACATGCGGCTGGTTTTTATGAGCGCTTAGGTTTTACTGCGGTCAGCGATGAGTTTCTTGAGGCAGGCATTCCACATATTGATATGCTACGTAACAGTGAATAAACCCAAAGAGGTTTGATTATGTATAAACCCAGTGCGCCAGATCATGAGCCTGTTGATGATCAAGATCTTGAATTGCCGGCCATTGAATTTGTCGCGCAGGGTTCCTTTAGTATTCACAATCCTGACAGCGATAGCTCGCCTGCCGCGTGGCCTGCTGCTGATTATCAGCTCGGTGACTACCGTGAACTGCTCAGAATTGATGGTATTGATGCTGTGCGTAGCCATACCCTGGCATTGCTACAACACGCTCAGCATAGCCTGTGTATTTATTCGCCCGATCTAGAACCATGGCTTTACAATCACTCCAGTATAAGCGCTGCGTGTAGTGCACTGCTGCTTGCCCACCCCCAAAAAAAATTACGCATTCTGCTGCGTGACACCACACGAATTGCGCGTGAAGGCCACGTCTTGCTTGCTCTGAGCCAACGCCTAAGTAGCCGTTGCAGCATCCGTAAAGTTAATACTGAGTATGATTATTCTGACGATGCGTGGCTGATTGCCGACAATTGCGGCTTATTAGTACGTAAGGCGCAGCAATTGACGCGCGCTGTGGTCTACTACAATGACCCTGCTCGTGTTCGGCAAAGCCAGCGTGTCTTTGATGCGATGTGGGATGTCAGCCGCAGTGATGTCAACTTACGGAGCATGCGCTTATGAAATCTTTAATCCGCTTTTGTACGCTATTGCTCATGGCATGCGCTTTTACTGTAGCGCATGCGGCAAGTGAGGTGATTGAGCTGAATTATCGTATGGCTCAAGATGTTCTTCCCGTCGCCCAGTCAGTGCTGGGTGACGAGGGCCGCGCAAGTGCGTATGGCAATCAATTGATCGTCAATGCCAGTCCAGACAAAATCGCAGAGTTGCGCGCGGTGCTCGATACGATTGATACCCAGCCACGGCGCTTGTTGATTACAGTTGATACTCGGGGCACGCAATTTAATCGTGAGCGTGGCTATCAAACTGACGGCACAATAAGCGGACGCCATGGCGAAATTATTATTGGCCAAGGTGAGCACGATGGCAGTGACCGTGTGCGTATCATCCGCAACACAAGACAAAACCGAGACGGCGCGTTGCGTACTATTCAAACGCTCGAAGGCTCAGCAGCTTTGGTTCAAGTCGGTCAAGATGTGCCACTGCGCTCTACCCGCTACGGCCCTTATGGACAAGTCCAAGAACACACCGAGTACCGCTCAGTCAATCAAGGCTTTTATGTGACAGCCACAGTGCACGGTGATCGTGTACAAATTGAAATCGACAGTCAAAATGATCGGCGTAGCACCCGTCATACAGGTGTGGTTGACACACAAAGCACATCAAGTCGTGTCAGTGGACGCCTAGGCGAATGGATTAGCATTAGCGGTACTCAGCAGGATAATAATTCTCGTGAAGATGGCTTTTTGCAGAAGCGCTACAGCACAGTACGCGAAGACAGTCAATTACAGCTCAAAGTTGAAGTGCTAGATTAAATCGACGCAGCTGGTCTGCGAGTTTTTATGTAGTGCATTTTAAATAACACTACAAAATATTTGACGAACGCTTTACGAAAGCGCATTATAGCCCAGCTCCCGCTAGCCAGAACGCTTTAACCAGCGTTCCAAAGTTGACTTAAGAGTACTTCCTAAGCGGCTTTGTGTTAACAACATCCAAAAGATGCTGTAACGAGGTTGCGACTGGATCGTTGTTGTCCTGAGGGACGGGGAAGCAGTATGCATCACAGATGCATCAGGTAACTCACTACAGTGAGTCGCGCTTGCGGATGTTAAGTTGCAGATATCACAGCTTAATGCAGCAGCCATATTTATCTGATCGCGCCCTTCTTTATAAGACACTACGTTCTGGTCAATTATCGGCACTTCAGCGGCAGCGAACCCGCAATTTAAACTTCCAGCGATAGCAGGTTGTGTGTGGGCAGTCGGTGCTCAAACTTACTACACTCTTTGAAGGATTGACCATGTCAGCTTATCAAAACGAAATTAAGGCAATTACCGCTCTTAAAGAACAAGCCGGAAATGGCTGGAGCGCGATCAACCCCGAGTCCGCCGCTCGTATGCGCATCCAAAACCGTTTCAAAACAGGTCTGGACATCGCTAAGTACACTGCAGCCATCATGCGTAAAGACATGGCTGAGTACGATGCCGACTCTTCTGTATACACCCAGTCGCTGGGCTGCTGGCACGGTTTTATCGGCCAGCAAAAGCTGATCGCTATCAAAAAGCACTTGAAAACCACCAATAAGCGCTACCTCTACCTGTCAGGCTGGATGGTTGCTGCTCTGCGTTCTGAGTTCGGCCCACTACCTGACCAGTCAATGCACGAAAAAACCTCTGTTGCTTCATTGATTGAAGAGCTGTACACCTTCTTACGTCAAGCTGACACTCGTGAATTGGATCTTCTGTTCACTGCGTTAGACAAGGCACGTAAAGCCGGTGATGCTGCTGAAGAAAAATCACTGCTAGAGCAGATTGAAAACTTCGAAACTCACGTTGTACCAATCATTGCAGACATTGATGCTGGTTTCGGTAACGAAGAAGCCACCTACTTGATGGCTAAGCAAATGATCGAAGCAGGTGCTGCTGCGATTCAGATCGAGAACCAAGTATCTGATGAAAAGCAATGTGGTCACCAAGACGGTAAAGTAACCGTTCCACACGCTGACTTCTTAGCAAAAATCAACGCTGTGCGTTACGCGTTCTTAGAATTAGGCGTTGATGACGGTGTGATCGTTGCACGTACTGATTCCTTGGGTGCGGGCTTAACTAAGCAAATCGCAGTAACCAACGAGCCAGGCGACTTAGGCGACAAATACAACAGCTTCCTTGATGGCGAGTACATCAACGATGCAAGCGAAATCGAAAACGGTGACGTTGTTGTAAAATCAAACGGCAAGCTGCTCAAGCCTGCGCGTTTAGCTAGCGGCTTGTTCCAGTTCCGTGAGAACACCGGTGTTGAGCGTGTGGTTCTTGACTGCATCACTTCGCTGCAGAACGGTGCTGACTTACTGTGGATCGAAACTGAAAAACCACACGTTGGTCAAATAGCTGAAATGGTTAACGAAATCCGTAAAGTTGTTCCTGATGCGAAGCTGGTTTACAACAACAGCCCATCATTCAACTGGACGCTAAACTTCCGTCAGCAGACGTTTGATGATTGGGCAGCAGCAGGTAAAGATGTTTCTGCTTACGATCGTGACCGTTTGATGAGCGCTGACTACGATGGTACTGACCTGTGTAACGAAGCGGATGCGCGCATCCAGAGCTTCCAGAAAGATGCATCGCGTGAAGCGGGTATCTTCCACCACTTGATCACTCTGCCAACGTACCACACTGCTGCGTTGTCAACTGACAACCTAGCGAAAGGCTACTTCGGTGAAGAAGGCATGTTGGCTTACGTTGAAGGTGTTCAGCGTAAAGAAATTCGTCAAGGTATTGCGTGCGTACGTCACCAAAACATGGCGGGTTCTGACATCGGTGATACTCATAAAGAGTACTTCTCTGGTGACGCTGCTCTGAAAGCAAGCGGTGAAGACAACACTATGAGCCAGTTCGATAACATCTAATCGAATGCTTTAGCGGTCATTGACTGCGTGTTGAAAAAACCCCAACTTTAGTTGGGGTTTTTTTTGTCCCGAGAAAAGCTCTAAAGCTCATGTTTTTGGTTTTGGCTTGGTTCTCATTGATATAACTTTAAGTTCAGTGTCCCTGACTGTATTAAGTGCAGTCACCTTCATCTTTCCATTTAGTGCGGTGCTAGCGCAGTATCAGGCATAGTCTGCGTAAAGACGCCGCAAGTACGTCCCTGTAGGCTCCATACCGCCATCCCTGGCGGTATAGGCTTTACTTCGCTACACCTGATGCTGCTTGTGAGGATCGGCGCGTGCGGAAATATTTTGACCAGGCATGCTACTTGCTGGCAAACAATATCAATATTCAAGGCACGCTGCGCTAGGTTCGGTATGGTCTTCTTCTTGCGACTCTTGGCACGGCCGCGGTGCGCAAGCTGGTTATGCTTGCGTAACACCCGATAATAGCTGGAAGGTGATGCGATATAGCGCTGCTCCTCATCCATCAAACGCACAACAATTTGATCCGGTGGCAAATCAACAAACTCTTGCCGGTGACACTGAGCCAAAATTTCGGCTTCCTCTTCTGCCGTGAGTGCGTTGGCAGGTGTGGGTCTATAGGCATGGGATCGCTGGTCTTCTGTGACCTCTCCTAGCCGAGTCCAGCGCTGGTGCGTTCGTATCGAAATGCCCATCACCTGACAGGACTTGGCCAGACTGGCTCCAGCAGCACGAGCCTGACGTATCAGCAGTACAGCATTACGGCGATCTTGGATGCTGATCATGACTCCGCGTCCCCCCCCAGATCGCCCGAACTTTTTTTGATAATGTGAGCAAAGCAGCTGCCTCTGCTAACGCATCATTTTTACGCCGTAGCTCACGCTCCAGCTCTTGAATGCGCTTGCGCTGCTGCTTGGATAGGTCCGCTTCCTGGCGCTGCTCTTCATAGGAAAGGCTGGCCGCTTGCTCACAGTCGTGACGCCAGCGTTTAAGCTGATCAGAGTAAATGCCACGCTGTCGACAGTAGGCAGCAACTTCTTCGGTGTTCATGGCTGCGGTTTCCACGACAGCAGCAAACTTGTCACGCGAAGACCAGCCCTCCACTCTTGGGTCACTGGAGTCTGGCAGGCAACGGCCTTCGGTTCGAGCTTCTTTGCGCCACTTGTAAATGGTTGCAGGCGAAATATTTTCCTGGCTGGCCACTTCAGCCACACTCAGGTTGTAGGGCGGCAACAGTTTGGCCACTACGGCCTTGCGCCGCTCATCAGAATAACGAGACATGTGTTCTCCAAGCGCCCCCAGTCAATTAAGAAAGTTTAGCAGAAGGGAGCGACAACTATCCTGACAGAGGGGGGGTTGTGGCAAGCGTAGCCAGGATGGCGTAGCGCCCGAATCGAGCCCAGGATGGCTCGTTGAGGGAAGAACAAACTTAGCGTAGCGGGCACAGCATAAATCTTAGCCATTTAGTGCGGTGCTAGCGCAGTATCAGGCATAGACTGCGTAAAGACGCCGCAAGTACGTCCCTGTAGGCTCCATACCGCCATCCATGGCGGTATAGGCTTTACTTCGCTACACCTGATGCTGCTTGTGAGGATCGGCGCGTGCTGAAATATTTTAGACGTGCTACAAGCCAAAAAGCATCAATGTTCAAGACTAGGCATTGCTAATAATATTTGCGCTGGCTTATTTTCTGGCAAGCTGGCTGGTGTTTTGTTTTTCAAGTTCTAGGCGGCTCTGTGCCCAGTCGCGCCAGGCGCTTACTTGTTGTTGATTGGCACCGGCTTTTTCAGCTGCGGATAGGGCTTGTAAGCCTGCATGCCAACGGCCCTGCTGTATTTCGAGCTGAGCAAGACTGAACCAGTGTTGCCCACTTCCGGTTTGTTTGGCTAAGCGTGCGTAGTGCTCAGCTGCCGGTTTGTATTCACGGGCTTGCCAGTGCAATTGGGCCAAGCGTTCTTGTGTGGCGGTACTGCTGGGCAGTAAATTATGTTTGAGCATGCCTTCGAGTAAACGTGCGGCCTGCCATGGCTGTCCTGAGGCGGAAGCTAAGGTAATTAAATCATCCAAATCAGATGATTTAAAACTGATGCCTTTAGCGTAGGCCGTACGCAATGTTGCTAAGGCTTTGCTGTGCTGTCCATCCATTTGTTGCAAAGCTGCCAGCTGTTTCCAGGTGTTTAGCTGGTTAGGATCACGCTTTAAAATACGCTTTTGCCAGTGTTGGGCCTCTTTGTAGCGTTTTAATTCAGCATTGGCACCGACCATAAACTGCAGCCAGCTCTCACTAATCGTAGATTTGCCTTTTAAATACTGCTCAGCCAAAGGTAAAGCTTTATCTAAGCGCCCTACTCCTTGCCATGCTTGGATACGCATTTCTAGCACGTCATCAGTGCTAGCTACACCATCAAGATACTTTAAGGCCTGTCTGTAGTTTTTTACTGAGAAGTTAAGTTTGGCTAAATTGAGACGGTCTTCACTTAGCTGCTCGGGCGTGAGATGACCGCTGCGAAAGGCTTTATCGAGCAGGTCAATGGCATGGGCTGTATGACCTTGTGCCCACACTAAATAGCCATGACTGCGCCAAACCAATGCTTGCTCTAGGCTGCCCGCCTCAGTTTTAACTGCGCGCAATACCTTGTTCGCTTCAGCAAGCTGTCCTGCTTCTTGAGCTTTCTGCGCAGTTTGCAGTGCTTGAAAAACCTGCGGCGCGATACTTTGTGCAGACACCGCTTGAGTGGTTAGCGCACAGACACAGACGGCCAGTAACAAACGTCGCATTTTATCGCCCTCTTTTTTCTAGACGAAATTGTAAGGTTTTCACCGCTTCACGCTCGACTAATTGACCACCTTCACGACGCGGAGCAAAACGCCAGCGCACTGCAGCGCGGCGTGCTTCACGGTTAAAAACGTTCTCGGGGGATGCCTCGATCACGCGCACATTCTCAACCTTACCTTCAGCGGTAATGGTAAACGCCAGCTTAACGTAGCCTTCGATACCGCGTCGCCGTGCGCTGTCTGGGTAGACTGGCAGCACCTGATTTAAAGGAATCACTTCCGAGTCATTACTGGGTGCGCTTGGTGCTGCTGGGGCAGCAGCGGGTGCTGCGGGTGCGACTGGCGCGGGGGTTTGTGCGGTTAAACCTTGCAAACTAGGCGCTGCAACCGTTGCGACACTGATGCTGCTGGACAGTTGTGGCACGGCCAGGTCTAGTGTGGCTACTTGTGGCGTGCGCGGTGGCTGTGGCGCTTGCTGGGTTGGCGGTGTCTCTGGTTGTGGCTCTACAGGCTTTTCTGGCATCTGTTGGCGTGTACGGCTGGGATCACTCGATTCTTGTTGTTGCTTGGGAATGAAGTAGCCCATCTTTAACTCGGGCTCAACGGTTGTATTCTTAGGCGGAAAAATCATAATCAGCATCAAGATAAAACTGGCAAAGACAAACAGTACAGCCGCTAAAAATGACCACAACCAGCGCATTATTGCGACTCCGTAGAGGCGGCCAGTACCACATCCTCAACACCGGCCAAGCGCGCCTGATCCATCACTTTAACCACTAAGCCAGTACGTGCATCTTGATCAGCTTGCACCACCACGACACCGTCTGGCTGCTCTTGGCGCATACGCTCAACATGTGCACGCACACTGCGCACATCAACAATCTGCTTGTCCAGCCAGACCTGATCATCTGCCGTGACCGCAATTAAAATGTTGCCCTTCTCTTGCGAGCTGGCGGTATCGGCTTGCGGGCGGTTGACCTCAACGCCTGACTCTTTAATAAAGGAGCTGGTCACAATAAAGAAGATCAACATGATAAACACCACATCAAGCATGGGAGTTAAATCAATGCCAGGCTCTTCTTCGGCTTGTTGACTGTAGCGACGTATTCTCACCGTTTAATCCTTATCCATGACGCAGTTGGTCAGCCAACCGCCCAATAGCCCGTTTTGCATTACGCTCTAAACGGGCCAAACTAAATAAACCACCGATGGCTAGCACCATACCGGCAAGAGTAGGCAATGTCGCTTGCCAGACGCCGCCAGCCATCGCGCGCGGGTTACCACTGCCGCTTACGGCCAGCACTTCAAACACAGCGACCATGCCGGTCACTGTTCCCAGCAAGCCAAGTAGTGGAAACATCGCTACCAAGGTGCGCGTTACAGATAAAGGTGTAATCAACTGCTCACGCGCTTGCGCCAGCCACGCTGCACGCACAGCATGTGGCCAAGTGGCGTTTTTGCCAGCGTCAGTATTGAGTAACTGCCATGCCGCACGGCGCTCTTTAGCCCAGCTGGGGAAATGGCGATGGGTATACCATAAGCGCTCTAAAACCAGCGTCCAAAACAACACACATAAGCCCGCCAGTAACCACATCACTGTGCCACCAGCGCTCATTAAATCGAGCAAGGCATGGCTGCTGTCAATCAGCCAAAACCACGTGCTTTGCCAGTTACTCACTGCGTTTTTTCCCTGACATGTGCAGTGCCAACAAGCCCACACACTGTTGTTCTAACAGTTGCACAACAGATTTGCTGCGCGCGCTCAAGACGCTGTGTAAAAACAATAAGGGAATCGCTACAACCAAGCCTTCAACTGTAGTGACTAGGGCCTGTGAAATACCGTCGGCCATCAAACGTGAATCACCGCCACCGCTTTGGGTGATGGCTTGGAAGGTGATAATCATGCCGGTCACGGTACCGAGCAATCCCAGTAATGGCGCAACTGCAGCCAGTAATTTAAGCAAGCCTTGGCCTTTTTCAAGCTGCGGGACTTCTTGCATCACTGCTTCATCGAGTTTCAACTCAAGAGTTTCCAAATCAGACAGTTGTGGATTAGGTCCCAGTACACTCAATACGCGCCCCAGTGGGTTATCACTGGTTGGGCTAGACAGGTTACGCATTTGTACGCGCACACTGCGCACCACACGCATTAAGCCGAATAAACGCCAAGCGGCTAACAAGAAACCAAACACCCCCAGCGCGACAATCACCCAGCCAACTAAACCACCCTGGCGCAAACGATCCAATAAGGCTGGCTTGCGCTGCAAGTGCTCAATCAGCGAGCCGCGCGTTGGGTCAACGGGGATCACAACTGCTGCGTCTTGGCTGCCTGCCCACTGATTAATTTTACTCAAACCTGATGGTTGCTTGGGTAAAGCGCGAAAAGCATTATCGCCTTCACTGAAGGTTAAAAACGCCTGTTCGCTGTAAGCAGAAAAAGGACCCGCACGAAAAACATCTTGCGTGTGGTGCTGGCCATCCGCAGCAATGACAGGCGCAGCAATACGCTCAACACGACCTGTGGCGGTCATATCTTCGAGCACTGTTAGCCAGAAGTTTTCGATTTGCGCAACACTCGGCAGCGCTCGACCTTTGGATAAGCGCTCAATCTGCTCAATACGCTCGGGAAATTGTACATTCAATAAGCTGCTGCGCCACTGCCCGGCTAAATCGCCAGCACTTTGCCGTACCACAGTAAACAACTCACCCAAATCGCCAACTTGTTGCTTGAGTAGCTGTTCTTGGTTAGCCAGCTCTTGCTCATTAGCGGTAAAAGTGGATTTTAGTGCGGCGGCACGTGACTCTTGTTCTGCTAGTGCTTTTTTTGCCTCAGCCAATAACGCTGCCTGCTGGTTACGTGCTTGCAAAAAGCGCTGCTCGCGCTCTTGCATGAGCTGTTCTTCACTACTCTTTTCACTGCGAATGCGTTCTAGCAGCTGCTCTGGAGTTAACACCTGCGCCTGTGCCGATACACTCAATAGGACCGTGCAAGCCAGCCATAACAAACGCTTCATGGCTGCACCTCCAGCGCGAGGGTTTTAATGGGCAGCTCTAACCAGTCTGCCGACTTTTGCTGACGAGCAATGGCAATAGCTTTTTGTAAGGGGCGGCGCACACTGTTATCAAGCGTCTGCCAGCTGCGCGTTTGCGCATTCCAAAAACCACTCTCGTGGCCGTTAGGGGTTTGATAGTAGAGCATAAGACGGCCAACCCTTAAGAATTCGACACTGCGCTGCTCAGTGTCTTCACCGAGCTCCCCGCGCCATGCTTCGAGGGTGTAACCGTAGTCACTTTCAATTTGATAGGCTTCAAGAATGCGACGATATTTTTCAGCCATGCTGACATCAGCACGCGGCATTAATTCTTGCAATGCCGTTAAACGATCGCCGCGTTCAAAGGGTAAAAATGGTAAATCCGCTTCGATAAACTCTGCGAGCACTTCAACCATGCGCTGCATTTGCGGCATCACTGCTGCTTCGCTGTTCTGTAGCTCATTAAGTTGCTCTTGATAACTCACCAACTCCGTATGCTGTGCAGCAATCAGCTCACTGACTTGATGGTTATACCCTTCAAGGGCTTTAGCCTTAGCTAAGGTAGTACTGTACTCTTCAAGCATGGCCTGACTGGCATCATCTAAGCGCTCAATACGTTGCTGCGAATGTTGCGCTGTTTGACTGAGCTTTTCACTTTCACTGAGTGACTGTTCAACAGCATTTGCACTGATAACCGGACTCACCACTGCACAACATAAAAGCAGTGAGCGCAACGTTGTTGCCTGCATGAATAGTATTTCCTTAATCTAAGCGGTTTAATAGCAATGATTATCATCTGCGTGCGATAACAAAGCAAGTGTTGGAATAGCTTTTAAGCGTTATGCAGCGACACGAAATATCCTTGTTACATTATGTACTTTGTTTAATTAAGCCCAAATAACTTACTGAGTATGGCTAGTATACGGCTTAGATGACCTTTGAGCGCAGCCTGATACAGCGAGGGACAACATGTCGCACAGCACTATGTAGATAAATACTGAAATTGACACTCAATCTCACTGTGCTCCCGCTCACATTAGATAAACACCGCATACCGAACTTCGGGGCAGGTGTTTGTCTGTCGACGAACTTATCTAGGGTTCAACTTTCTTTTTATGCACTAAGTCTAAAACATACTCGACTGCTCTGGTTCGTCAGGCTCTGACTTAGCAGCGTGTAAGGCCGCTTCTTTGGCTTTTAATATCCGTGCTTTGCGCTGCTGGCATAAGCGCACTACTTGACGCTTCTCAGTTTCGCTAAATTTGAGCCAATATAAACGCTCATCTCGCGAGCGAAAACAGCCTTTGCAATAGCCTCTGTTGTTGGCCTCACAGACGCCAATACAGGGGCTGGGTATATCGAAAAACTCGAGTTGCTGCATACTAGGTGGCCTTTTAAAACGCAAATCCGTGGAGCAAATGAATAGATTCGCAAGCGTTCTTGTTGCTTTTAACCACAATATCTCAGATTGCTAAAATTGCTTTAAATCAAAAAGCAAGCAGAATATTTTTAAAATTTTAAAATCGCAGCAAGCCTAGATAGCATCGGGCTTACAGATCAAAACCACTCAGTCTCTTCACTTTAGCGCTGTTGAACTAAGGGTATCAATACCCTATATTGCGTCCAATATTTTTCAAAACCACTATATGATGTGTTTTAGCAGAAAAACGCATTACATGAGTGCTGTTTAATATTCAAGCCCAGAAGCGCTAAAATATCAAAAGGATCTCATTATGACAGACTTTAAAGCCATCAAAGTAACCAAACGCGATGGACGCCAGGAACCGATCGATTTAGATAAGATCCATCGTGTTCTTGATTGGGCTGCTATGGGTTTAAAGAATGTCTCGGTCTCTCAAGTCGAGCTCAAGTCGCATATCCAGTTCTACAACGGTATGCACACTAAAGACATCCACGAAACCATTATCAAGTCTGCTGCCGACTTGATTTCTCAAGACACACCAGATTATCAGTATCTGGCAGCACGCTTAGCTATTTTCCACCTACGCAAAATTGCCTACGGTCAGTTTGAACCACCGCACCTATTTGATCATGTCACTAAGCTAACCAACGAAGAGCGTTACGACAGTCATGTTTTACGTGACTACGATAAAGCCGAGTTCGATGAGCTCAACGACTATATCGACCACGGCCGTGATATGACTTTTTCCTACGCCGCAGTTAAACAGCTGGAAGGTAAATACCTCGTACAAAACCGCGTCACTAAACAAGTCTACGAAAGCCCGCAGATGCTCTATATCTTGATAGGTATGTGCTTATTTGCTGACTATCCGAAAGAGACCCGCCTGGACTACATCAAGCGTTTTTATGATGCGATTTCTTTATTTAAGATCTCTTTGCCAACGCCGATTATGGCCGGTGTGCGTACCCCGTCACGCCAGTTCAGTTCTTGCGTGTTGATTGAGTGCGGCGACAGCTTAGATTCAATCAGTGCCACCACTTCGGCGATTGTTAAGTATGTCTCGCTGCGTGCCGGTATTGGTATTAATGCTGGTCGTATCCGTGCAGTTGGTAGCCCCATTCGTGGTGGTGAAGCGCAGCACACTGGTTGCATTCCCTTCTTTAAACTGTTCCAAGCCGCGGTTAAGTCTTGCTCACAAGGTGGTGTGCGCGGTGGTGCAGCCACTTTGTTCTACCCGATGTGGCACCTTGAAGTGGAATCACTGCTGGTTCTGAAAAACAACCGTGGCGTTGAAGAAAACCGCGTGCGCCACATGGACTATGGCGTGCAGCTCAATAAACTGATGTATCAGCGCCTGATCCAAGGTGGAAAAATTACGCTGTTTTCACCGCATGACGTGCCAGGCTTATATGAAGCGTTCTTTGCTGACCAAGCAGAGTTTGAACGCCTCTATGTGCAATACGAACACGATGAAAACATTCGTAAACGTAGTTTGCCGGCGGTTGATTTATTCTCCTTGATGATGCAAGAACGTGCCAGCACCGGTCGCATTTACATCCAGAACGTTGACCACTGCAACACCCACAGCCCCTTTGATCCAAAAGTTGCACCGATCCGTCAGTCTAACCTGTGCCTGGAAATTGCCCTGCCCACTAGTCCGCTGGAAAACATCAACGAGACGGATAAAGAAATCGCTCTGTGCACATTATCCGCCTTTAACCTAGGCGCGATTGATAGCCTCGATGAGTTAGAAGAGTTAGCCGACCTGGCTGTGCGCGCCCTAGACTCACTGCTGACTTACCAAGACTACCCACTGGAAGCTGCGCGTAACGCAACCATGAAGCGCCGCACCCTAGGTGTTGGTGTAATCAACTATGCTTACTACTTAGCTAAGAACGGTGTGAAGTACTCTGATGGTTCAGCCAACGCCCTGACCCACCGCACCTTTGAAGCCATTCAGTACTACTTGCTGAAAGCCTCAAACAACCTTTCGAAAGAATTTGGCCCTTGCAGCGCATTTGATGAAACCACCTATGCGCAAGGTATTTTGCCGATTGATAGCTATAAAAAAGATTTGGATGCGATCTGTAAGGAGCCACTGCATTTAGACTGGGAAACTCTGCGAACTGACATCGTTAAACACGGCCTACGCAACTCAACGCTGTCTTCGTTAATGCCGTCAGAAACCTCTAGCCAGATTTCCAATGCCACCAATGGTATTGAGCCGCCACGTGGTTTAGTCACCATCAAGCAATCAAAAGACGGCATTCTCAAGCAAGTGGTGCCCGGCTACGACGAATTGAAAGATAAATACGAATTGCTCTGGAGCATGCCCAACAACGAAGGCTATTTACACTTGGTTGGCATTATGCAGAAATTCGTTGACCAAGCCATTTCCGCCAACACCAACTATGACCCACAGCGCTTTGAAGGTGGCCGTGTACCCATGCAGCAGTTGTTAAAAGACTTGCTGACAGCCTACAAATTTGGTTTGAAAACACTGTACTACCAAAACACGCGTGATGGCGCTGATGATAGCCAAAGCGATATGGAAGATGACTGCGCTGGTGGCGCCTGTAAGATTTAAGGGTGAATGATTATGAAATACAGTACTTTTTCACTGAAGGATAACGATCAACTCAAAGAACCCATGTTCTTTGGGCAGCCAGTTAACGTGGCGCGTTATGACCAGCAAAAATATCCGATTTTTGAGAAGCTGATTGAAAAACAGCTGTCGTTTTTTTGGCGCCCAGAAGAAGTGGACGTGTCTCAAGACCGCACTGATTACCGTAATTTGCCCGAGCATGAACAACACATTTTCATCAGCAATCTCAAGTATCAAACGTTACTGGATTCGATCCAGGGCCGCAGCCCTAACGTTGCTTTTTTGCCGCTGGTGTCGATCCCGGAGCTTGAGACTTGGATTGAAACCTGGTCATTCTCAGAAACCATTCACTCGCGCTCCTACACCCATATTATTCGTAATATTGTTAATGATCCGTCTGTGGTGTTTGACGACATTATGCGCAACCAGCACATCATCGAACGGGCCGGTGATATTTCTAAGTATTACGACGACTTGATTCACTACAGCATGCTGTATAACAAGTGTGGCGCGGGCACCCATACCTTGAATGGCAAAACTCATGAAGTGAATTTATTTGAGCTCAAGCGCAAGTTGTACCTGTGCATGATGAGCGTGAACGTCCTCGAAGCGATTCGTTTCTATGTCAGCTTTGCCTGCTCCTTCGCCTTTGCTGAACGCCGTTTGATGGAAGGCAACGCAAAAATTATTCGCCTGATCGCCCGTGATGAAGCGCTGCACCTCACCGGTACTCAGCACATCATTAACATCATGCAAGATGGTCACGATGATCCGGAAATGGCTGAAGTAGCGCGTTCTTGCCATGCAGAAAGTGTTGAGATCTTTAAGCATGCTGCCCAGCAAGAAAAAGAATGGGCTAAGTACTTATTCAAAGACGGTTCAATGATTGGTCTGAACTTAGATATTCTCAACCAATACATTGAATACATCACCAACTTGCGCATGCACGCAGTGGGCTTAGAGCCAGCCTTTAGTAACGCTTCACACAACCCCATCCCATGGATCAATGCCTGGTTGGTGTCAGATAACGTGCAGGTTGCTCCGCAAGAAGTTGAAGTCAGCTCCTATTTGGTTGGCCAAATCAACTCTGCAGTTTCAGCGGAAGACTTAGGCGACTTCGAGCTTTAAGTGAACAAAGTCATGCAAGTCATTACTGAAGATCTGATTTTTCAATTAGAAGAATCAGAAACTCTGCTTGAAGGCCTCGAGCGTACCGGTCATCAGGTCGAATACCAGTGCCGCAGTGGTTACTGCGGTGCTTGCCGCGTGATCCTGCGCTCAGGCAGCGTTGACTACATCAACACCCCGCTGGCTTACCTGCGCCAAGATGAAATCCTGCCCTGCTGCTGCCGCGCGCTTGAGCCGCTGGTGGTCAAAGTGAGCCTGAAGAGTAAGTACAGCAGCCCTGCATGACGGTATGACTAAAAACATACGATTATGCTGCTCAACACCTGTTTTTCCTGCTGCATAATGCTCCGCTTTAATCATCGAAAGGTATTCGGGCTCGGGCCTGCTGCCACCTCCCGCTCTCTCGCCGTGTTCAACTCTCAATGGCTGACCTAAGTCGTATAGTTTCCAAAAAGATTATTCATTATAAGTCTATATACATAACAATATAATAAACTGTGTTCTCTGCTCACTACTAAAGGGGCGTGCTATGAATGACTCCGTGGAAAAGACGAATAATGTCAGTCGCCGTAACTTTTTGCTTGCTGGTACCGCTCTTACTGTGGCTGCTGGTTCAGGTGTTGGCCTGACTAGCGCGCCGGCACAGGCCGCTATCAAAAGCTCTGCGCGCATCGTTATTGTTGGTAGCGGTTTGGCTGGGCTGGGTATGGTCAACCGTTTACGTAGACAATTGGATGGTGCAAAAATCACTTTGCTCGACGCGAAAAAGGTTCATCACTATCAGCCCGGTTTTACCCTAGTTGCCACGGGAATTTGGCCTGTTGATAAGGTCAGCGACACCAATAAGGAATTGATTCCAGCAGGAGTGGAGTGGGTTCAAGAAATGGCCCACGAGTTCAAGCCCGACACCAACCAAGTCATTACTGACTCTGGCCGAGTATTGGATTACGACTACCTAGTGGTTGCCACAGGCTTGCATCTGGACTTTGATCAGATTGAAGGCATGGATGTCGGTCGTATCGGCAGCAATGGCTTGGCTTCGGTATACCCGAGTCCCGATCATGCTTTGGCCTCGTGGAAAGCTATGGAGAAATTTTGTAAGACTGGTGGCCGCGCTTTAATGACACTGCCAAATACAGCAATTAAGTGCGCTGGTGCGCCATTAAAAATGACCTTTATGCTGGCCAACCGTGCGCAACAAGCAGGAACACTTGCTAAGAGCAGTATTGATTTCCACTCAGCTATTACCTCTGTCTTTAGTGTGCCGGTGATTAACCAAGAAGTGCTGAACCGCTGGGACACCATAGGTATACCGGTGCATTTTCAAAGCAAGCTGGTCGCTGTCGATATTGATGGACAGCGCGCTACCTTTGAAAAAGCTGATGGCAGTCGTGTTGTTGAAGATTATGACTTTTTGCATGTTGCGCCAGCGATGTGTGCACCTGATTCAGTTAGAAAAAGCCCATTGGCCTGGCAAGAAGGACCGCAAGCACAGGGTGGCTGGCTAGACGTGGATCCCGGCACGCTGCAGCACAACCGCTATAAGAATGTCTTTGGTGTCGGTGATATTAACGGTACGGCTAAAGGTAAAACTGCGGCTACAGTAAAGAAGAGTGTTCCTCTGGTGGTGGAGAACTTGCTCAGCGTGATGGCTGGTGAAGAGCCCAAGAAAATTTTTGATGGCTACACTTCCTGTCCGCTCTTGGTTCGCGAAGGCGCAGCGTTACTGGTTGAGTTTGATTATCAAAACAATCTGACACCAACCGTGCCTTTCGTTAAGCCGCTTGAGGAGAGCTACTTTGCTTGGCTACTCAAGTACCGTTTATTTAAGCCCAGCTATATAGCTGTCGCTAAAGGCCACCTATAAAACGCGAGGGATTAGTTATGTATGAGATATGGCTTATTATCAACGTTTTCTATGAGTTAGCTTTGGCGAACTTAGGGCTTGTACTCAGCACTATAGTTGTTTGGCTGATACTTATGTTGGTCACTCAGTTTAAGAAAGAGCTGCCGTGGGGCAAAGGCGTTAAGACTGCAAGCGCAATTGGTCTCGTGGCTTGGGTGATCTTTTTTGTGATGGTGCCTGGTTTGAGCAAGTCTTCTTTTGCCAGCGTGAACTCAGTTATAGACTGGCTTGTTGTGGCTGGAGTGTCTGGTGCTTTTGCTGGCTTATTGGCGCTTTTTGTAGGGCCAATTTACTTGTTGGTGAAACGTTAATAGCGCGTAGCTGGCCGCCACAGGCGTCTGTTGTGCTGGCTAGCTATTTAGCTTTATATGCAAAGTCACTCACACCTCAGTATGACTGCTTTACTTTGGTTACTGTGCCCTTGGTCTAACACCTAGGGCGCAACTCCTCATCCTCAATACCTTAATATCAGCGCGCCCTTAATGGTCAGCGCTGATGTTAGCGCAACTAAAGTACCCTTAATTTCCTATTTAAGTGTTGCTGTATATTCACAAGCGAATAGTACTGGTGCTCCTAAACAGGGCATTATTGGCATACAATGCGTGCCTTAAATGGTGTGCGTGAGCGGCCAAATCCTTACTAAAGAGCTATCAAATACATGAATACAGTCAGCCGCCGTTTCTCCGTTGCCCCTATGATGGACTGGACTGATCATCACTGCCGCTACTTTTTACGACTGATTTCTAAGCGTGCATTGTTGTATACCGAGATGGTCACTACTGGTGCTTTGTTGCATGGCGACAGTGCACGTTTTTTACGGCATGACCAAAGTGAGCATCCAGTAGCATTGCAGCTGGGTGGCAGCAACCCTGCGGAGCTGGCCGCCTGTACAAAAATGGCAGAAACTGCTGGTTTTGATGAAGTTAATCTCAATGTTGGCTGCCCCAGTGATCGGGTGCAAAACAATATGATCGGCGCCTGCTTAATGGCGCATCCGCAATTGGTCGCAGATTGCGTTAAACAGATGCAAGATGTGGTGGGTATTCCAGTGACGGTTAAACACCGCATTGGTATTAATGGACGAGACAGTTACGCGCAGCTCTGTGATTTTGTGGGCACAGTGCGTGATGCAGGCTGTACAAGCTTTACTGTGCATGCACGAATTGCGATTCTGGAAGGGTTATCGCCCAAAGAAAACCGTGACATTCCACCTCTGCGCTATGATATCGCTGCACAACTTAAAGCTGATTTTCCAGAATTAGAAATCATCCTCAATGGCGGTATTAAGACACTTGAGCAGTGCGCCGAGCATTTGCAGACCTTTGATGGTGTGATGCTCGGTCGCGAGGCCTATCACAATCCGTGGTTACTGCATAAAGTCGATCATCAACTGTTTGGCGATGCCCAGCGCGAGATCACGCGCACAGCCATTCTTGAGCAGTTACGCCCTTACCTTTTGGCTCATATCGCACAGGGCGGCAAAGTGCCGCATGTCACGCGGCATATCCTAGGTATAGCACAGGGTTTTCCCGGTGCACGGCGTTTTCGCCAGCTTTTGTCAGCCGACATTTACAAAACCGATGAGCCGATGCGTGTTTACGATCAAGCTGTAGCTGGCCTCGAGGGACGTTAACAGCTCAGAAACAATTGCATCCGCAGTAACGCTCGGTTATGTTCTGTGCACAATTTTTTTAGCCCCCTCAATGCAGCCCATACTATGACGTCAAAACTCGAACAACTTAAACGCTACACCACTGTAGTCGCCGACACCGGTGATTTAGATGCCATTGCGCGTTTACAGCCAGTGGATGCCACAACCAACCCGTCACTACTGTTAAAAGCTGCTACCTTCCCTCGTTATGCACGGATGATGGCGCAAATTCAACAAGATTTCTCTGGTAATCCGCAAGCCGCTTGTGAGCAATTTGCCGTCGCAGTGGGCAGTGAGATATTGACGCTGATTCCCGGACGTATTTCCACTGAGGTAGACGCGCGCTTATCCTTTGACGAGCAGGCCACTTATGAATATGCCTTGCGCTTAATAGACCGCTATGAGCAACATGGTGTTGATCGCCAGCGTGTACTGATCAAGATTGCCGCAACATGGGAAGGTATTCAGGCAGCTCGCCGCTTAGAGAAGCTCAATATTCAAACCAACCTGACCCTGCTGTTTTCATTTGCTCAAGCAGCGGCTTGTGCGGATGCTGGGGTGTTTTTGATTTCACCCTTTGTTGGTCGTATTTATGACTGGTACAAAAAAGCATTAGACCGTGACTATACTGGCATTGAAGACCCCGGCGTGCAGTCCGTATCGCGCATCTACCGCTATTACAAAGGCCATGATTATCAAACCATTGTAATGGGTGCGAGTTTTCGTAACCTTGGCCAAATCGAACAACTGGCAGGTTGTGATCGCCTTACCATCAGCCCTGAGCTATTAGAGAAACTCAGCAATGATTACGCGCCATTGCAGCGCAAGTTACAGGCTGATGGCCAAAGCGAAGAGCCTATGTTTATTGATGAGCAGCGTTTTCGCTGGGCGCACAATGAAGATGCGATGGCCACTGAAAAGCTCGCCGAAGGTATTCGTGCCTTTGCCCGCGACCAAGAAAAGCTAGAAAAGTTATTTACTTGAAAATAACGCGCTGCTGTGTACGGTATTGCATATGCAGCGCGCTGTTTATAAAGAAGGTTATGAAGGCGTGCTTTCTAAAGCGCTGACCAAATCACGAAACTCATCACGATTGGACTCATTTAAGCTCATCAGAATCTGGTGCGCTTCTAAGACGCGCTCCTTAACCACTGCTTCTGACTGATCTTGTTCAGGCAGATCATCCAGACACTCAGGGCACGGTGCCGCTGTGTGGACTAGATTAAACACCTGATTAAAGCCCATGGAGTCTAGTACACGACTGACATCGGGATTGGTACTGGCCAACGTCGGTAACATGCCAAATTTACGCTTAGAGAGGATCGACAACTTAGCCAGCAAGCCCAAAGTGGTGCTGTCGATACTGATTACCTCTGTTAAATCAATCACAATTGACTTAAATGAATTGGCTTTAATTGTGTTTTCAATCGTTTCATTAAGCGCAGAACAAAAGGTTAAGCGCACATCTCCAACACACTTTAAAACAAAGGTGTCGTTGTATTCAGCAAACTGAATTTTACCATCACTCATGCAAGATTCCTGCTCAGCACCAGCACGGCGATATCATCGGGCATATTGCTGCAGTTAGCTAGCCCTAGCTGTTTTACCATCTGTGTATAGTTGCCTTGTGCAGTTCTAATCAAGGCAGGTAAAGCGGCTTCACTGCTGACTAAATTGTCGTGGGGAAGCACATCAAAAATCCCATCAGAAAAAAAACTCAAACTAAAGGCTTCTGGCAGAGGCATTTGCAGGTCGTTAAATATTGCCTGCTCAAATAAACCCACTGGCTGGCCTGTGCCCTCTAAGAACGCAGCCTGCCCGTCACTGTAGAGCACAGGGGAAGGCAAGTGCCCCGCTACACTCCAGTACAAACTATTTTGCTGCGTATCAATAATCACGCAGATCAACGTCACATGTCGGTCTGTGTTGTACGCTAGCAAGTGCTTATTTATGTGGGTTAAAAGTGATGCTGGCGTAATAGGCGTCTTAATAGCATCACCCTGCCCATCAAAAACATAACCTCGGACAATACTTTTGAGCAGCATGCTAACCAGTGCTGCTGCAGTGCCACTGCCTGACACATCAGCCAGATACGCTAGTAAGCGGCCATCAGGCAAAACAAAATAATCCAGGGTATCACCGGCCAAATATAGCGCAGGAACCACACAATGCTCAAAGTTGATACCTTGTGCGTGCCACGGTGCTTTGGGACGTATTTGTTGTTGCAGTTTCTGCCCAGCGAGCTGATCGTCTGTCAATAAAGCCTGTTGCTTGCGCAATAAAAGCAGATCTTTAGCCGTAATGTTATGACTGGGCTTGGGCTGTTGCGAAGTAGAATGCATTACTTATAAGTCGTAAATAGTGTCTAGGCGCAAAAGGTACTCTTATCGTAAGGCTGATTCAAGGGCTCTGTGCTGTAGCAACATTTTGCAATCATCTAGTATGGCTGCGCGGTATAAAATAACTGCACAAGCAAATGCCGAAAGAGTAAAGCACGACAGGCTCACACTTGTCGCATCTAGCCACCGAGGGCGCTTTACATTTAGCGCAAGATCAGTGATGTTAGCCGGTATTAGGCTTAACCTAAAACTAATCACAAATGTCCTATATTAGGATTAGGAAAAAACGCGCAGTAAGTGGAGTTATACAATGAAATATTACAGTGAGAAACGTGATTTTATCCGCATGCGCGTTGAAACGGAGATAACACTTGAATGCGACGGTATTAACTACGATGCAGTTTGTATCGACCTTTCTAGCACAGGCATGCAAATTGAAACAAGTGGATCAGTGCCACTCAGTGAAGGGCAATCAATCCGCGTACTTATTCCATCAGCACATTCAAAGCTCAGCAGCTTGCAAGCAGAGACCATCATTCGCCGATTAGAAACGCTTGACGATGGCCGCCAAGCGCTTGGCTTAGAAATCACCTCAATGCAGTAACTTAGAAGTCATCGATTACGTCACCATCACGTACACGGAACTCGCGATTTTGCAAAAAGGCATTACGAATAAAACGGTATTTATCACCTGCAATAAAGCGCTCACTCGCAAGCAATTTCGCACGTGAATCAATAACATTTAAAACAAACATACTGTTACGTACCGGCACGTCATTAATATAGCGATACTGTCTAGTAAAGCTATCTGGATACAAAGCGGCTGTATCACGTACAGTGCTTGGGCCTAATAACGGCAACACCACATAGGGTCCACTTTTCACACCCCAAGCACCAAGGGTCTGGCCAAAGTCTTCATCATTACGCTGCAAACCCATCTTGGTTGCTACATCAAAAAAGCCGAGCAGACCAAAAGTGGTATTAAAGAAAAAACGCGCTGTATCCACACCTGCATCATGCAATTTAAACTGCAGCAGGTTATTGGCAAGGTTGCGTGCCTCGCCTAAATTACGAAACACATTGTGTACGCCATCTTCAAGCACATCCGGTGTCACTGCTTGATAACCCTGAGCAAGAGGCTTCAGTGTCCAGCGATCTAAAGTGTCGTTAAAACGAAAAACAACGCGATTGGCGCGCTCCCACGGATCTTCTCTTTCACCGAAGTCCTGCCACTGATCATACTCATCGCTGTAATCAGTTTCTTGCGCCACAGCCATGCTCGGCAGACTCAAGCACCCAGCAACCAGCATTGTGCCTACAATACAGCGGACTCGCGTATTTAAAAATTGCTGCATGAAACTCTCCAGTCTTTATGCAAATAGATCACCGCTGAATTGGTACTACACAATATAGTACTGCGTGCAGCACCAAGATAGCATTTTTTATTGATCAGCTAAGCGCCAACCCGTTCCGTCCTTACCGTCTTCCAACAAGATGCCCAAAGCAGTCAATTCGTCACGTATTCGGTCGGATTCTGCCCAGTTTTTATTTTCACGGGCAGCTAAACGTGCCGCAATCAATGCTTCAACCTGAGCTGCATCCACACGCTTTTCCGAACCAGCTTGCAAGAAAGCATCAGGCTCAAGTTGCAAAATACCTAACACTGCACCCAGCTCTTTCATCCGCGCAGCTAAGCCAGCAGCCGCTGTTGGATCTTGTGTGTTGATACGGTTCACTTCACGGGCCATTTCAAACAGTATTGAGCAGGCTTCAGGCGCGTTGAAGTCATCATCCATTGCTTTAGTAAAGCGCTCAACAAAAACCTCACCACCAGCAGCTGGGGCAGACTCGACACCCTTCAGTGTCAGGTAGAAACGCTCCAATGCTGAACGTGCTTCGCGCAGGTTGTCTTCTGAATAGTTAATCGGACTGCGGTAATGGCTGGAAACTAAGAGATAGCGCACCACTTCTGGGTGGTATTTTTCCAAGACATCGCGAATGGTGAAAAAGTTACCCAAAGATTTGGACATTTTTTCGCCATCAACACGCACCGCCCCAGCATGCATCCAAGTGGTTGCATATTGTTTTCCGGTTGCCGCTTCACTTTGTGCGATTTCATTTTCATGGTGTGGGAAAACCAAGTCGGGACCGCCGCCATGGATATCAAAGCTGTCGCCGAGGCAGCAGGTGGACATCACTGAACATTCAATATGCCAGCCAGGACGCCCTGCCCCCAAGGGGAATCCCAGCTCGGTTCGCCCGCCTTGGCCGCTTTCCACAGAACAAAATCCAATGGATCTTCTTTAGCTTCATCCACTTCGATGCGCGCACCGATTTTCAGGTCACTGATTTTACGGCGTGAAAGCTTGCCGTAGCCGACAAACTTAGCCACACGGTAATACACATCGCCGTTATCTGCAGCGTAAGCAAATCCTTTATCGATTAAGGTTTGAATCATTTTAAACATGCCATCAATATGACCAGTGGCGCGCGGTTCCATGTCTGGACGCAGCACATTTAAACGGCCTTCATCTTCATGCATCGCGGCAATCATGCGCTCAACCAGCTGTTCATACGGCTCGTTGTTTTCTTGCGCACGATGGATGATTTTGTCATCAATATCAGTAATATTGCGCACATAAGTGACATCATAGCCACGATGGCGCAACCAGCGCGTCACCACATCAAACGCCACCATCACCCGCGCATGACCAATATGGCAAAAGTCATACACGGTCATACCACAGACATACATGCGCACATGATTGCCTTCTAAGGGCTGCAGCGGCTCTTTTTGCTTAGTTAGGGTGTTGTAAATCGCTAAGGTCATGCTTTCCCCCATGAGTCACGCAAGGTTACTGTGCGGTTAAATACCAAGGCGTCTGGCTTGCTGTCGACATTGTCTAAGCAGAAATAACCTTCGCGCTCAAACTGGAAGCTGTCACCCACTTGCGCTTGCAACAAGGACGGCTCAGCACGGCAGCCGGTTAACACCACTAATGATTCTGGGTTGACGTTATCAAGGAAGGATTCACTGGTTTCGCCATCATCATCTTTATCAGGGTTGGCCGTATTAAACAGGCGATCATACAAACGCACTTCGCACTCAATACTTTGTGCTGCGGGCACCCAATGAATCACCCCTCTAACTTTACGGCCTTCTGGGTTTTTACCTAAGGTGTCTGGATCGTATGAACAGCGCAGCTCAAGCACATTGCCATCTGCATCGCGAATGGCCTCATCAGCACGGATCACATAGCTGCCGCGCAGACGTACTTCACCACCAGGCACTAAACGCTTATAGCCCTTAGGTGGGGTTTCTTCATAGTCGCTGGCATCAATATAGATTTCACGGGCAAACGGCAATTCACGCACCCCCATATCGCGCTTAGGGTGACGTGGCAGTTGCAGGGTTTGTTGTTGATCTTCTGGGTAGTTGGTAATCACGACTTTAATCGGATTGAGTACGCACATGGCACGCGATGCATTGGTGTCTAGATCTTCTCGGATGCAAAACTCCAACATACCCAAATCAACCACACCACCGGCACGGTTAACGCCAATCATGTCGCAGAAATTACGGATTGACGCTGGCGTATAACCTCTACGGCGGAAGCCGCTGATGGTCGACATGCGCGGGTCATCCCAGCCAGTCACATGACTTTCATCAACCAGTTGCTTGAGTTTGCGCTTACTGGTGATGGTGTAGTTTAAGTTTAAGCGGGCAAACTCATACTGACGCGGCTTGACCGGCACTGGTAACTGCTCTAAAAACCACTCATACAGGGGACGGTGGTCTTCAAACTCTAGGGTGCAAATTGAGTGGGTAATCAACTCAATGGCATCGGACTGGCCATGAGTGAAGTCATAGCTTGGGTAGATACACCATGCGTCGCCAGTTTGGTGGTGATGGGCATGACGAATACGGTACAGAATTGGATCGCGCAGATTCATATTCGGTGAAGCCATATCAATCTTGGCGCGCAGCGCACAGGTGCCGTCTGGGAACTCACCAGCGCGCATACGAGTTAGCAAATCAAGGTTTTCGCTGACACCTCGCTCACGAAACGGGCTGTTTTTACCCGGCTCAGTCAAACTGCCACGGTATTCTCGCGCTTGCTCTGGGGTTAAGTCACAGACATAAGCCTTGCCTTGCTCAACCAAGTGCACGGCCCAGGCATACAGCTGCTCAAAGTAATCCGAGGCATAACGCACCCCGCCATCCCACTGAAAACCGAGCCAGTTGACATCATCTTTAATGGCATCGATGTATTCTTGTTCTTCCTTGGCAGGATTGGTGTCATCGAAACGCAAATGACACACACCACCAAACTCTTTTGCCAAACCAAAATTTAGGCAGATGGACTTGGCGTGACCAATATGCAGGTAGCCGTTGGGTTCAGGCGGAAAACGCGTGACAATACTGCTGTGCTTGCCTGACTGTAAATCGGCTTCAATAATTGGACGAAGAAAGTTCGCGGCGACATTTACGGACGATTCAGACGTGCTCATGGGCTTTTTAATACTCATTACTGCCTATTATGGGTAGGCTGGTTCAAATAAAGTGCTTATCATACCCGAACCTGTCACCTCTCCGACAGGTCTATGCCTTTTTAGCTTCTATGGATCGATTTAATGATTAAATTACATACCAATCACGGCGTTATCACGCTAAACCTCTTTGCTGACAAAGCACCTGAAACGGTTGCCAATTTTATTCAATACGTTAAAGACGGTCATTATGACAACACCATCTTTCACCGTGTGATCAGTAACTTTATGATCCAAGGCGGTGGTTTTGATGCCGATATGAAACAAAAAGAGACCCGTGCCACCATTAAAAACGAAGCCAATAACGGTGTGTCTAATAAAACTGGCACCATTGCTATGGCGCGCACCATGGAGCCGCATTCGGCTTCAGCACAATTCTTTATTAACGTGCAAGACAACGACTTCCTTGATCACACTGCACCGACCACACAAGGCTGGGGCTACACCGTATTCGGTGAAGTGGTTGAAGGCATGGATGTTGTAGAAGCCATTAAAGGCGTTGCCACCACCAGCAAAAACGGACACCAAGACGTGCCGCGCGAAGATGTGATCATTGAAAAAGCCGAGATTGTCGAGTGATCCTGCTGATTTCTGATCTGCATTTACATGAGGGACGCCCAGATATCACTGGCGCGTTCCTTGCGTTTCTTGAGCAGCGCGCCAAACATACACAAGCCCTCTATATCTTGGGCGACTTCTTTGAGGTCTGGATTGGTGATGATGCTATCAGCCCCTTTCAACGCTCAATTGCTCAAGCCCTGAGTGATGTTGCAGCAACCGGCACGCAGATTTATCTGATGCATGGTAACCGAGATTTTTTAATAGGCGAGGAATTTTGCGAGCTGGCCGATTGCCAACTGCTTAAAGACCCCAGTATTGTTCAGCTGGCTGGAGAACGAGTATTACTGATGCATGGCGACAGCCTCTGCACCAGCGACAAAAGTTACATTCGTTTACGAAGAGTCCTACGTAACCCATTGATATTGTTTATTTTGCGCAACCTGCCTTTAAGTACTCGGCAGCGCTTAGCAGGTGATCTGCGGCAAAAGAGTAAAACCAGCACACGTATGAAAGCCAGTGCTATCACAGATGTAAATCCCGAAGAAGTCACTAAAGTAATGGCTCGACACAAGGTGCGCACCCTAATCCACGGCCACACCCACCGCCCTGCGGTGCATGATTTGAGTGGAGACAAGCGGCGCATTGTCTTAGGTGACTGGGATACTCAAGGTTGGTTTGTTAAGGTCAGCGCCACCCGCGTAGAGTTGCAACCACTGCCATTCGCCGACACGACTACGTCCCCTGATCCCTCCGATGAATCAAGCAACTGACTTGGTTCGCCCTAACCCTGCGGCACACCACTGTGAAATCTAAATTCAGCATCTTCAGTTAAAATGGCTTCGCGCTCCACTTCAGCAAAAAACGCGATACGCTGATCAATCGGCTGCTTAGCGTACAGTTTAGCCATACGCAAATACCCTTCGAAATGGCGCGACTCTGATTTGAGCAGCGACGTATAAAAACGCCCAAGCTCGTCATCTAAGTGCGGCGCTAAACGGTAAAACCGTTCGCATGAACGCGCCTCAATAAATGCCAAGACTATTAAAGTGTCAATGAGTTTCTCAGGCTCTTGTTTAGCAATGTGCTTCTGCAAGCGCTGCGCATAACTAGAAGCGCTGAGTTGACGGTAACGTATACCGCGCTTCTTCATTAGCGCAGTGACTTGCTCAAAGTGACGCAACTCTTCACGGGCTAAACGCGAGAGGTACTGCTGCAGCTCTTCCCGCTCAGCATAACGAAACATTAAGGAAAGGGCGGTGCCTGCTGCTTTCTTTTCGCAATTAGCATGATCCAACAATAACAGCTCTGGTTGATCTAGCGCACACTCAAGCCAACTTTGTGGTGTCTGACACTGTAAAAAAGCTTCGATTTCAGGTATTAACATAGGGTATATACTAAAGGCTATAATAAATAAGTACTATTATACGTGGCCATTACAGAACAACCAGCCTTGGCGGCATATACACCTCAACACCCAACAACGAACAGCATTGACAATCGCCTCGGCAAAGAACTCAATAGGCTAAAATCACAGGGAGAAAAATATGCAAGAGATTCGTAATATTCTGGTTGTCATGACCCCCAATCAGCCCGAGGGGTTAGCGCTAAAACGTGCCAAGCTGATTGCTGGTGTAACACAGTCACGCCTGCACTTATTGGTGTGCGACAAGCGTGGTGAATACGGTCAATATTTAACTGATACGGCCAAGGAGCTTAAAGAGGATGGTTATGACGTGACCACCCAGCAAGCCTGGAATGAGACATTTCATGAAACCATTATCAAAGCTCAGCAAGCTGAGAACTGCGGCTTAGTCATTAAGCAGCACTTTCCTGAAAACCCACTCAAACGTGCTTTATTAACACCAGATGATTGGAAGCTCCTGCGCTACTGTCCTTGCCCTGTATTGATTACAAAAACCAATCGTCCATGGACCCAAGGCTCGATTCTGGCCGCCGTTGATGTCGGCAACAGCAGTGGTGAGCACCGCCGCTTGCATGCCAGCCTGATCAGCAACGCCTTTGAAGTAGCGAGTATTGCAAAGGCAACCTTACATGTATTTTCAGCGCACCCGTCACCCATGCTTTCAGCATCTGATCCGACCTTCCAGCTGCGCGAAACCATTGAAGCACGCTACCGCCAGCAATGCGCAAACTTCGTAAAAGAGTTTGAATTGGACGAAGAACAAATGCACATTAAAGAGGGTCCAGCCGATGTACTGATCCCGGAAATGGCAAAAGAGCTCGATGCTGTGGTAACAGTTATCGGCACTGTGGCACGCACAGGGTTATCCGGCGCACTGATCGGCAACACTGCTGAAGTAGTGCTGGATGCTGTTGAGACGGATGTATTGGTACTCAAACCTGATGATGTCATGAAGCAGCTTGAAAGCCAGCTACAAAGCTGATCAGCTGTTAAAGTTCGGTTTGGCATTTAATGAGCTGTTGTTGAGTCTTACTGTCTCGATACAGCGGATCTAAAACCAACTGTAAAGCATGTTAGCCCAAGGTCTAACATGCTATTTGCTATGCAAAACCATTAATGCCCCTTAACTTTATGGCGCTTGTAGCTTAGAATAAGCACGCCATTTTAGGCAATCACGTCCAAAATCGAGGCTGTTTTCAAAGCGTATAGGGTTTCGCCCTGCTCGCTGTTGCGTAAAATAGCAATGATAAAAGTCAGCATTGCTCTGACTTACGTCGACCTGCAACACTTTGAAAACAGCTTCTGGATAAGCGCCCCTTCCTGTTTGGGGGCCAATGATGAGGATAAAATACTGTGCTTGAAGCCTACCGCAAACACGTAGCAGAACGCGCTGAACTGGGCATTGTCCCTCAGCCACTTGATAGCGAACAAACCACTGGTTTAGTTGAGCTACTGAAAAACCCACCTGCTGGCGAAGAAGAGTTCCTACTGGACCTCGTCACTAACCGCGTACCTGCCGGTGTTGACGAAGCCGCTTATGTTAAAGCAGCTTTCTTATCAGCCATTGCTAAAGGTGAAGCCACTTCGCCACTAATCGATAAAGCACACGCTGTTAAATTGCTAGGCACCATGCAAGGTGGCTACAACATCGAAACCTTGGTTGCTTTATTAGACGATGCTGAACTGTCTGAACTAGCTGCCGCTGAACTCAAGCACACTCTGTTGATGTTTGATGCATTCCATGATGTTGCCGAAAAAGCTAAAGCAGGCAATGCTAGCGCTAAAGCAGTGATGCAATCATGGGCTGATGGCGAGTGGTTCAAATCTCGCGCAGCGCTTGAAGAAAAAATCACGCTAAGCGTATTTAAAGTCACCGGCGAAACCAACACCGATGACCTATCCCCTGCTCCTGATGCATGGTCACGTCCTGACATTCCTTTGCACGCATTAGCGATGCTGAAAATGGAGCGTGATGGCATTACTCCGGATGAGCCAGGTAAAGTCGGCCCAATCAAGCAAATGGAAGCACTGAAAGCTAAAGGCTTCCCAGTTGCTTACGTTGGTGACGTTGTTGGTACTGGTTCTTCACGTAAGTCAGCCACCAACTCTGTATTGTGGTTCTTCGGTGACGATATCCCGAACGTACCTAACAAGCGTGCTGGCGGTTTCTGTTTCGGTACTAACATTGCACCTATCTTCTACAACACCATGGAAGATGCTGGCGCACTGCCAATCGAGTTCGATTGCACCAACTTAAGCATGGGCGATGTGATCGACGTTTACCCATACAAAGGTGAAGTACGTCGTAACGGTTCTGACGAGTTAGTGACTAACTTTGAATTAAAAACTGACGTTTTGCTTGATGAAGTACGTGCCGGTGGCCGTATTCCATTGATCATTGGTCGTGGTCTAACTGAGAAAGCACGTGCTGAATTAGGCTTAGAGCCATCAGGCTTGTTCAAAAAGCCGGTTCCACCAGCAGGCAGCGATAAAGGTTTCACCTTAGCGCAAAAAATGGTTGGTCGTGCTTGTGGTTTACCAGAAGGTCAAGGCGTACGCCCTGGCACTTACTGTGAGCCAAAAATGACCACCGTTGGTTCGCAAGACACCACAGGCCCAATGACTCGTGATGAGCTAAAAGACTTAGCCTGCTTAGGTTTCTCTGCAGACCTCGTCATGCAATCATTCTGCCACACCTCAGCCTACCCAAAACCCATTGACGAAATCACGCACCACACCCTGCCTGACTTCATCATGAACCGTGGTGGTGTATCACTGCGTCCAGGTGACGGTATTATCCACAGCTGGTTGAACCGTATGCTGTTGCCTGACACCGTTGGTACCGGTGGTGACTCACACACCCGTTTCCCAATTGGTATCTCCTTCCCTGCAGGTTCAGGCCTTGTTGCGTTCGCAGCAGCCACTGGTGTAATGCCGCTGGATATGCCTGAATCAGTATTGGTTCGCTTTAAAGGTAAAATGAACCCAGGTATCACTTTACGTGACCTTGTTCATGCCATTCCTTACTACGCGATCCAAGAAGGCCACTTGACCGTTGAGAAAAAAGGCAAGAAGAACATCTTCTCTGGCCGTATCCTTGAAATTGAAGGTCTAAACGATCTAACCGTTGAGCAAGCGTTTGAGCTGTCTGACGCATCTGCTGAGCGCTCTGCTGCAGGTTGCACCATCAAGCTGCCAGAGAACGTTATTGCTGAGTACCTGCAGTCCAATATCACCATGCTGCGCTGGATGATCAGCGAAGGTTACGGTGATACCCGCACCATCGAGCGTCGCGCACAAGCGATGGAAGCATGGTTGGCTAACCCTGAGCTGCTGCAAGCTGATGCAAACGCTGAGTACTCAACTGTTATCGAAATTGATCTGGCTGATATTAAAGAGCCGATTCTTTGTGCACCGAACGATCCAGACGATGCGCGCTTACTGTCTGAAGTTCAAGGTCGCAAAATTGATGAAGTATTCATCGGTTCGTGCATGACCAACATCGGCCACTTCCGTGCGGCAGGTAAACTGCTACAGAAAGTTGATGGCAAAATGCCAACAACACTGTGGTTAGCGCCACCAACCCGTATGGACAAGTACCAGCTGACTGAAGAAGGTTACTACCAGACCTACGAGAACGCTGGTGCACGTATCGAAGAGCCAGGCTGCTCACTGTGCATGGGTAACCAAGCACGTGTTGAAACAGGCGCCACTGTCGTTTCAACCTCAACCCGTAACTTCCCGAACCGTTTAGGCGACAACACTGACGTATTCTTGGCTTCTGCTGAGCTTGCGGCAGTTGCCTCAATCACGGGTAAGTTGCCAACTGTTGAAGAGTACATGGCCTACGCAGCAGACATCGACAGCATGTCGGCTGATGTATACCGCTACCTCAACTTCGACCAAATGGCGAACTACACAGAAGCCGCTGCTAAAGCGACTATCCCTGTGCTAGAGATCTAATTTAGCGTCGACTGCAACACTAAATGCCCCGCTTAATGCGGGGCATTTTTTTATCGTTAGAAACATGCCGTACTGGCTCAATACTCATTTGGCCTACTACCCGCGTAGACAGTAGTCTCGTACACTCAAATCATGCTTAAGAGATCGTCATAATGCGCACACTTAAAGGCCATCAGGAAATGATGCAGGCGTGGCGAGCACAAGCCCGTAATAATCCTTGGCTCACGCTAAGTTTTGCTGCGATTGTGTTTATCATCGCAGTACTAACTCTCGTCTCTATCTATCAAGGTCTACAACTTGATAATTTTTACTATGCTCTGGCTGGAGGGCTAGCCGGTTTTATCGCCACAGCAACAGGCGCGCTACTGATTTATTTTACCCAAACTACCAGTGTGCGCACACAAGACAGCATGCTAGGTTTTGCTGCAGGCATGATGCTGGCAGCCAGTGCCTTCTCATTAATTTTACCTGGCATTGAAGCCGCCCAAGACATATTGCAACAACCCTTTCTAGCCTCAGCGATTGTCGCTCTGGGCTTGGGTTTTGGCACAGTAATGATGCTTGGTCTTAATTACCTCACACCACACGGCCAAGCCAGCGAAGTGCTGTGCGGTCCAGACTGTCAGCGGCTCAATGGCGTTTGGTTGTTTGTTTTTGCAATTGCCCTGCATAACCTGCCGGAAGGCATGGCGATCGGTATTTCATTTACCCATGGTGATTTAAAGATTGGCCTGCCGCTGACCATAGCCATTGCTATTCAAGATATACCAGAAGGCTTTGCAGTGGCTGTGGCGTTACGCAGTGTTGGCTTCAGCACCACTAAAGCCTTTCTTATAGGCGCTGCAACAGGCGTATTAGAGCCGCTTGGCGCAATGCTAGGTTTTGCGATGTCAAGCAGCGTGCTATTGGCTTACCCAATGAGCATGGGTTTAGCTGCCGGCGCCATGATCTTTGTGGTATGTCACGAAGTGATTCCAGAAACTCACCGCAACGGCCACCAAATAGCAGCTTCGACAGGTTTAATGGTGGGGTTTGCAGTCATGATGTTTCTTGATACTGCGCTAGGCTAGAACAACTCAGCGCGTGACAGGACGATCATTTTTATTGCGTACAATTTTTATTTTATGAGTGAACTGTACTTTGCGGGTCACACTGATCGCTCGACGGGTGACGGTATCTAAGGTGATATTCCAGTAGCCGGTACTGGGCACTTTGATACGCGCAGGAAAGTCTGCAAAAGCACCACCGTGATAAGTATGGCGGCCACCGTTTTTGAAACTACGAAAATTAGCATCACTCATTAAGCGGATATTGCAGGTTTGTGAGCATTCAATAACGACTGTGTCGCCTTCTTTTAAATACTCGCGTTGATGGACAAACTTCATAATACGCATCACAGAACAGTAATTTGCGCGTAATATAGCACGTTCCAAGCCCCAGGCAGCTATTTCTCATGCTGTGACTGAGGTGTTCTTGTATCTCTGTCAGTCGCGCTGATTTAACACACTATACCCTGACCACCAGCCAGCAGTTTGCGTGGTGACTCTGAGGTTTACTTACCGACAACTGCATCTGTGCTCATCATTCTTTTAGAAATCACCGATCTTTTAAGCGCTAAATGCCATGCATTCTGATAACGACTCACTGCTATTTACCATCCTCAGCAGCCGTATCGGCTATTTTATTGCCGGCTTCGGCTTAGCTGTTTGGGCGCCTTTAGTACCCTATGTGCGTTTACACATC
Organism: Pseudomonas sp. C27(2019); assembly: GCF_008807395.1. Taxonomy (GTDB): domain Bacteria; phylum Pseudomonadota; class Gammaproteobacteria; order Pseudomonadales; family Pseudomonadaceae; genus Denitrificimonas. The sequence continues at coordinate 1,347,876 of NZ_CP043320.1, forward strand.
CCTATGACAGATGCCACTTTTGGCCTGCTACTGCTGTGTATTGGTGTGGGCTCACTGTGCTGCATGCCAGCCTCAGCAATGCTGACCAACCGTTTTAGCATTCGCCGCTGCTTATTTGTGCTGACGCTGATTTTACTCTGCACCCTACTCGTCATCGCAACCGCAACCTCATTATGGCTGATAGGGCTGGCCTTATTTGCCTTTGGTGGCAGCCTTGGGGTGCTAGATGTCGTCCTTAATATTCAAGGTCTAAGTGTTGAAAATCGCGCTAATAGCAGCATGATGTCGAACTTTCACGGCATGTTTAGTGTCGGTACCATTGCTGGTGCAGTATTGATGATTACTCTACTTACGCTAGGGTTTTCCGCTTTGCTCAGCACTGTGGCTGCTGTACTGCTGATCTTTTTGCTGAGTCTGTTCGCTGTGCGCGGTTATTTAGATGAGCGCACCCTAGGCAGCAGTCAATCCTTTATTTGGCCCAACGCCTGGATTGTGCTGGTGGGCTTAATGTGTTTTGTGGTCTATCTGGCCGAAGGCGTAATACTGGACTGGAGTGCTTTATATCTAATCAATGATAAACAGATTGCCACCGCGCAAGCCGGTCTGGGCTACGCCAGCTTTGCTGCTATGGTCGCCACTGGACGCTTTTTAGGTGATGGCCTTGTGCGCGTATTAGGACGCGTGCGCATTATTGTTGGCGGTGGCTTGTTAGCGGCTGCGGGGATTGCTTTGAGCATCATCACTGATCATTGGGGTATCGCATTATTGGGCTATGCCCTGTGCGGCTTAGGCTGCGCCAATGTGTCACCGGTGTTGATTTCTTCGCTCAGCCAACAAACACACATGCCCACCCACCTAGCCATTACCGCAGCCACCACCATTGGCTTTGCCGGTGTCTTAGCAGGGCCAGCGATGATGGGTGCGGTGGCCCATTACAGCTCACTCAGTGCCGCCTTTGCGGTTTTGGCTGGATTGTTGTTGGTGGTTGCTGCTTGTGGGCCGCGGTTTAAGTAAAGATATTGCTTGCACCCCTTGATCTTCAAACAAACTCAGCGTACTTTTACTGGCTCGACTCACGCATGAGTCAGCGTCGCTCAGACGGTTCTGGGCGCTTACGTTTTGAGGTTCACATGACTGACATCCGTCAACCACGGCGCTTTTCGCGCATTGATCGCCTGCCACCCTATGTTTTCAATATCACTGCTGAATTAAAGATGGCGGCACGCCGTCGCGGTGAAGATATTATTGATTTCAGCATGGGCAACCCTGACGGCTCAACACCGCCACATATCGTGGAAAAACTGGTGCAAACTGTGCAGCGTGGCGACACCCATGGGTACTCCACTTCTCGTGGTATTCCACGCCTGCGCCGTGCGATTACCAACTGGTACAAAAAACGCTACGAAGTTGAGCTCGATCCAGAGACCGAAGCCATTGTCACCATTGGCTCCAAAGAGGGTTTGGCGCATTTAATGCTGGCCACCTTGGATCAGGGCGATATGGTGCTGGTGCCCAACCCCAGTTACCCAATTCATATTTATGGTGCTGTGATTGCTGGTGCGCAGGTGCGCTCTGTGCCATTGATTCCGGGCGTGGACTTTTTTGTCGAGCTTGAGAAAGCCATCCGTCAGTCCATTCCCAAGCCAAAAATGATGATTCTTGGCTTTCCGTCTAACCCAACAGCGCAATGTGTCGAGCTGGATTTTTTTGAGCGTGTAGTCGCTTTGGCGCGCGAGCACAACATCATTGTCATCCATGATTTAGCCTATGCTGACATCGTGTATGACGGCTGGACTGCCCCTTCCATTATGCAAGTGGAAGGCGCGCGTGATGTTGCTGTCGAGTTTTTCACCCTATCTAAAAGCTACAACATGGCCGGTTGGCGTGTGGGCTTTATGGTGGGCAATCAAGAGCTAGTCACCGCGTTAGCCCGTATTAAAAGCTATCACGATTATGGCTCCTTCACCCCTGTGCAAGTGGCCGCCATTGCAGCGCTGGAAGGTGACCAACAATGCGTGCTGGATATTGCCGAAAAATACCGCCAGCGTCGTAATCTGATGGTCAAAGGTCTGCATGAAATCGGCTGGATGGTAGAGAAACCAAAAGCCTCAATGTACATCTGGGCAAAGATTCCTGATGCCTATGCTGAGCTGGGCTCTTTAGAGTTTTCTAAGAAGTTACTGGCTGAGGCAAAGATCAGTGTTTCGCCTGGGGTGGGCTTTGGTGATTACGGTGATGATTATGTGCGCTTTGCTTTGATCGAAAACTTGGATCGCTCACGGCAAGCGCTGCGCGGCATTAAAGCCATGTTCCGTGCTGACGGTTTAATCGAATAGGCTTGCAGCTACATCGCGGAGGCTAATTACCGCGATGTAGCGCTAACCAAGCTCTAGCCAAATTATATTGGCTCCACGGCTGATAATATCAGGAACTATACAGCTGTTATTTTTTAGATTTGAACTCTCTCATTTTCAGGCAAGCAAATCCGGATGGGCGAATTATCATTTGCTGAAGTTTTAGCTGTTTTTGTTCAACACTATTTAACTGCTTAAGCCCGCTTACACTGCAATATCTATCCGTGCCTGCTAACACACCGAAAAACCCAGCCGTCTTTTCTAAGTGGTTCCCTTGATACAAAGCATACTTAGCATTTTTCTCTGGGGTAAATGAAAAGATAATATTGCAATATGAACCTGCAAGTCTCTGTTCAAGGGCCATAAAGATTGGCTTATCGGAATGAACATCTACTGAAGATCCGGAAGGGCCAGCTGAGGTCGTTCCAGCAAAACAACCATTGATATCCATGTTATAGATAATAAATCTTGAGCTTTTATCATAATTCACAGCAACCGCTGCAGAAGGCTCGCCTGCAACAGGAAATACATAGGGTTTATTCCCTACTCTCTCAACTAAGGAGCAACCTGTCAGTAAAGCTAGAGATAAAAAAACAGAAGTGATGCGCATATAAACCTCCCTATAAACAAGCGACAGATTAAATCATAGGTCATGTTTATAAATGGTCAATAGCATTACAATTTTTCAAGCTATACGACACAGCTCACTCTTTATATCAGCATGTAGAGAATGAAAACTTGTGGCATAACTGCTAATCCTCAACCAATGCCCACTGCTTACTCAAACGCTTATCGGAGACCGGCACTTTAGTGCCCAGCTGTTGGGCAAATAGCGACACGCGATATTCTTCTAGCATCCAGCGGTAGAGGGTTAGTGCTTCATCGTACTTGCCTTCTTGCGCATGTTTATTTTGGCGTTTTTTCAGTTTATCTAATAGGCCACTCAGTTCAACAGTCCAAACCCGATCCTGCTGCACTTGGCTGGGTAAGCGTTCTAAACGCTGCTCAACCGCTTTTAAATAACGCGGGTATTCTTGCAGCCAAACCGCTGGCGTATCACGCACAAAGCCGGCATACAGCAAGCTGGCCAACTGCGCTTTTATATCGTTGAGTGCGACCGCCATCGATAAATCAATGCGCCCTTTGAGGCGTTTTTTAATCGCGTGCCAGCGCTGCAAAATCAGCAATACGGTCTTAGCTAGATGCTCAGCCACTGGCACAAGCTCACCGCGTTTGGTATCGGCAAGTTTTGCCACTGCTTGCGCATCGCGTGGCAGCACCGATAAATCTTGCAGCATGCAGCGGTCAATACTGGCCAATAAAATATCTTCAGTCAGCGCCTCAATACGACCCAAATCACGGTAGAGCAAACCCATATTGGTTAGGCCAGGTAAGTGGCTGCGCAGATACTTAGCCGGTTCAGCCAAATGCTGCAGTAATAAGCGTTGCAGCGCACGGCGGTGTTCTTGGTCGGCTTGCTGCTGAGTGGAAAAGCGCCCTTCTTGTACCTCACCGGCTTTATCCACCAGCGCTGGGTAGACAGTCATCGCCATCCCCGCCACTTTATGTGTACTTTGTGTTTGTACGTTAAAGTCATCGCGCGCCAGCGCTTGTGGCGCCGTTGTGGTGTGCTTTAACTCGGCCAAAGCTTGCTGACTGGCACCAGAAAAACGGCGGCGCAACTCGGCTAAATCACGCCCTTCACCCAACACCTTGCCGTCGGCATCGACCACTTCAATATTCATACGCAGGTGCTCATCAAGCTGAGCAGCGGCTTCTTGCCATAACTCATCACTGACACGCACGCCAGTCATACGCAACAGTTGCTGGCCCAGCACCTCGTTCAACAAACCTTGAGCAAATGGCATGCCTTCCAATGCAGCGTTCACAAAATCAGGCACAGGTACAAAGTTTTTGCGTACAGCTTTGGGTAAGTTGCGCACCATGGCAATGCAGCGGGTTTGCAGCAGGCCAGGTACCAGCCATTGCAATAACGCCTCAGGCACTTGCGCCAGTAGTGGCGCTGGAATAGTGACAGTCACGCCATCACGCAAATGCCCCGGCTCAAAGTGATAGCTGAGTGGCAGCGCAATATCTTGCCACTGCAGGGTATCTGGGTACTGATTAGCCGTGACTTCGCTGGCATCGCGCGCCAGCACATCCTCTTCTGTCATTAACAGAAGTTGTGGATTCTTAGCGCTGCTACGTTTATACCAGCGATCAAAACTGGCCGTTTGGTAAATGTCTGCTGGAATGTGCTGATCGTAATAATTAAACAAGGTTTCTTCGTCGGCCAGAATATCACGGCGACGTGCTTTGGCTTCCAGCTTATCGAGGGTTTTTAACAGCTCGCGATTGGCTTGCAAGCAGTGAGCACGGCTGAGAATTTCATTGGCGACCAAGCCTTCACGGATAAAGGTTTCTCGACTTAGCACAGGATCTATCGGCCCATAATGCACAGTGCGACGACCGATAATAATCAAGCCATATAAACTCACTTGTTCATAGGCAACCACTTGCCCACGGCGCTTTTCCCAGTGCGGCTCAAGGTAAGTGCGCCGCAGTAAATGCTCGGCCAATTGCTCAGCCCATTCAGGCTCTATTTTTGCCACTAAGCGAGCAAAGAGCCGGGTGGTTTCCACCAGTTCAGCAGCCATCAACCACTGCGGTCGTTTGCGCCCTAGGGTGCTGGATGGGTGAATATGAAAACGTCGTTGCCGCGCACCGAGAAAATCATTGTCTTCGGTTTTTTGACCAATTTGACTGAGCAAACCGGTCAACAAAGCTTTATGCAATTGCGCATAGTCGCAAGGCTGCTGGTTAAACGGCAGCTGCAGCTCACGACAAATCAGAGTGAGCTGGCGATGGGCATCACGCCATTCGCGCATGCGCAAATAGTTGAGAAAATGCGTGCGACACCAACGACGTACACCTGAGCTACCAAGCGCTAAGCGCTGCTCTTCAAAGCTGCGCCAGATATTGATCAGTACGGCAAAGTCTGAATCTGGATCTTTCCAGGGCGCATGTGCTTGATCAGCTGCTTGCTGTTTATCCGCTGGGCGCTCACGCGGGTCTTGGATGGATAATGCACTGGCGACAATCAGCATTTCGCGCAGACTGCCGTGTTCAGCCGCCGCTAACAGCATGCGCCCCACACGTGGATCAATGGGTAAGCGCGCCAGCTGTTTACCCAGGTCGGTCAACTGGCTGTCACGGTTCACCGCACTGAGTTCTTGTAGGACATTAAAGCCATCGCTGATGGCCTTGCCTTCCGGCGGTTCAATAAAGGGGAAATCTTCAATTTTGCCCAAGCGCAAATGCAGCATCTGCAAAATAACAGCAGCGAGGTTGGTGCGTAAAATTTCTGGATCAGTAAATTCAGGCCGGCTTAAATAATCCGCCTCGCTGTACAGGCGAATACAAATGCCCGCTTCCACGCGGCCGCAACGGCCTTGACGCTGATTGGCGCTGGCACGCGAGATGGCTTCAATCGGCAGCCGCTGAATTTTGGCGCGGTAGCTGTAACGGCTGATGCGCGCGGTACCGCTATCAATTACATAGCGAATACCCGGTACAGTTAATGAAGTCTCAGCAACGTTAGTGGCGAGAATCACTTTACGGCCTGGGTGGCTCTGGAAAATCTTCTGCTGCTCGCTGGGTGATAAGCGCGCATACAGCGGCAAGATTTCGGTGTGCTTAAGCTGTGCTTTGCGCAACACTTCTGCACATTCACGAATCTCCCGCTCACCGGGCAAGAACACCAGCACATCCCCGGGTAAGCGTTTTTCGCGGCGCTCATGCTCGGCAATATCGAGCAAACCATTGAGAATGCCTTGATCAACACTGAGGTCTTCTTCAACGGTATTGCCATCTTCATCTTGACTGGCTACCAGCGGGCGATACCAGGTTTCCACCGGATAGGTACGCCCAGATACTTCAATGATAGGTGCATCATTAAAGTGCTTAGAGAATCGCTCTAAATCAATGGTCGCCGAAGTGATAATAACTTTTAGATCCGGCCGGCGCGGCAAGATTTGTTTGATATAACCCAGCAAGAAATCAATATTGAGACTGCGTTCGTGGGCTTCATCAATGATAATCGTATCGTAGCGTTGCAAAAAACGGTCACGGCCTGTTTCTGCCAGCAAAATACCATCCGTCATCAGCTTAATCAGCGTACGCTCGTGGCTCTGGTCTTCATAACGCACCTGATAACCAACCAGCTCACCCAGTGGCGTACCCAGTTCTTCAGCAATACGGGCGGCAACACTGCGTGCGGCTAAGCGTCGGGGCTGGGTATGGCCAATCAAACCACGAGTGCCACGCCCCAACTCTAAACAGAGCTTGGGCAGCTGCGTGGTTTTACCTGAACCTGTTTCACCTGCAATGATCAACACTTGATGTTTGCTCAGTGCCTCTTTAATCGCAGCACGGCGCTCAGCAATCGGCAAGCTGTCATCGTAATGAATGCTAGGGATGCTTAAGCAACGGCTATTGACTTGCGCGCAGGATTTATCGACATCCTGCTGCCATTTGGCAAGCGCCTGCTCATGTTCAGGCTGCTTGAGTAGCGACAGTAGACGTCGACGCAAGCGATGCTGATCAGCGCACTTGGCGTGCTCAAGCTGTGAAAGTAATGCGTGCTGGTTGAGGTGTTTGCTCATTAACGACTAATAACCATCCAATATTGAACCGCCTATTGTCGCAGATTTACGCTGCAGCTGCTGAGCAATTGAGGGTAAACCAGCGCCTATCGGCGTAGATAACTTGTATACTGAGCCTCATATTGTCCGCTATCCGCTTGCCCACCCTATTGCAGGCAGCCGTATTACAAGGATCAGATTTTATGCTTATGGTTATTTCGCCAGCAAAAACGCTGGATTACACAACCCCCTTGCGACTGAAAAGTTTACCCAGCCGCGCTTTCTCGAACAGTCGAGTCAACTCATCGAGGTGCTGCGCGCGTTCTCGCCCAGTGAACTTGCAGAATTGATGAAGCTTTCAGATAAGCTTGCCGGCTTGAATATCGCCCGCTTCACCGAGTGGCAACCCAACTTCACTCCCGAGAATGCACGCCAAGCAATATTAGCCTTTAAAGGCGATGTCTATACCGGCTTAGATGCAGCAACACTGAGTGTCGAAGACTTTGACTATGCCCAGCAGCACCTACGCATTTTATCCGGTCTGTACGGCGTATTGCGTCCCTTGGATTTAATGCAGCCTTACCGTTTAGAAATGGGCACACGACTCGACAACCCTGAAGGTAAAAACCTCTATGAGTTTTGGGGCGAGCGCTTAACAGAATCGCTTAATCAATGCCTCGCTGAAAACAAAACAGACACTTTGCTTAACCTGGCCTCCAATGAGTACTTCAAAGCGGTTAAGCCCAAGCAGCTGGCTGGCACACTGATCAATGTTGATTTTAAAGACCTAAAAAACGGCCAATATAAAATCATCAGTTTCTATGCGAAAAAAGCCCGCGGCATCATGGCACGCTATGTGATTCAGCATAAAGTTGATTCCGTAGATGCGCTAAAAAACTTTAACGAACAGGGGTATTACTACAGCGCTGAGCAGTCTAAGCCGAACCATTTGGTGTTTTTACGCGACCAACCTGAGGATTAGCCTTATGCTCCCGCCTGTATTGATTCCACTTACTTGGCTGGCATTGCTGCTGCGCTACCCTAAGCGCACCTTAGCGATTGGCGTGCCGCTGCTGGCCATACTGGGCAGTATTGCTGGATGGTTGATTTTAGACCAGCGCAACAACCAATACTTGCTTGATCATTTGGACATGCAAATCAGTTATGCACCGCGCCAGTGCCCAGCCGACACACCGTTACTTGTGCAATTACGTAACAACACTGATCAGTCTCTTAAAGATTTACAGTGGCGTATCGCTGCCTACCGCCCAGGAGAGAACATCAACTTGGTTGAAACACTATATGCCGAGTCTCGTTACAGCAGCTCAAGCCCACTGGTTTCTGGCGCCCAGTGGCAAAGCTGCCTACCGCTCCCTAGCTTGCGCGCTGGCTATCGCGCCAGCACCCTCGAGTTTCGCGTTGAGCGCCGCCAAGGTAAGTTTGTTCGATAATTCAGTAATCTGCTGCAGTTAACTGTGGCAGATTGCCGCCTGCTTGGTTACTATCGGTGACACTTGAGTGTTGAGTGGCATCATGTACATCTACCGTTTAGTTCTTATTTTAGTTGTTGGCATTTATCTGCTTTCACCTGCCGTTATGGAGTGGTGGACTGCCACAGATAGCGCATGGTATCGCCCCTATGTTTTGTGGTTGATTTTAATCGTGGTTACTTTTGTTTTGCAGAGCCAACACGATGCAGATGAGTTTTAGTCTTGGCCAGCTGATTTTAATCAGCACCACCTATTTATTGACGCTATTTGGTGTGGCCTGGGCCAGTGAACACGGCTGGGTGCCGCGCTGGCTGGTACGTCATCCCCTCACCTATATTTTGTCACTGGGCGTGTATGCCAGTGCTTGGACGTTTTTTGGTGCAGTGGGCTTAGCCCATCAATATGGCTATGGCTTTCTGGCCATTTACTTAGGCATTTCAGGCGCTTTTTTATTAGCACCGGTGCTGCTCTATCCTATTTTGAAACTAACCCGCACCCATCAACTGTCCTCCTTGGCTGACTTGCTGGCGTTTCGTTTCCGTAGTAACTGGGTCGGTGCTATTACCACCATCGGCATGCTCTTGGGCGCCTTACCGTTACTGGCACTGCAGATTCAAGCGGTAGCTGACACCATAGGTATCCTCACCGGCCAGCCCATTCAAAACCGTGTGGCTTTAGCGTTTTGTCTTTTAATCACTGTATTTTCGATTTTATTTGGCGCGCGGCACATTGCTACTCGGGAAAAACATGAAGGCTTAGTTTTTGCGATTGCCTTTGAATCCTTGGTTAAACTCATTGCCTTATTGGTGATTGGTTCTTATGCCCTATTTGTGGTGTTTAACGGCCCCAATGATTTAGACCTGTGGCTGACGCAGAACAGCACAATGCTTAAGGACTTACAGATACCGCTGCAAGAAGGTCCATGGCGCACCCTGTTATTGCTGTTTTTCGCTTCGGCAATGGTGATGCCGCACATGTATCACATGACCTTTACCGAAAACCTCAGCCCGCGCAGCATGGTCGCTGCCAGTTGGGGACTGCCGCTGTTTTTACTGTTGATGAGCCTGCCGATTTTACCAATCTTATGGGCGGGACTAAAGCTAGGTGCGCCAACATCACCAGAATATTTTACCCTTGGTGTAGGCTTGGCGCTTAATAACGAGCGCCTTGCTTTGTTGGCTTTTGTCGGTGGTCTGTCGGCAGCCAGTGGCGTGATTATCGTCATGACTTTAGCCATGTCGGGTATGGTGCTCAATCATCTAGTACTGCCCTTTTATCAGCCGCCTGCTGAAGGCAATATTTACCGCTGGCTGAAGTGGACACGACGTGCGCTGGTGTTTGCTATTATTCTGACCGGTTATGGTTTTTATTTATTGCTGCGCTCAGAGCAAGATTTATCTAACTTAGGCTTGGTCGCCTTTGTCATCACCCTACAATTTCTCCCTGGTGTGCTGTCCGTCCTGTATTGGCCTAGAGCCAATCGTTATGGTTTTATCAGTGGTGCCATCGCGGGTGTGTTGACCGCTGCAACTGGGATGCTGCTGCCAATGTTCAGCAATATCCAAGAGTTTTACCTACCAGTGATTGATTACACCTATGTGCTGGATGATCGCAATTGGCACTTTTCTGCCATTGCCGCGCTGAGTGCTAACTGCTTTACTTTCATTCTAGTGTCACTATTAACCCGCACCAGCATTGAAGAACAACGTGCAGCGCAAGCCTGTGTGGTCAACTATGTGCGCCGCCCTGAGCGCCGTGATCTGTTCGCACGTAACCCGCAAGAGTTTGCTGCTGAACTGGCAAAACCGCTGGGCGCGGTCACTGCGCAGCGTGAAGTGGAGCAGGCGCTTAAAGATTTGCAGTTTCCTTTTGATGAAAGCCGACCCTTTGCCTTACGGCGCTTGCGTGATCGAATTGAAGCGAATTTATCGGGTTTAATGGGACCCAGCGTCGCCCAAGATTTGGTCAACACCTTTGTGCCGTATAAAGTGGCCAGTGAAACCTATGTCACCGAAGATATTCATTTCATCGAAAGTCGCTTAGAAGACTATCAGTCACGCTTAACCGGCCTTGCCGCAGAACTTGATGCGTTACGCCGCTATCATCGGCAAACACTGAAAGACCTGCCCATGGGTGTATGCTCACTGGCCAAAGATCACGAAATCTTAATGTGGAATCGAGCGCTCGAAGACCTAACAGGAATCACCGCGGCTCGTGTGGTTGGCTCACGCCTCGAGAGTATTGATCAACCTTGGCGTGATTTACTGATGGAGTTTGCTCAGGGTAGCAGTGCGCACCGTTACAAGCATGCTTTACAAGGTGCTTATGCCTCACGCTGGATAAACCTGCACAAAGCAGCGATTGATGAGCCCTTGGCTCCGGGCAACAGCGGTTTAGTGTTGTTAGTGGAAGACGCCACACAAACACGCTTGCTCGAAGATAAGTTGGTGCATTCTGAACGTCTTGCCTCGGTTGGGCGTTTAGCGGCAGGTGTTGCGCATGAAATTGGTAACCCCATCACCGGAATTGCTTGCCTCGCGCAAAACCTGCGCTATGAGCGCGATGAAGACCCTGAAATTACTGAAGTGAGTAGCCAGATTATTGAGCAAACGCAGCGGGTTACGCGCATCGTGCAATCTTTGATGAACTTCTCCCATCCGGGTCAATATCAACATGAAAGTCATGAGCCGGTGTGTTTATTTGATATTGCCAATGAAGCTATTCATTTGCTCAACCTTAATAAAATGGCCAAAGCAATCCACTTCTTCAACCTCTGTGATACGCAACACTGGGTGCTGGGAGACCCACAGCGGCTCGCTCAAGTGCTGATCAACCTGCTCTCCAATGCGCGCGACGCCAGCCCTGAGCTTGGGCATATTTATATCCGTACAACCGCCAGCCATTCTCATGTAGAGTTATCCATTGAGGATCAGGGCAGCGGAATAAGTGCAGCAAGTCTAGAGCACTTATTCGAGCCTTTTTTTACCACCAAAGATCCAGGCCAAGGCACTGGGTTGGGACTTGCACTGGTGCACTCGATCATCGAGGAGCATCACGGCGACATCCGTGTCGAAAGCCCAGCTGACCTTGAGCAGCAGCGCGGTACCCGTTTCCGAATTAATTTGCCGCGCCACAGCCCGTCCTCCAGTCCAGACGCGAAGGCCTTATTATGAGCCGTATTGCTTTAGCAACGCGTTGCAGTCTGATTGTTTAGAGAGAGTGTGAATGCACAATATTTTAATTGTTGAAGATGAACCCATTATTCGCTCAGCCTTGCGCCGCTTACTGGAGCGCAATCAATACAAGGTCAGCGAAGCAGGTTCAGTTCAAGAAGCACAAGAGCAACATGATATTAGCGCCTTTGATTTAATCATTAGCGATTTACGCCTGCCCGGTGCACCTGGCACAGAAATGATCAAACTCGCTGAGCCTAAGCCGGTATTGATTATGACCAGCTACGCCAGCTTACGCTCAGCTGTGGACTCCATGCGTTTGGGCGCGATTGATTACATCGCTAAGCCCTTTGATCATGACGAAATGCTGCAAACCATTGCGCGAATTATTCATGACCATCAGCAGTCTGCTGCGCTGGCTGCGGATTGCGACGATGAATCGACAGCGCTCAGCGAAACGCCAGTGGTGGATAACTCAGACATTGGCATTATTGGCAGCAGCCCAGCGATGCAGGCCTTATACGTTAAAATCCGTAAGGTCGCGCCAACCGATTCGAACGTATTAATTCAAGGCGAGTCTGGCACTGGTAAAGAACTGGTTGCCCGCGCCCTGCATAACTTATCAAGTCGCGCAAAGGCACCAATGATTTCAGTTAACTGTGCCGCCATTCCAGAAACCCTGATTGAGTCAGAGCTGTTTGGTCATGAAAAAGGCGCGTTTACTGGTGCAGTATCTGCACGTACCGGTCTGGTCGAAGCAGCCGATGGCGGCACATTGTTTCTAGATGAAATTGGTGAGTTGCCTTTAGAAGCTCAAGCACGTTTACTGCGCGTCCTGCAAGAAGGTGAAATCCGCCGCGTGGGTTCTGTACAGTCTCAAAAAGTCAATGTACGTTTGGTTGCTGCAACCCACCGTGACTTAAAGCATCTCGCTAAAACCGGTGGCTTTCGTGAAGACTTGTATTATCGCCTGCATGTAATCGCCCTGCATTTGCCGGCCCTGCGTGATCGCGGTAATGATGTTGTAGAAATTGCCGATATTCTTCTAGATCGCCAACGTTTACGCATGCATAAAGACCCTATGAGCTTTACTGAGCAAGCCAGTAAAGCACTGCAAAAATACAGCTGGCCAGGCAATGTGCGTGAATTAGAAAACGCACTGGAACGGGCAGTGATTCTCTGCGAAGGCACACAAGTCACCACCGAGCTGATGGGTATTGATGTTGACTTGGCGGCAGAAAAAAGTGCACAAGACACAGCCGACGTAGCTGCTGAAGCAGAAGCAGATGCCGATGCACAGCAACTCGATGCCAGCAAGTTATCTTTGGAGGACTACTTTCAGCATTTTGTCCTTGAGCATCAAGACCAGATGACGGAAACAGAACTCGCAAGCAAATTAGGCATCAGCCGCAAATGTTTATGGGAACGGCGTCAACGTTTTGGTATTCCTCGCCGTAAGAGTTCTGGCACATAATAACAGCACGTAGACGACAATAAGGACGGCCGATGAACCGTATTTTGCAAGATGTATCCATTATGCTACGCGCCAACTTATGGTTAGTGCCGATCTTAGCTGCATTGGTGACGGGTTTATTTTACTTTGTAGCCCCACCGCCCCCCATGCATGCCACCATGAGTACTGGCGGCCCTCATGGCGGCTATACAAGCTTTGCTGAAAAACTACGGATTGAACTGGCTAAAGAAGGCTTTGAGCTTGAGTTAGTCAACAGCTCCGGCTCACGACAAAATACCGAACGTTTGTTGGATGAAAACAGTGGTATCAATATTGCGCTGATGCAAAGTGGTCAAGAGCTTGGATTGAATGCTCAGCAGCGCCAAAAACTCTACAACCTTGGTGCAGTCTATCAAGAGCCTTTATGGTTATTTACTCGCTCAGATGTTGAAATCAACACGCTACGCGACCTACTGCCATTGCGTACCGCTGTCGGCTCCGCCCGTGGTGGTACTCGCATGATGATTAATCCACTGCTAGAAGCCAACCAGATTGACAGTGCAAACCTGCCGGATACATGGCGCCCTTACAGTGGTAAAAAAGCGTTGTCGCGATTGCTTGATGATCAATTAGATGCGGCATTTTTTCTAGGCCCAGCTGAGGGCGCTATAGTTCAACAAGCCGCCAGTCATAGCGAGCTGCAACTGGTGCACTTCAAACAAGCCGCTGCATACCGCGCACGCCTGCCTTTTATTACTGAGATCAATGTAGGACAAGGGCTCCTCAATTTGGCCAGTGATCAGCCGCATCAAGACACCACTATCATCAGTCCCGTCGCCATGCTGATTGCCAATGAATCATTTCACCCAGCTTTAACTGCCTTAATTCTAGCGGCAGCACAAGAAGTGATGAAGTCTGGCTCGTTGATTGATGCGCCTGACACCTGGCCGCAAAATTTACCCCATGATTTTTCCAAACTCACCGAGGCCGAGTATTTTCATAACAAGGGTTTGCCCCTGCTACAGCGCTACTTGCCGTTTAGAATTGCCTCACTGGCTGACCGCTATATTATTTTGGTGATCCCATTGCTGGTCTTGCTATTCCCTCTATTTAAGGTGGCCGGACCACTGTACCGCTGGCGCATTCGTGCACGCATCTATCGCTGGTACAAATACCTGCGAGATGTCGATAAACGTTTTACCAATCACACCCTGCCAGAGCATCTCGACAGCGAAATAAAGCGTTTAACTGAACTGCAAGTTGAGCTGGCTAAAGTCGAAGTGCCACTGTCTTACACCAATGAGCTGTATGAGTTACACCTGCATGTGCGCTATGTTTTACAACGCCTTGAGCGCCTGAAAACCGCACACTCAGCAGCCTAATTGTCCTCTGCTTAGCGTCTTGCTGCACGCTTTGCACGTCAAGACGCGGCCTCATATGTATTAAGTTAAGGTCATATCATGTCGATTCATCACTGCATCATTCACTTTATTGAGAAAAAACCCGAAGACAGTCCAGCTACTGTACAGCTGGGCGAAGAGGTGCTGCCTAACTCAACAGCCGTGCAACATCTGCTGGCTGATTTGAACGACAGCTACAACAGCAAACCCAGCAAAGCTTGGGGCTTATTTCAGGCGGACAGCACACAATGGCCCCTGCAAAGCTGGCTGTCCAACTACCTTGCTGAGCAAAGTGATTTTGTACAATTTAGCCAGCAAGCTGTAGAGCATTTAAAAAAACAGATCGATGAAAACAGTCTTAGTTTGTCGGGGCATGTGCTATTTGCTCACTACCAACACGGCATGACCGAGCATCTTATTATCGCGGTGCTACAGCACAGTGACGGCATGCTGATCTCTGAGGGTTTAGATGTTGAGACGGCGCGCCATCTTGATCTGAGTCAGCTGCATTTGGCTGCGCGAATCAATCTGTCTGAGTGGAAAAATAACAGCCAATCCAAACAGTACATTTCGTATCTAAAAGGCAAGTTTGGAAAAAAAATCATCGATGGGTTTCTTGACTTTTTAGGCTGCGAAGAAGGTGTTGATGGCCCCAGCGAAACCCGCACTCTGCTCAAAGCTTTTAGTGAGTTTGTCGAAAGTGAAGATTTACCTGAAGAAAAAGCACGCGAGCAAACCAACAACCTAATCAGTTACGCCAATACTCAAACGCGCCGTGGCGAAGTGGTCAGCATTGAAGGCTTATCCGAAGTCTTGGATGAAGAAAACCCGCAAGCATTTTACAACCACATCCGTAACAAAGATTATGGCTTATCGCCTGAGATACCGGCGGACAAACGCACCCTAAGTGCATTCCATCGCTTTACCGGTCGCGCCGAAGGCATTTCGATTAGCTTTGAGTCGCACTTGCTTGGCTCTAAGGTCGAATATGACGAAAGCCGTGATATGTTGATTATTCGTCAACTGCCCACGCAACTTAAAGACCAACTCAAGCGTAGCAAGGACTGACATGCGCCTCACTGATACCGTACTGCACGATTGCTTCTACCACCCGAGCACAGGGCTGACTCTTGATCCTGCACGTGATTTCGGCTTGCCCTTGTACGAGTGTAATGCGCGTCTGAAAGCAGTGCGTAGCAGTCTAGATCGTCAGCAACAATTGCTCTGGGCCAATAATGGTCCGGCTGTGCTGGTATGGCTGCAAGGCCCTGACTGTTCAGGCAAAGATGGCGTGATCCGTAACTGCTTGCGTGGCCTCAATCCACAAGGTGTACGCGTCAGTAGTTTTGCAAAACCCACTGAGCAGCAGCGCCAAGAAAACTTCTTAGAGCGCTTCCGACAGCAGTTGCCGCCGCCTGGCATGTTAACTGTTTTCAACCGCACACCTTATGAAAGTATAGTCAGTGATTTGGCAGACGGTTATATTGATGACGCCCAAGCTGCTGGGCGTTTACAGCAGATGCTGGCATTTGAAGCGCAATTGGCCCAGCAAAATATTCATCTAATTAAAGTCTATTTGCATATCTCTAAAGACGAGCAAAAAAGGCGCTTGCAGCAACGCTTTGCCAAGCCTGAGAAACACTGGAAAATCTCTGCTGCCGATTTAGCCGGCCACCGACTCTTTGCTACTATTGAAAATAATTGGGATCATACTTTTAAGCAAAGCAGCACCGCCTCACACCCTTGGCATATTGTTCCAGCCAACAATAAACCACTGCGTAACCTGCTGTTTTGTAGTTTGCTGGCACAGAAACTTGAGGCGCTAAACTTACAGTGGCCCCAACCTGAACTGCCCTTTGCGCTGGAGGATTTAGATATAATATGAGCCATTCTTGGCTGACTGCTGCAAGCAGGTTTATACGTTGCATCGACAGATTCCATACTGTGCTGCGTTAAGCTTTTGAGGGCAGTGGCTCTGCATTATCAATAGCAGCGCTGAGCAACTAGATTTTGTCACGACCCGCTCAGAGTTCACTTTATTGCAAAAGATGGAGTGCTGAGCAATACATGTTAGGACGCGTCATGCAGAACGACTTTAACGCGCACTGGCGAGCCACTAAAGACCAAAGCATGATGGCGTTTTGCCAATAATTATGTAGCAATACGGCTCAGTAATTACACAAAACACCAATGACAATAACAATAACCTTTGTTTATGTGTCCAGATAAGGCCCTTTACGCTCATGACCTCTGATAAAACAATAACCCTTGTATTACAAATCGCCAGTCTTGTTGCTCTAGCCATTTTATGGTGGCTCAGCGCACCCATTTGGACCAGTGCGGTTTTATTAGTACCAGCTTTTGTTGTACCACTGTTGCAGCGTCCTGTACTTGTTGAGCCCAGCTCTCAAGGTACAGTGCAGGCCACCGAATTGGCGCGCCATTTATCGCACACCACCACGGCCAGCGCGCTCAGTGCTGCTGCTGTTAGCCACGCAGCACAGCAACTGCAGCAAAGGCTCGTATCCTTGGTCAACTCAGCTCAGCGTATTGAAAGCAGCGCTGGGCAAATGATCACTACAGAGGAGGCCACCGCTCAGCTCAGCGAAGAAAGTCTCGATGCAGCCAGTAACGTGCGCAGTAATAGCCAGGCGGGTCAAACCAGTTTAGAGCAAGCCATATTAAGTATGCAGACACTGGCTCAGCAGGCGGATAGCAGTCGCACATTAATCGACAATCTCAGTCAGCGCAGCAGTGAAATTCAGCAAGTAGCTGCAGTGATTAAGGGTATTGCCAGCCAGACCAATTTACTGGCTTTAAATGCTGCGATAGAAGCTGCGCGTGCTGGTGAGTACGGACGAGGCTTTGCCGTTGTAGCTGATGAGGTGCGTGGCTTAGCCAGCCGCACAGCTGACGCCACCGAAGAAGTCGATCGTATGTTGCAAGATATTCAACAGCACACCATAGAGGTGGCTGAACAACAACATAAACTGATTGAAGATTTAAATAGCAGTGTAGTGTTGGTAGAAAATGCCGGCGCACAATTGATCGATATCACTGCGTTAGCGGTTAATGTTGAGCAACAGGTTGCCAACATTGTCAGCGGCACACAAAGCAACCGCATGCAGTTGGATGATTTATTCAAAGAAGTCGCACAAATTCGCCAAGACCTGTCTGACAGTGATCAGCAAACAGCGCAGCTGAGTCAATCTGCAGTGCTGCTTGAGGCCCAAACCGAGGGTGTTAGCGAAAAGCTCTCTGAAGTCAGCTTATCTGAATACCATCAGCACATTTATGAGTTAGCACAGGATGCCGCACAAAAAATAGGTGCGCAGTTTGAGCGCGATATTGCCCAAGGTCGCATCAGTGAAGCTGAGCTGTTTGATCGCAATTATAAAGAGATCGCCAACACCAATCCAAAAAAATACAGCACAGCCTTTGATAAATATACCGATCAGGTTCTTAGTGCAATTCAAGAGCCTGTCCTCACTCAGAATCCGAACACCGTATTTGCAATTACCAGTACACCGCAAGGCTATATTCCAACGCACAATACTGTCTATAGTCAGCCGCTAACTGGCGATTACCAGCACGACTATTTAAATAATCGCACCAAGCGGATTTTCAATGATCGTGTCGGTGCACGCTGCGGTAACCATCAAAAGCCTCTGCTATTGCAAACCTATATTCGCGAAACTGGCGAGCACATGCATGATATTTCCGTGCCTATTTATGTGCATGATAAGCACTGGGGCGGCTTTAGAATTGGCTATCATCCAGAAAAGACAAGCAGGACAAATTAGGCTATTTAAATGTCACGCAGCCAGCTCGCTTTATGCTGCTGTGTGACATGACTTAAGCGCTGCGCTGATAGCCTCTATCACTGCGCTCTTGTAACTGATACAGCCAAGCAAAGCCTTGCTCCCAGCGATGATGCCCCGATTGCACATTAATGTGCCCTGCTTGCGACAAAATAGTCACCGTACTGCCCCACTGCCGAGCAAACAACACTGCACGCTGCGCATCGGCAGCGTGATCATTGCTTGAGCCAATGAGTACACTAGGAAACGGCAATGGCTCAGTAGGTATCGGCGCAAAGTTAACTAAAGCTGCTGGGCAGTCAATACGTTCAACATCCGCCGGCGCGACCAACAGCGCACCACGCACCCGCGCTAATAACCCTGCTGATGCTTGCGCAGCCCAATGCGCAACCGTGACACAACCAAGACTGTGCGCTATCAGTACAACAGGCCGCTGATCTGCGGCAATTTGCGCTTCGAGCTGAGCAATCCATGCCTGGCGCTGCGGTAACAGCCAGTCATCTTGCTCAACACGAGTACACTCGGGCAAGACCTGCTGCCAATGAGATTGCCAGTGCTCAGCAGGCGAGCCTTGCCAGCCCGGCACAATCAAATAACGCACATCAGTTGTCTGGCGCATCAGCGCTCTCCTTTCACGCCAATATGCCTGCAGCGCACGTTTCAATACTCTACAGGCAGGCGGCTTAGCATCTTAGCGGTTGGGTTGTGGCGTCAGGCGCAAGTAGGGTTTGACCGCGGTGTAGCCTTTCGGGAAGCGCTCAACCAGCTCAGCTTTATCTTGGATGGATGGCACAATCACCACATCTTCACCGTCAATCCAGTTAGCCGGTGTCGCCACTTTATAGTTGTCAGTCAGCTGTAATGAATCAATCACTCGTAAAATCTCATGAAAGTTACGCCCGGTGCTGGCTGGATAAGTGATGGTCAGGCGCACTTTTTTGTTCGGATCAATCACAAACAATGAGCGCACCGTTAAGGTGTTATCAGCATTGGGGTGAATCAGGTCATACAACTTCGACACCTTACGGTCGTCATCGGCCAGGATGGGGAAGTTGACGGTGGTGCCTTGTGTTTCGTTGATGTCTTTAATCCACTTATGATGCGAATCAACTGGATCAACGGATAAAGCAATTGCCTTAACATTACGTGCGGCGAACTCATCTTTGAGCTTGGCAGTAAAGCCCAACTCGGTGGTGCACACCGGGGTGAAGTCTGCAGGGTGTGAGAATAATACGCCCCAGCTGTCGCCCAGCCATTGGTGAAAACTGATATCACCTGCACTTGATGCCTGCTGGAAATCTGGTGCGATGTCGCCAAGTTGAATACTCATGATGTTTGCCTCAGTTATGGGTCAGTGGCGATCACTATGCTTCAATTTAAGATGATCACAAAAGAATATAAAATGATTGATTTATAACTTAATCGAATAAAGCGGCTATTTGCCTGCTAATACCAAAAAGACATAAGTGAATCGCTAAACAGTATTTTAAAGAATAAGAAGCTGCCTCTATGATATGCGCCTTAAGCACGACTAGGCAGCGTATAGGCAGTATAGAAACTCACTTAGCCAGTTGCCTACCCCACAACATGAGCAGAGACAGCAGCGCTACTGCTTAAAATAACCACAAGGCAAGTCACTATGTCACGACGCACCTCACCAGTCATTCCAGGCTTTGGGCTGACCCTTGGTTACACTTTGGTGTACCTCAGTTTGTTGGTGTTTATACCATTGGCCGGCATGTTTATTTATGCGGCACAGCTAAGTTGGTCAGAGTTTTATGCCATTGTCAGTGCTCCGCGCGTAGTGGCTGCATTGAAACTCAGTTTTGGCACTGCTTTTATTGCCGCGTTGCTCAATGGCGTAATAGGAACCTTATTTGCGTGGGTATTGGTGCGTTACCGCTTCCCCGGTCGCAAAGTGATTGATGCAATGATCGATCTGCCCTTTGCTTTGCCGACTGCGGTTGCCGGTATTGCCCTCACCGCCCTGTATTCCCCAAATGGTTTTATCGGTCACTGGGCGGCAGATTTTGGTATCAGCATTGCCTACACACCCTTTGGTATTACCTTGGCGCTGACTTTTGTCACCTTACCCTTTGTGGTGCGCACCATTCAGCCTGTACTGGCTGATATTCCACGCGAGCTTGAAGAGGCAGCGACCTGTTTAGGCGCACGGCCTTTGCAGGTGTTTCGCCATGTTTTACTACCGGCTTTATTGCCAGCATGGCTGACCGGCTTTGCCTTGGCGTTTGCGCGCGGTGTCGGCGAATACGGTTCGGTGATTTTTATTGCTGGCAACATGCCCGGTAAAACAGAAATTCTACCGCTACTGATCATGGTCAAACTTGATCAATACGACTACGTTGGCGCCACTGCGATTGGCGTGATGATGCTGATGGTGTCTTTTGTTTTGCTACTACTGATCAACCTTCTCCAACGCTACGTTGCTAAAGGCTAAGGATACCTCTATGTCGTCCACCTCTTCTCACAACTCAAGCAATGCATCCAGTTGGGCCCGCTTAGCCTTAATCATTGCTGCTTGGGCCACCTTTATCGTTTTCTTAGTGTTGCCGCTGACCATTGTTCTTACTGAAGCATTGAAAATGGGTGTTGCTCATTTTTTTGATTCAATGCTGGAGCCGGATGCCATTTCCGCACTGAAACTGACCTTGCTGGCGGTGGCCATCTCGGTGCCGCTGAACTTGGTGTTTGGTGTGGCTGCCGCCTGGTGCGTGAGTAAACATGATTTCTATGGCAAAAGCGTACTGATCACCTTAATTGATCTGCCCTTTTCGGTGTCGCCGATTATCGCAGGTTTGGTCTATGTTCTATTATTTGGCGCGCAAGGCTTTTTTGGTGAATGGCTAATGGAGCACGATATCCAAATCATTTTTGCCGTGCCAGGTATCGTCTTAGCTACGCTATTTGTTACCGTGCCTTTTGTCGCACGCGAACTGATCCCGTTAATGCAGCAGCAAGGCACGCAAGAAGAAGAAGCCGCACGTTTACTCGGCGCCAGCGGTTGGCAGATGTTTTGGCATGTCACCGTACCCAATATCAAATGGGGCTTAATGTACGGTGTCGTGCTGTGTACCGCGCGGGCGATGGGTGAGTTTGGTGCGGTATCAGTGGTGTCGGGGCATATCCGTGGTTTTACCAATACGCTGCCCCTGCATGTCGAAATTCTTTACAACGAATACAACCACGTTGCGGCCTTTAGTGTTGCCAGCCTGCTACTCATTCTGGCGCTGTTGATGTTGCTGCTTAAGCAGTGGAGCGAATCACGGATCAACCGTCAGCTAAACAATGGAGACGAATAAGTCATGAGTATTGAAGTGCGCCAAGTTCATAAGCAGTTCGGTAACTTTACTGCCTTAAATAACATCAATTTAGACATCCAAGCCGGCGAGCTGGTGGCCTTACTCGGTCCATCTGGCTGTGGTAAAACCACTCTGTTGCGTATTATTGCTGGCTTGGAAACACCAGATACAGGCAGCATTTTGTTTAATGGTGATGATGTCTCGCGCCGCGATGTGCGCAAGCGTAATGTCGGTTTTGTCTTTCAGCACTACGCACTGTTTCGTCATATGACGGTGTTTGATAACGTCGCTTTTGGCTTGCGGATGAAATCACGCCGTGAGCGCCCCAGCGAAGCGGTGATTGCTGAGAAAGTGCAGGAGTTGCTGCGCATGGTGCAACTGGATTGGTTATCGGACCGCTACCCTGAGCAACTCTCTGGTGGTCAGCGTCAACGTATTGCCTTGGCGCGTGCTTTGGCGGTTGAGCCACAAATCTTGTTGCTCGATGAGCCCTTTGGTGCGCTAGACGCCAAGGTGCGTAAAGAGCTGCGTCGCTGGTTAGCTAACTTACACGAAGACATTAACCTGACCTCGGTGTTTGTCACCCACGACCAAGAAGAAGCCATGGAAGTGGCCGACCGTATTGTCGTGATGAACAAAGGTGTGATTGAACAGATCGGCACACCAGCACAAGTCTATGAGAACCCGGCCAGTGAGTTCGTGTATCACTTTTTAGGAGATTCCAACCGCCTTAAAGTTGCTGATCAAGATATCCAGTTTCGCCCGCATGAAGTATTGCTATCAAAGGTGGCTGCCGCAGACCACCAAGCCGGTATCGTTCGAGATATACGCCCTTTAGGTGCAATTACCCGCGTGACGATGAAAGTTGAAGGTCAAGATGAACCCATCGAAGCTGAAGTATCGCGTGACGATATCAATCTGCAAGGCCTGCAACGTGGTGCCACCTTGTTCTTTAAACCGAAAGCGTCGTAGGACGGGCACTTGTGCCCGAGATTAGAAGCCGTGGGCATGAATGCCCACCCTACCGTCCGCATGGGAATATTGTGTGGGCATGGCAAACTGTAATCGTGGGCATGAATGCCCACCCTACCGTCTGCATGGGAATATTGTGCGGGCATGGCAAACTGTAATCGTGGGCGTAAATGCCTGGCCTGCCGCCTGCGTAGGTCTTTGTTTAAGCACACAAGCCCCCTCAGGCAGCTATATTACTCAACCAACTCAGCATCAAGCCACGCCCAGGCCTGGTCTTCTTGATCCGCAGAGAAGGTTTGTATATCAATATCGGTAAAGAGCGGATTGATGGCATCGACGGCCTTACACATCCAATTGGGTGCACCAACAATGGCGTAGCGTTCTAATCTATTCATGGCCGTAAGCTTCATCGAGATAAGGCTGCTTTGCATAAGAATTAAGGGGTCAAAACCAGCAAAGTTTTTCATCCGATTGAGCAAGCGCACCTTGTCATGGGCGGCAAAGAAGTCTTCTAGTTGCTTAATCACATCAGGCATTTCTTCTGAGGTGATGAGTCCGTTAACCTCAAAAGCAAGCACATCAGCCTTGCTGGTTGCCAGGAACCGGATCGCTGGTTTTATAACAGCAGTTGTGTCTCTAAGCTCTGCGGCCCACGCTAAGGCCTTCTCGCTCTGACTTGAGGGGAAAATTTTCAAATCAAGCACCGGTAAAAGGTGTTGAGCAGCAGAGATCAGAGTCTGCGGCCATTCCTTATCTGAAACAAATGCGCATCGGCTCAGTTGTTTGAGGTGACTAAACAGCACCAAATCAGCCTTGGTACCTTCTATCAGTGCGTTTGCAGTCATGTCTGTAAGGTCGGTCAGATCAACATAAATACCAATCTGCGCATGCTGCAGCAGTTTTTTCTCAAGAATGCTGTGATACGTTTGCACATCCTCAGCGCTTAGCTTGCCATCAAGCTTCAGGGCTATCAGATGATCGGGGGCTGGGATTTGCTTTAACATGACGTCACCCTTTTTGGTTGTCTTTCACGCTAGAAGTCTTCTCGCTATGCTCTTGAATTCATATGCTATTGCCACATAGCGCCACGAACATAGGATACGCTGACTTAATATGAAAATAGCTTTTTCAGACTGGGTCTAGGTTTGCGCAACTTTTATCTAGACGTTACTACTATTAGACGCTGGCTAGCAATGGTTAGCATCCATGCACATGTTTTGCACAGCATAAAGCCTGCTGCGACACTTGCATACTGTGCTGACGCTGCAGATCAATCTGCCCTTCTTTTAAGCAGAGCGTTTGCTCGGCAAACACCTTAACATCTTCCACATCATGGGTAATTAAAATGAGCGGCACCGCTAAGCGTTCCTGTAGCTCGCGCAATTCTTTACGCATATGAATGCGCAAGTCGGGATCGAGCGCAGAAAAAGGCTCATCTAACAATAAAGCGCGTGGTTCAGTTACCAAGGCACGTGCCAACGCGGTGCGCTGGCGTTGGCCGCCCGATAACTCATGTGGTTTTTGATGCTGCACAGGCTCTAAACCGAAATTATCCAACCAGTAATCAACTGTCTTATTGGCCATCTTTGCGCTGGGATTCAATAGACCAGTGCGCAAACTAAAAGCGACATTCTGGCGAACGCTCAGATGCGGAAACAGCGCATAGTTTTGAAACAAAAAGGCCACTTGGCGCTGCTGTGGGGTCAAATTAATACCCTGTTTTTGGTCAAACAACGTACGCCCAGCTAATTTTAGGTGACCGCTATCGGGTTTAAGTAACCCAGCAATCATCTGCAGCAATAAGCTTTTGCCTGATCCAGATGGTCCCAGTACCACCAAACGCTCACTGCTTGATGCAAAGGCTAAACCCAAGTGAAATTCGCTCTTACCTGAGCGCATGGTTTTAGTGAGATCCAAATCTAAGAACATCGGTCTACCTTATCCGCTCTGAAACACGCCCCGGTGCTAAGCGACTGGCACTCAGCAGCACCACCACACAGACAATTGAGGTGATCACCACCAGCATATTGGCTGTATCATCCTTACCAGCTTGCACAGCTTCATAGACTGCAATTGACAGCGTTTGCGTGCGCCCTGGAATACTACCGGCGACCATCAGTGTTGCGCCAAACTCACCTAGCGCACGAGCAAACGCCAGCAGCACGCCGGCTAAAATACCGCGCCAAGCTAACGGCAAAGTAATCCGGAAAAAAATAGCCAACTCAGACACACCCAAGACCCGCGCCGCCTGCTCCAGCTGGCCATCTACCGCCTCAAACGCAGCGCGAGCTGGCTTAAATACCAAAGGAAAGGCCACCACCGTGGCGGCAATCACTGCGCCCTGCCAGGTAAAAATCAGATTGATACCAAAGGTGTCGTATAACCATGCGCCAAACGCACTTCTACGTCCCACCAGCACCAATAAGTAATAGCCTAGTACGGTTGGCGGCATGACCATTGGCAAGGTCAGCACAGTGTCTAATAGATCGCGTCCGGGGAAACGGCTGCGTGCTAAAAAAAAGCCCACACTGATTCCCAAGATAATATTTAGAGCCGTTGCCCAGCCAGCGACTTTCAGTGATAGGCTCAGAGCAACCCAGACTGCATCCATACTAGCGCGTGCCTCTTATGGTTGACTAAAACCGTAGCTGTTAAATACTGCCTGACTGGCCTCGCTGAAAGTGTAATCAATAAATTGCTGGCTCAGCTCTTTGCTGCTGCCTTCTTTGGTGATGGCAATCGGGTAACTGACAACGGTTTGTAAAGGCACAGTGAATTGCACTTTAACTTTATCGGCCATAATTGCTGCGTCGGTGGCATACACAAAGCCTGCATCCACTTCATCACGAGCGACATAATCCAAGGATTGACGCACATTTTGCGTGTTAATCATTTTATCTGCTAACGCATCCCATAGCTCATGGGCCAGTAACGCTTCTTTACTGTAACGCCCTACAGGCACACTCTCAGGGTTACTCACGGCTAAGCGCTGCAGCGCAGCTTGCTGCAAGTCTGCCAGCTCAATCAGTTTAAGCGTGCTATGTGTTGGGGTAATCACTACGACAGTATTGCGCACAAAGTCTGTACGGCTGGCTTCATTGAGCAGGCCTTGCTCTTGGGCTTTATCCATGGTTATTTGATCTGCAGAGGCAAACACATCAACCGGAGCACCTTTCGCAATTTGCTGCAGCAGCTCTCCTGATCCGGCAAAATTCAGTAAGATTTTATGCTCAGGGTGCGCTGCTTCAAAATTAGCAGCAATGTCTTTAAATGCATTGGTTAAGCTGGCAGCGGCAGAGACTGTGATTTCAGCGGCCCATGCACTGCCTGAAGCGCTAATCAGCGCAGCTGCTAACAGGGTTTTCAAGTTTTTCTTAAGCATTGCAGATCCTACTAATCAAGTCGTTATGTTTTGCAGACTATAACGCTTTCTTAACAGATTGCAAAGAATCAAATACAGCCGTGCGGCACTGTGTGTATCCGTGCAGTGTCGCACTGCTTGAGCAACGCAGTCCGGCTAATTTAGCAAACTAGAAAACGGCCAGAAGCGTAAATAATCACCCACTTCACAGGTCGTGTTCTCAGGCAGTTCCAGCAATCCATGCGACTGCGTGGCGCTGCGTAAAACACCCGAGCACTGGTTATCAAGTTTTTCAGCGCGACCATCCACGAGTGACACACGGATAAACTCGCGGCGCACACCTGCCACCGGCATAGCAAAGTTAACCGGCACAACAAAACTCTGTGCCAGCGGATCGCTGACGCCCATGCGGGTTAAAATATACGGCCGCGCCAATATCAAAAAGGTAACCAGACTTGAGGTCGGATTACCCGGCAATCCTATAACTGGCACGCCTTGATAACGACCTAAGGTGAATGGCTTACCCGGTTTTAAGGCCAGCTTCCAAAAGTCCAGCTCGCCCTCTTCACGCAGCACCTGCCCCAGATAATCAGCCTCGCCCACCGAGACACCGCCGCTGCTGAGCATTAAATCCACGCCCTGCAGTTCTGCTAAGCGATTGCGAGTGAGTTGAATATCGTCGGGCAGAATACCCATATCGACGATGGCGCAGCCCAAACGCTTCAGGCACTGAATGAGCAGTGTACGATTGCTGTTATAAATCTGTCCTGGCGCTAAAGGCTGGCCGGGCTCTACTAACTCATCACCGGTAGAAATCACGGCCACTCGAAATTGCCGGCGCACCTTGACTTGCGCGCAACCCATTGATGCTGCCATGGCAAGCTCAATCGGCCCAAGGCGAATACCTGCTGGCAATATTTCATCACCGGGCAGCGCTTCCTGGCCTTTCGGACGAACAAACTTAGCTGCGCGCACGGCTTGCGCAAAACGCACAGTACCATCGTCCAGCTCCTCGGTGTTTTCTTGCATCTCCACCGCATCCGCGCCCTCAGGCATAGGAGCGCCGGTGAAAATACGTGCGCAGGTGCCTTCTGTTAACGGCTCTGGGCTGTGACCAGCAAAGATTTTTTGGCTGACCGGCAACACTTGCCCAGCCTGAACTTCAGCGCTGCGCACGGCATAGCCATCCATTGAGCTATTGGGCCACGGCGGCATCGCAAACTGAGCCAGTAACGGCTCAGCTAATACGCGATTTTCTGCACTATCTAAGCTTAGCAGTTCAGTCTCTAAGTCTGCCGCTGCCTGCGCCTGCTCCAGCAATATTTGCAGAGCAGCATCGACATTCAACAAAGCCATGTTAATCGCGTCCTGAACAAGCCGTCTTCTTGCCCAAATGCGCGACAAAGTTGCAAGGTTTATGCGATGCATCCAGCTGATCAATTAAAATGCCTTCCCACGCCGTGCGACAGGCATTGGTTGAGCCAGGCATACAGCAGATCAGTGTATGATTCGACAAACCGGCTAAAGCTCTGGACTGAATGGTTGAGTTGCCTATTTCAGTGTATGAAATATGACGGAAAAGCTCACCAAAGCCCTCAACATGCTGATCAAATAGGCAGCTGACCGCCTCTGGTGTACTATCGCGGTCGGTAAAACCAGTTCCACCGGTAATTAAGACAACATGCGTATCATCGCTGGCAACCCAACTGGCTACCTGCGCGCGAATTTGATATAGGTTATCCTTTAAAATCATGCGCTCGACTACCGTATGGCCAGCTTTGATCAATTGATCAAATAAGTACTGTCCTGAGGTGTCTGTTTCTGGCGTGCGCGTGTCACTCACAGTTAATAACGCAACGTTTAATGGAACAAATTGACTGCTAACGTGGCTCATGTGATGTCCTATGTTGATAAATTTAGGCCATGATATACCACAAAACATCTAAGTAAATGAGCTTTGCATGCCTAACATCCCTTTATTTGCTGATTGTTCAATTGTTCTCCTTGCTGGTGGTCGCGGCCAGCGTATGGGCGGCCAGGATAAAGGCTGGGTGAGCTGGCAAGGCAATGCGTTAATTGAACATATGCAGCGCGTGGTGCGGCCACTGACCAATGACTTGATTATTTCCTGTAATCGCAATCATGCGCGCTATCAACCGCTTGCGGATCAACTGGTTAGTGATCCGGATCATGACTTTACTGGCCCGTTAGTGGGTATCATCAGCGCCTTAAAAGTAGCGCGCCATCCTTATTTGATTGTGTTGCCATGCGACGCACCACGCATTGATCAGGCTTTACTGATGCAACTGTACCAACAGGCTGGTGAGCGCCCTGCCATGTTCAAGCATCAAGGCCACTGGCAGCCCTTGTTTAGTATTATTGCCAAAGCACAACTGAGCGCTTTACAAGAATTATGGGAGGCTGGCGAGCGCAGCCCCAAACACGCACTATTGCAGTTAAACCCTGTGGCACTACACTGTGCCGATGACGAAAAGCGTCTGGCCAATTTCAATGACCCCAGTGTTTTGCAACAACCCTTATTAATAAAGGAAACCCTATGCTGACTCACCTTGATGAGCACGGGCGCGCCAATATGGTCGACGTCACCGAAAAAGCCAACACCCAGCGCGAAGCCACTGCCGAGTCATGGGTACGCATGTTACCCAGCACCTTAGCAATGATTACCGATGGCGAGCACCCAAAAGGTGATGTATTTGCCGTAGCACGCATTGCCGGCATCCAAGCGGCAAAACGCACTCATGAGCTGATCCCGCTGTGCCACCCGCTCTTACTTACCAGCATCAAAGTGCACCTGACTGCTCATGCGCCTGATCAAGTCCATATCACTGCGACCTGCAAGCTGTCAGGGCAAACCGGTGTTGAAATGGAAGCCCTTACAGCCGCCAGCGTTGCAGCACTGACCATTTACGACATGTGTAAAGCCGTGGATCGCGCCATGGTGATTGAACGCACCCAGTTGCTGGAAAAACTTGGCGGCAAATCAGGTCACTATCAACTCGACAGCGCAACTTAACTGCTAACGAAGGAGATTCATCATGCTAACCGTACAATTTCTAGCTCGTTACCGTGAAGCCTTAGATTGCGAGTCCGAGCAACTGCCTTGGCAGCCAGAATGGCAAACCATTGAGGATGTGCGTAATTTCTTAGTGGCACGCGATGGCGTCTGGACAGTGCTCAGCGATCCGCGCATTATGTGCGCGCTTAATCAAGATGTGTGCTCATTGCAGGAGCCTCTCAAAGCAGGCGACGAGCTGGCATTTTTCCCGATGGTCACCGGAGGCTAATCAGCATGAGTATTCGTGTACAAACCGCGCCGTTCGATCCTGGCGCAGAGCTCAACGCTGTGCATGCTGGCGACCTAAGCGTTGGCGCGGTCGCAACCTTTACCGGCTATGTGCGCGATATCAACCAAGATCAGTCCATTAAAGAGCTGTTTCTTGAGCATTACCCCGGCATGACCGAAAAAGCACTGGCCAAAATCCGTGACGAAGCACTGCAACGCTGGCCGCTGATTGATGCACATATTTTGCACCGAGTGGGCCCGCTGTCATTGGCCGAGCCGATCGTCTTTGTTGCCACGTCGAGCATGCACCGTGATGCTGCATTTGCTGCTTGCGAGTTTATTATGGATTACCTGAAAATCCGCGCACCATTTTGGAAAAAAGAACAGACCGCAACCGGTACACACTGGGTTGATGGCCGCGATAGCGACACCGACGCCGCTGCCCGTTGGGATACAGAGAAGGATAAACGCTAAATGTCAGTCTGCGATCAAGGCGCTTTGCACAGTATTGAGCAAGCCATCAGTGCCTTAAAAAACACTCTCAACCGCCAAACCGCTACGCAAACCCTAGCACTGCAAGCAGCGCATCAGCATGTTTTGGCGCAGCCTGTCTATGCACAAGTCGATGTGCCGCAGTGGGATAACAGCGCGATGGACGGCTATGCTCTGCGTGCCAATGATCTGCAGCAGCCCAACAACAGCCTACCTCACGCTGGGCGCATTGCTGCTGGTGATATGCCTGAGCAAAAGCTACCGGCTGGCCAGTGCATGCATATTCTCACCGGCGCACCGGTGCCGCTGGGTGCAGATACTGTAGTGGCGCAAGAAGATTGCAGCATCAGCCCCGAGCACATTCAGTTTAATCATTGCAAAGCCGGCGGTAATATTCGCCGTCGCGGTGAAGAAATTCAGCAAGGCCAG
Organism: Pseudomonas sp. C27(2019); assembly: GCF_008807395.1. Lineage (GTDB taxonomy): Bacteria > Pseudomonadota > Gammaproteobacteria > Pseudomonadales > Pseudomonadaceae > Denitrificimonas. The sequence continues at coordinate 1,378,088 of NZ_CP043320.1, forward strand.
TTGCTGCTTGAAGCCGGCACGCGCCTGCGCGCACAAGAAATCGGTCTACTGGCCAGCCAAGGCTTTGCCCAAGTTGAAGTCTACACACCCTTGCGCATCGGTTTACTCAGTAGCGGCAATGAGCTCTGTGAGCTGGGTAAGCCACTTAAGCCAGGGCAGATTTACGATATCAACAGCTACAGTTTAAGTACTTTATTAGCCGGCTTAGGCTTTACAGTCACGCATTACCCTAAAATGCCCGATAACTTGCAGTACAATATTGACTGCTTAAGAACGGCCAGTGGCGAACAAGATGTATTGATCAGCAGCGGCGGCGTTTCCGTTGGTGAAGAAGATCACCTAAAAAATGCCGTGAGCACACTCGGTCAGCTCAATCTATGGCGTGTAGCCATTCAACCGGGCAAACCTTTAGCCTTCGGCACCATCGGCACCACACCTTGGATTGGCTTGCCAGGCAACCCAGCTGCAGCCTTGATCACTGCATTAATCATTGCCCGCCCTGCACTGCTGCACGCGCAAGGCGCAACAAATTGCGCTCATCAAACCCTGCACATCCCAGCCGCCTTTGACTGGAAAAAACCTCGCCCCCGCCAGCAGTACTTGCATGCACGCTTAGCCCTACAAGACAACGGCCAGCTGCACGCAGAAATACACCCCAAGCAAAGCTCAGCCATGTTGATTGCGGCCAGTTGGGCGGATGGTTTGGTGGAGATTAAAGCGCAGGAGACTGTGGAAAAAGGTGATTTGGTGGGGTTTGTGGCGTATTCGGAGCTACTAAACTGATTGCAGCATAGATGAGTTTTTACACACTAGTTAAGGCTTAAGCAGGTTGTAAAATGCTTTATTTTGCAATATTTTTAGGAATATTACTTGGTTTTGCATTAATTGGATTTTTGTGGGAACAAGTAGAAAACAAAGAAGGTACTTTTTATAGCCTTATTAAAGGCGTGATAAAACTAATTGGTATTTGTCTTATATTAGCGTTTTTTTTAACTTTTCTAGCATTGCGTTCAGAAATTGATGACCCCTCTATATTTACAGAACCTATTCGTAGGTAGTATCTAGATTTTAAATTTATATTGCGAATACATTAAAAGTTTAAACCTAGGCTAATTTTTATTAGCCTAGGTTTTCACATTAAAAAATTCAGCGTAAATAAAATTTCTACAACGGACAGCCAACAATCACACTCGATGCTTTAAATATCGCCGTCACCGCACTGCCTTCTTCTAGCTGCAAACTCTCAACACTGTCATTGGTAACAATTACGGTCAAGGTGCTTTCACCCACGCTAACAACAACCTCGCTATTCACCGCACCTGCTTGCACGCGAGCGACAGTACCGGCGAACTGATTACGCGCGGAGAAGCGTACGCCTTTAGCATCGCTGACCAAGATAATATCTGAGGCTTTAATCAGGGCAAAAACTTCGCTGCCGACTTTTAAGTTTAATTCTTGTGTGCTTTCGCGGGTGACGGTGGCAACGACGCTGTGTCCGCCGGCGATGCTGATTTCCACGGCATCATTAATGGCACCGATTTGAATGGCTTTTACTTTGCCAAAGAACTGATTACGGGCGCTGGTTTTCATGGACAGCCTCTTTAGTACAAATAAGTCATCAACAATATTGCCAGTGTCTTGGCTTAGCTCTTGCAGAAAGCGCTGATGCACCTGCTCAATGCGCGCAAAATTGTTAATTAATTGCTGGCCGCGCTCGGTTAAAGTGGTTGAGCCGCCGCCTTTGCCGCCAGTGATACGGTGCAGCAAAGGTTCACCAGCTAGATTATTCATGTGATTAACTGCGTCCCAGGCGGATTTATAGCTCATTTTCATCGACTTGGCCGCTTGTGAGATTGAACCAAGCTCGGCAATTCTTGACAGTAAACGGATGCGCCCATGGCCGCCCATGCTTTCATCACCAGCGGTGATCCAGATCTGCCCTTGCAGGCCAAACTCAGTGTTTTCAACCATATGATCCTTGCTCCTTTTAACTGCACGCCAGCTGTTTAAACAACCTATTTAGGCTGTAACAATAAAATATAGCTGTTGGTAGCGCATAGCATAAGCCGATTAAGCAGAGACTTGAAATGCCAGAGTGCATCCACCAACACACAGTTTAATGTGCAGGCGGTGTCCAACTCATAAACGCCCAGCGGGTCGGCTCACCGCCCTTGCGCGCGTACTCAGGGTCGCGTTGATACCAGGCGCTAATTTTTTCTTTATCCTCGGCGCTCAGCTCACCAAAGCTCCAGCCGACTCTTTCGATCAGCTCTTGTGCACTGCTGCAACCGGCGAAACGGCTGGGCGACTCGAGGTAATCCAACGTTGGGTAGATATTGCGTTGATAGAGCATGTTCATAATGTACATGTGATCTGGGAAGCTGCGATCCTCGCGACCCAGTAGTTCTTCTATTTCACGACTAACAAAACGCCCACCCACCAACTGGGTCATATAGACTTTTTTACGTGCGTGTTGATTGAGCTTATCCAGTGCATCGTTCATATCCGCAACGATACTGGCGCGTGAGACCACGGCAATGTCACAGATCGGCACAGCACTCCAGTCATCTTCCCATGAGACTAAAATCGGCTCTACGTTTCTGCACCCTAACTGCGCTGCATTGTCCATCATGGCATCAAGCATGCCTTGGCTGTAATCCAAGCCGTAGACCTGCTTTACCTGTGATGCTAAGGCCAAACCAATGGTGCCAGGGCCACAACCCACATCCAGCACAGTGTCTTGCGCGCCATACTGCATACGGCTGACAAAATCAGTGCGGTAGCTACTATCCAACACTTTAGTGCGCATTTTGGCAGCTTTGCTATCCCAGTCACTGGGCGTCTTAAACACACGGCCACTGCGCGTTAAATGCTCACGATACAACTGGCCAAAATCAATCGCTTTAATCATTTACTCAATCTCTTTCCTATGTCGCATAGATAGGCTCACTACCGTGCACAGCCAAAAAACTAAACCTATCACTATAAGTCTGCACAGCAGGTACAAAGGTCAGCACAACACACGAGTTTAAGCTGTATCCGATGGTCGTGGAGTAAAGCTTCTGTCGCCACGGATGGCGACAGAGAGCCTACAGGGATGTACTTGCGGCGTCTTTACGTAACGATTATCGGATACAGCATTAGCAAAATATCTTTTCTCGCTCTTGTTCTCGTTCTTGTTCTTGCTCTTGTTCTTGCTCTTGTTCTTGCTTAAAGATGCTGCGGCCGCACAGTCGCCAACCACTGCTCAATCGCCTCGCGCTCTAACGGTAACGTCTGCGCCATTCCAGCAGAAAACGCATGCCAGCCCTCAAGGTACTTCTCACTCACCAAAGTCAGCACTGGAATCCCGGCGCTGATCAACTGAGAAAACTCATCACTGAGGCCACGCCCCTGCGTCTCGCCATAACCAAAGCGGTTGACAAAAACCAAGTCCGGCTGCTCGCCTAGAGCGTGACGCAACACTTTGCCAGCTTCAGCTAGCCCCCCCATATCTAAACTACAGCCACGTGAATCACGACCTAGATTCTGGGAAATTACAAAAACCTCATTCGTATGAAAATCACGTAACTGCATGGGTAAAATCCCCTCAGGGTCTTTACCCTGCTGGGTCACCAGCCCACGTACTCGCCAGCCTTGTTGTTGGCATTCGGCCAAAAGAGTGGCGAGCAAATGGTCGCCTTCACCATCGCCATAATGAACGACTGCTGCTGCGGGTAATTGCATTGATCTGCCTTTTTAATGATCCAAAATTTAAACTTTGACGTACTGCGCCACAGCAACAGTCTAATAGCCATCGGCACACTGTGGGGTGCCGATGGCTTTTCCTATTTCAGCTTATTTACTCGAGTTTCAATCGTTAAGTCTGATTGCGCCATATACAGGCAGTGCGAGTTGCAGCGAAGCCATAACTCAGCAAATAAACACTCTAAAGCATATCAAGTCTTAAAAAACCGCACCCCTACATCAGCCGGCTTACCAAAATATGTTGAAGTGGTGACTAAACCATCAACTCCGGTTGCCGCGTAGTGCGCTGCATTATCTACAGTAATACCGCCAGCGGCCAGCTGGATGAGTCTTGGGTTTATTTTGCGTACTTTTTCTACCAAGGCCTTGAGCTCAGCGGGCTGAAACTTATCATATTGTATGCCGTGGATGGGCAGCTGCATCACTGCCTCAACATCCTCTGCACGTTCCACTTCTATTAAGATTTGTTTTTCACAGTCCTGCGCTAAAATGCGCGCAACGCAGTCTTCAATCGCGGCAAAACCACCAATAAATTCAATATGCTGCCTGAACAGTAAAATTGTTTCCGACAGACCTAAGCGGTGGGGATAGGCTCCACCGGCCATAATAGCTTTAATTGATAGAGCTTTGCTGCCAGGAAACACTTTGCGCGTGGTTAAAATATTAATGGCCGGATTGACCTGCTTGGCGGCGCTAACCAGTTGCTGGGTACGACTGGCCACACCTGACGCATATTCAAAAATATTTTGTATCACCTTAGTGATTTCATTTAGCGCACTAAAGGACCCTTCAACAATAAAAAAAGCTTGGCCAGCACTGACCGTGTCCCCGCTCTTGGCCATAGTAATCACCGTCGCGCCGACTGCGCGTGCCAATAATGCGGCCTCTTCAGTTGCGCAAACCACTGCTGTATGACGGCAGTAATACGCCATGCGTGCAGGCTCATCGCCAACGCCTAATAGCTGCGTGGTCAAGTCAAAATACGGCACATCTTCTTCCAGCCAGGCATAGACTGTTTTTGGATTAATGCGCATAAATCGCCCTCTGATTAATAAAAAATGTGTTTATACGGCTCACAAACACACTCAGCGCGCCGCACAATAACTAGTCTAGATCGTTCTCTACGACCCAGACTGCAGCCTCGGTGCGCGAGCGCATACCTAACTTATTAAGAAGACGTTTAACATGCACTTTAACCGTGCCTTCAGCAATATCAAGGCTGCGAGCAATCATCTTATTGCTTTGCCCCTTAGCAATCAGCTTCAGCACATCCTTTTCACGCCGCGTCAGCATTGATGGCTGCGTTTGGGCACAAGCAGGTCGACCACGAATGGCTTGCGCCAAAACTTCGGTGAGCTCTGCGCTGAGCACCATTTTGCCTTGCGCCGCTAAGCGAATGTGCTCGATAAGATCTTCTGGCTCTATATCCTTCAATAAATAGCCGTCCGCCCCTTCACGCAAGGCCTCAAGAACATCATCATGGTCATCTGAGACACTAAAAATAATAATGCGCGTATCCACACCTGCTGCGCGCAACGCGCGAATGGTTTCAATCCCATCCATACCGGGCATATTGAGATCGAGTAAAATCAAATCTAACTCGTGACTTAAGGCCAGCGCTACCGCTTCTTCGCCTGAGCCGGCTTGGGCAACCGGCAGTAAATCATCCTCCATGGACAATAAATCACTCAAGCCACGGCGCAGCATGGGGTGATCATCCACCAACATAATCCGTGTAATTAGACTTTGCGAACTACTCAAAATATCTCTCCACCTATAATTGACTGCGTTTGTACTGAGGTAAGAACTGCGCATGAATGCGTGTGCCGGGCTGCAACGTGCCAATATGTATTTTCCCAGACAAGCTCTGCGCACGCTCGGTCAATATGTTTAGTCCATAATGTCCAGTCGGACTGGTCTGCGTATTGATACCAATGCCATTATCATCAATACAGATATGTATATAGCCTTCCTCATCTTGGCGCAAAGTCAGTTTGCACTGAGTAGCCTGTGCATGTTTGACCACATTGCTAAGGGCTTCACGAATAATTTGCAAACAGTGGATCTCTTCGTTAGGCGTAAGTGGGCAATGGTCTAAGGCATAATCCAATTGTATGTCGAGGCCAGAGTGGCGACCAAGCTCCTGCACAGTTGATTGTACAGCAGTTGCAAGGCCGGGTTTGTCCAGCTTGATACGAAACGTCACCAGTAATTCACGTAACTGCCGGTACGCTGTGTTTAGGCCAGCTTGGATATCAGCCAAGGTGGCATTCATATCATCTTTAGAAAAGTCAGCTGCCATTTGTTTTTTTAATCGAGTTAATTGAATTTTTTGATAAGACAGCGCTTGTGCCAATGAATCGTGTAGCTCTCGAGCAATCACCGCACGCTCCTCCATTAAGGCAATGCGCGCCTGATCTTGTCCCAATTGATTTAAACTTAAAGATGCTGAAATCAGTTCAGTCAGTGCTGTCATTAAGCGCTCTTGCCACTCTTGCATCTGCACCCCTGCCGGCACCTCAACCCGTAAATCACCGAGCTCATCACGATCGTTGCGAATCGCAAAACTGACCACCTGTGCCCCACCTGCGATCATGCCACGATTGGTAAAAACTGGGCACTGTGCACAGTTGGGTAGCTGGCAATAAGCTGGAGGCCGATGGTTTTGTGAGCTAAATGCACTATGTGCTTCATGTTTAGGGTTATCTAAAGATGAGATCAAGCATAAAGACACTGGCCCCAAGCCTAAGGTGTGCTCAATAGGGTCTAATAATTCAGCCAAATCAGGCAAAGGATCCGCACTGGTTTTGTATAAGCTGCGCGCACTGTTAAACAGCAACGCTAGGGTACGATTACTGCGTTGCAATTCTGCAGTTTTTTCATCCACTTTATTTTCAAGATTTTCATATAAGTCTGAGAGTTCTCTGCTCATTTGGTTAATGGTTTCAGCTAACACACCCAGCTCATTACGTGCAGAAATTTTAACGCGACCTTGGAAGGAGCCGCGACCGATATTTTTAGCCAGTTCGACCAGCTCTTGCAGCGGCATTAATAGCCCATTATTTACGCCTAAAATGGCAATAAAACCAACTAACACAGTGACAAACAGGGTGCTGATTTGTAAGCCTCGAATAAAAGACAACTTGCGCTCCGACTCACTTTGCAACTGACCGACAAAACCATCGAGCAGCTCAACGAAAACCGGTACTTCCAAGCGAAAAGCTCGCTTTTGTGGCGGTGTTTGCTCTAATAAAGGTAGCATTAGTTGACGCCATTGGTAATCAACACGCTGATATATTTGTGGGAGATGGTGCACAGTGTTTTTATCAACTGCTGCTAGCAGCGAAGGGGTGGTTAGGGTCTCTTCAAATTTAGCAATGTAGTCAGGCAAGTCCTCAGTTTCTACTTCACTGGCCAACAGCGCCAAACGGTAAGCCTGCATGCGCAAGCTACCCGCCTTATTCAGCGCTTCAGCATCACCACGGATTGAGTCAGATAAATGCATGCCGCCTAACATACTGACCATCATCACTGAAATAATTAAAGCAAACGCTAGCAAAATTCGTATCGCTAAGGATTGCATTAAGCTCACTCGAGGAAACTCTGTCATCGGTATGGGTCACCCTATGGGTTGGTCGCAATAGTACTAACTGCGTTCATTATTCAGTAGCAGCAGGCTGCAGGCTACGCTTATACCTCTTTATATCCAAACGCTGCCGTTATCTGCTTTAAAATCATAATTAATTACTAAGCTATTGATTTTAAAGGTTTTTACATATTAGATAGATATAACCACAAAGAGGTACATGGCCTTTAAGCATATTCAGTTTGGGGCAATATTGACCTAAGTCAATTAAGGCGGCAAGCCTTACCCATAGAGTGCACAGCAAGTGCAAAACCACCCTTTTGCCAATATGCATGTTTCGGAGAGCTCAGCGTATGAATAAAAACATAGAGAAATGGGATGTTGAAGACCCAGTCTTCTGGGAATCAACAGGTAAAAAAATTGCAAACCGCAATCTTTGGCTATCTATTCCAAACCTTTTGTTAGGTTTTGCTATATGGCTGATGTGGGGCATTATTACCGTACAAATGCTCAATCTCGGGTTTCCATTTAAGCCTGTTGAATTGTTTACCTTAACCGCAATTTCAGGTTTGGCTGGGGCCACCTTCCGTATCCCCGCATCCTTTATGATCCGCATTGCTGGCGGCCGTAACACTATTGTACTCAACACCATGTTGTTGATCATTCCCGCGTTTGGTACTGGTATAGCTCTGCAAGATACCAACACGCCACTGTGGGTTTTCCAGTTGCTGGCGCTGCTCTCAGGTATTGGTGGTGGTAAGTTTGCTTGCTCAATGAGCAATATCAGCGGCTTCTTTCCAAAAAACCAACAAGGCTTGGCACTCGGTTTGAACGCAGGCTTGGGTAACTTTGGCGTAACCACTATGCAAATCGTGATTCCTTTGGTGATGACCATGGGTATCTTTGGTGCAATTGGTGGCGGTTCCATGGAGCTAATGAAGGATAGCGGCACTTTAATTGGTCGCATTCCCGCTGGTTCTGATACCTGGATTCAAAACGCTGGCTGGATTTGGCTGGTATTTTTAATACCCCTCATTGCCGCGAGCTGGTTTGGCATGAACAACCTATTGCCAATCACACCTAACCCAGGTTCTACATTGGGGGCTTTTAGTAAAATTCTAGGCCTTTATGGCATCAGCCTTATCACGTCAATGGTTGGTTTATACCTCTATCTGCCAGCGCCAATCGGCTTAGGCGTACTGAACATGTGGATTGCTATGCCACTGATTATGATCAGCACGCTCGGCCTGTTACGTATGCTTCCAGGCAGTATCAAACCAAACATTAAGCGTCAGTTTGAAATCTTTAAAGATAAACACACATGGTCAATGAGTATTCTCTATATTCTGACCTTCGGTTCGTTTATCGGTTTCTCCATGGCTTTGCCATTATCGATCACCGTTATCTTTGGCTTTATCACCGAAGTAGCAGCAGATGGCAGCATTACTCGAGTTCCTAATCCAAATGCACCAAGTGCTTTAACCTACGCTTGGATCGGACCTTTCATCGGTGCACTGATTCGTCCAATTGGTGGCTGGTTGTCTGACAAAGTCGGTGGCTCTTTAGTAACGCAAATTATTACTTTAGTCATGGTGATTGCTTCAGTCGCTCTAGGTTACACTCTGCAGTTAGCCTACAACTCACCTCACCCTGAAACCTTATTCTTTGCCTTTATTAGCCTGTTCTTAATCCTGTTCGCCGCCTCGGGAATTGGTAATGGTTCAACGTTCCGTACTATCGGGGTGATTTACAACCGCGAACAAGCAGGCCCAGTGTTAGGTTGGACTTCAGCGATTGCTGCCTACGGCTCATTTGTTGCGCCCGTTGTGATTGGCGAGCAAATCAAAGCCGGTACGCCTGAAGTTGCAATGTATGGTTTTGCTGTGTTTTACGCACTGTGTTTGATCCTGAACTGGTGGTTCTACCTGCGTAAAGACGCTTACGTGAAAAACCCATAAGCCGCGTTATTTACTTAAATATCGGAGTTTCTTATGCACATCATGGTTGCTTACGACAATTCAACAAACGCCAAACAAGCATTGCAAAAAACACTGCAGATGTTTGGCGAGTTAAAGCCAAAAATAACCTTGATCAGCGTGATTGAAGATGTTTTGGGGTCAAGCGGGGTTAATGAAGAAGAGTACCTTGCATTTAAGCATGATTTTTCTGAGGCGGTGCGCGAGGAGGCGCAAACCTTAAATGAATTAGGTGTCAACACCGAGGTGATGATTGCTGTCGGTGACCCGCGCAAAATGATTTTGCAAGCGGTAAAAAGCAAGTCACCTGATTTATTAGTCATTGCTCGCCACAGTGAAAAAGCTGACAGCAACATCATTGGCAAAACCCTGGATGCATGGGTGGAAGAGTTTAACTTTATGACCTTTGGCAGTGTTAGCTCATTCCTGACTCGACGTGCACCCTGCCCGGTGCTGATTCAGTCATGTCAATAAATATTGTATGGATGACGGAGCGCTAATATGAAAGTTTCTGATCTGTTCCGCTACAAAAAGCCCGAGATTAGAGCACTGCACTTAACGTGGATTGCATTCTATATCTGCTTCTTTGTGTGGTTTAACATGGCACCACTGGCAACCAGCATGCTGAAAAGCGTGGGCTGGCTGACCAGCGATGATCTGCGCCTGTTTGCCATCGCCAACGTGGCACTGACGATTCCAGCACGTATCTTAGTCGGTATGGCTCTAGATAAGTGGGGCCCGCGTCGCGTGTTCTCAGTGCTAATGGTGGTTATGGCGATTCCTGCAATTGCTTTCGCCTTTGGTGAAACACGTACACAGCTGTTGGTGTCGCGCTTGGTGCTCAGCTCTATTGGTGCCAGCTTTGTGGTCGGTATCCACATGACTGCGATGTGGTTTAGGCCACGTGATATTGGTTTTGCAGAAGGCTTCTATGCCGGTTGGGGTAACTTCGGTTCCGCTGCCGCTGCCATGACCTTACCAATGATCGCTTTGAACGTTTTTGGCGGTGATGATGGCTGGCGCTACGCAATTGCCAGTACAGCAATCCTGATGGCGCTTTATGGCGTGTTTTACTGGTTTGCGATCACCGATGGCCCTGCCGGTACTGTGCATCACAAGCCCCGTAAAGTAAGTGCTCTAGAAGTCAGCACGTGGTCTGACATGATCAAGCTGATTATCTGGACCATTCCAATGGTTGGTGTGTTGTCGCTGCTGGTCTGGCGCGTTGAAAACATGGGCTATATCGATGCAGGCTTGGCTTGGGTATTTCATGGCGTAATCGCACTGATCGTGTCTTATCAAATCGTCCAGATTCTCAGGGTCAACCTACCTATTTTGCGCAAGGGTGTACCTGAAGATGATAAGTATGACTTCAACTCGGTTGCCGCGCTGAACTCCACCTATTTTGCTAACTTTGGTGCAGAGCTGGCAGTTGTTTCAATGCTACCGATGTTCTTTGAAATGACATGGGGGCTCACAGCCACTACCGCCGGAATGATCGCCGCATCATTTGCTTTCGTGAATTTGATTGCTCGCCCGATTGGTGGATTGGTCTCTGACCGTTTTGGTAACCGTCGTTTTGTAATGCTGGCTTACATGATTGGTATTGCTATTGGCTTTACCTTGATGGGCTTAATGAATAGCACATTACCGCTCTTTATTGCGGTTGCGATCACTATTTTGTGTTCGGTGTTTGTGCAAGGTGCAGAAGGCGCAACCTTCGGTATCCTGCCATCAATCAAGCGTCGTCTCACTGGACAGATTTCAGGGATGGCCGGCGCATACGGTAACGTTGGTGCAGTGTGTTACTTAACGCTGTACACCTTTGTTACACCTTCACAGTTCTTTTTCGTAATCGCTGCAGGTGCATTCTTAAGCTTTGTTGCCTGCTTCTTCTGGCTTAAAGAGCCTGAAGGTGCGTTTGCCGAAGAATATATTGTTTCATCAGTGGACCTTGAGCTCGCAGCTGATCAAAAAGCTGGCAAGTTATGATGAGTTTTAGTAACCGACACATGCGTGCATGCAGCTGCTGGGCGTCAGTGCCCAGCAGTTTTACAAGAGGAAAAAAACTATGAGTCGCATTTTAGACCAACTGCATTTTTTAAAAAGAAAACAAGGTGAATTTGCTGATGGCCATGGCGAAACCCGTAAAGAGTCCCGTGACTGGGAAGACGGATATCGCGCCCGTTGGCAGTATGACAAGATCGTTCGCTCCACGCATGGGGTGAACTGTACGGGCTCATGCTCATGGAAAATCTATGTCAAAAATGGACTCATCACCTGGGAAACTCAGCAGACTGACTACCCGCGTACCCGCCCTGGCCTGCCTAACCACGAGCCGCGCGGTTGCCCTCGTGGTGCCAGTTATAGCTGGTACATCTACAGTGCCAACCGAGTTAAGTACCCGAAAGTGCGTAAAGCTTTACTGCAGCTGTGGCGTGACGCGCGTAAATCCTTAGCGCCAGTTGACGCGTGGGAAAGCATTGTTGAAGACCCTGCTAAAGCACGCTCGTACAAAAGCAAGCGTGGCCTAGGTGGCTTTATTCGTTCTAACTGGGACGAAGTCAATGAAATCATCGCTGCGGCAAACGTCTACACCACCAAGGCATATGGCCCGGACCGCGTTATAGGTTTCTCACCAATCCCTGCGATGTCAATGGTCAGCTACGCTGCTGGTTCACGTTACCTGTCTTTAATGGGCGGCGTGTGCTTGAGCTTCTATGACTGGTACTGTGACTTGCCACCTGCTTCACCTATGGTGTGGGGCGAGCAAACCGACGTTCCAGAGTCCGCAGACTGGTACAACTCCAACTACATTATTGCTTGGGGCTCTAACGTGCCGCAAACACGTACCCCCGATGCGCACTTCTTCACTGAAGTACGTTACAAGGGCGCCAAAACTGTTTCAGTGACCCCTGACTACTCCGAAGTAGCTAAGCTCACTGACTTATGGCTCAACCCTAAGCAAGGTACCGATGCGGCCCTAGCACAAGCGTTCTGTCACGTCATCTTTAAAGAATTCCACTTGGAAAAACCAAGTGCGTACTTTACTGATTATGTACGTCGCTACTCCGACTTCCCAATGCTGGTGATGCTCGAAGAATATGAAGATGGCTTTAAGCCGACACGTTTCTTACGCGCTGCTGACCTGAACGGCAACCTTGGTCAAGAAAACAACCCTGAGTGGAAAACCATTGCACTTGACAGCCTGTCTAAAGAGCTGGTTTCACCGCTGGGTTCAATTGGTTACCGCTGGAATGAGAAGGGCAAGTGGAACATTGAAGCCCGTGAAGGCACCAACGGCAAAGACGTTGAGTTGCAGCTATCCCTGATCGATGAAGGCAATGCTGTAGAAGTCGCATTCCCCTACTTTGGTGGCGACTTGCATGATCACTTCCAACACGTTGAAGGTGAAGGCGTACAGTTCCGTCGCGTACCAAGCCGCGAGCTAACATTAGCTGACGGTAGCAAAGCCCGCGTTGCCACGGTATTTGATATCAGTGCAGCAGGTTTAGGGATTGACCGTGGTCTAGGTGGTGAAAACGTTGCCAGCAGCTACGACCAAGCCGACATTCCAGGTACACCGGCGTGGCAAGAAGCGATCACCGGTGTAAGCCGCGAGAAAGTTATCCAGGTTGCCCGTGAGTTTGCCGATAACGCCGACAAAACCAAAGGTAAATCAATGATCATCGTCGGTGCGGCGATGAACCACTGGTACCACATGGATATGAACTACCGCGGCCTGATCAATATGCTGATCATGTGTGGTTGTGTCGGCCAAAGTGGTGGTGGCTGGGCACACTATGTGGGTCAAGAAAAACTGCGTCCACAAACTGGCTGGCTACCTCTGGCCTTTGGTTTGGACTGGAGCCGTCCACCGCGTCAAATGAACGGTACCAGCTTCTTCTATAACCATAGCTCGCAATGGCGCCATGAAAAAATGGACATGCATGAGATTCTTTCGCCAATTGCGGATAAATCTAAGTTCCCGCAACATGCGCTGGATTACAACGTGCAAGCAGAACGTGGCGGCTGGCTACCTAGCGCACCACAATTGAACCGCAACCCACTAGAGATCTGCCGTGAAGCAAAAGCAGCGGGCATGACAGCTCCTGACTACGTGGTTAAATCACTGCAAGACGGTTCTTTGCGCTTTGCCTGTGAGCAGCCTGACAACCCAGCAAACTTCCCGCGTAATATGTTTATCTGGCGTTCAAACCTGCTGGGCTCTTCCGGTAAAGGGCATGAATACATGCTCAAGTACCTGCTCGGTACACCAAGGCACGGTGTAATGAACGAAGATGCAGGCGCAGCAGGTTACAAACCTACTGAGATTGAGTGGGCTGAAGACGCTGCGATTGGCAAGGTTGACCTCGTCACCACCTTGGACTTCCGTATGTCATCCACGTGCGTGTATTCTGACATCGTCTTACCGACCGCAACCTGGTACGAAAAAGATGATATGAACACCTCGGATATGCACCCAATCATTCACCCGCTGTCAGCAGCGATTGATCCTGCGTGGGAATCCAGATCTGACTGGGATATTTTCAAAGGTGTGGCCAAGCGATTCTCCGAGCTGACTGAAGGTCATCTTGGCGTTGAGCACGATATCGTCACCATTCCAACTCAGCACGACAGTCCAGGCGAGTTAGCACAGCCTTACGGCGGTACTGACTGGAAATCCTCTGGCGAACCATTAGTGCCGGGTAAAAACGCACCAAACCTAGTTGTGGTTGAGCGTGACTTCCCGAACACCTACAAAATGTTCACCTCGTTGGGTCCATTAATGAACTCGCTGGGTAACGGTGGTAAAGGTATTGGCTGGAACACCGACGATGAAGTGACCTTCTTAGGTCAGCTGAATAAAGAAGTACTGGACGAAGGCGTGAGCAAAGGACGCCCACAAATTGACTCAGCGATTGATGCCTGTGAAGTTGTTTTATCGCTGGCACCTGAAACCAATGGCCATGTTGCTGTAAAAGCTTGGGCAGCTTTGTCTGAGTTTACCGGTCGTGACCACTCACACCTTGCTGTTGGTAAAGAGCACGAAGCGATTCGTTTTAAAGACATCCAAGTGCAGCCACGCAAAATCATTTCCAGCCCAACCTGGTCCGGACTTGAAGATGAGCATGTGAGTTACAACGCCGGCTACACCAACGTGCATGAGATGATTCCATGGCGCACCATCACGGGTCGTCAGCAGTTTTATCAGGATCACCCATGGATGCAAGCATTTGGTGAACAGCTGATGAGCTATCGCCCGCCAATTAACACACGCACCATTGATCAGGTGAAAAACAAGCACAGCAACGGTAACACCGAGATTGTCTTGAACTGGATTACACCGCACCAAAAGTGGGGTATTCACAGTACCTATACCGATAACCTGTTGATGCTGACATTAAGTCGTGGTGGTCCAATTATTTGGCTATCTGAAATTGATGCACGTAAAGCCGGTATTGAAGATAACGACTGGGTTGAGTGCTTTAACGCTAACGGTGCCCTCACCGCGCGTGCGGTGGTCAGCCAGCGCGTCAAAGAAGGCATGGTGATGATGTACCACGCCCAAGAGCGTATCGTTAACGTACCGGGTTCTGAAACAACCAAAACCCGTGGTGGTCACCACAACTCGGTTACCCGTGTCGTGTTAAAACCAACCCATATGATTGGTTCTTACGCGCAACAATCTTACGGCTTCAACTACTACGGCACCGTAGGTTGTAACCGTGATGAGTTTGTTGTCGTACGTAAAATGAGCAAAGTCGATTGGCTAGATGGCTCAGATACCGATGATCTTCCACAGCCATTACCACAAGGTCTTTAAGGAGAACCGCCATGAAGATTCGCTCACAAGTTGCCATGGTGCTGAACCTCGATAAGTGCATCGGATGCCACACCTGTTCAGTCACATGTAAAAACGTTTGGACCAGCCGTGAAGGTATGGAATACGCCTGGTTCAATAACGTCGAAACCAAACCCGGTATTGGCTACCCCAAAGAATGGGAAAATCAAAACAAATGGAAAGGTGGCTGGGTACGTAACAGCGATGGTTCTATTCGTCCGAGAATCGGCGGCAAATTCCGCGTGTTAGCGAATATCTTCGCTAACCCTGATTTGCCTGAAATTGACGACTACTATGAGCCGTTCGATTTTGACTACCAGCACCTGCACACCGCGCCAGAAGTGGCGCACCAGCCGGTTGCTCGCCCTCGCTCGCTGATTAGCGGCAAGCGCATGGAAAAGATCGAATGGGGTCCAAACTGGGAAGAGATTCTTGGTACGGAATTCGCTAAACGTCGCAAAGATAAAAACTTTGACAGTATCCAAGCGGATATTTACGGCGAATACGAAAACACCTTTATGATGTACTTGCCGCGTTTGTGTGAGCACTGCCTCAACCCAACGTGCGCAGCCGCCTGCCCAAGCGGTGCGATCTATAAGCGTGAAGAAGACGGTATTGTCTTGATTGACCAAGATAAGTGCCGCGGCTGGCGCATGTGCATCAGTGGTTGCCCATACAAAAAGATCTACTACAACTGGAAAACCGGAAAATCTGAAAAATGTATTTTCTGCTATCCACGTATTGAAGCGGGTATGCCAACGGTTTGTTCTGAAACCTGCGTCGGTCGTATTCGTTACCTTGGCGTTCTGTTGTATGACGCAGATAAAATTCATGAAGTGGCTAGCACACCCAATGAGCATGACCTGTATCCAAAGCAACTAGAAATGTTCTTGGATCCCAATGATCCAAAGGTCATCGCCGAAGCACGTAAAGCGGGTATACCGGACTCAGTGATCACTGCTGCGCAGAAATCACCTGTCTATAAATTAGCAGTTGATTGGAAACTGGCATTACCACTGCACCCGGAATACCGCACCTTGCCAATGGTTTGGTACGTGCCACCACTGTCACCGATTCAAAACGCTGCTGAGAGCGGAAAAATCGAGATGAACGGTGTCATTCCAGACGTTGACAGCTTGCGTATTCCACTGCGCTACCTTGCCAACCTGCTCACCGCGGGCGATGAGAAGCCGGTTAAGTTAGCTCTTAAACGTCTACTGGCCATGCGCGTGTACAAGCGTGCAGAGCATGTGGATGGCGTTGAAGACCTCACTGCCCTTGAAGAAGTGGGTTTAAGCAAAGCGCAAGCGGATGAAATGTACCGCTACTTAGCGATTGCTGACTATGAAGACCGCTTTGTCATTCCGACAGCACACCGCGAAGAAGCATTGAGCGATGCCTTTGCCGAGCGCAATGGTTGTGGCTTTAGCTTCGGTAACGGCTGTGGTGGCGGTGAAGACACAGCCAATATGTTTGGTGGTAAGAAACACACCAAGCGTGAGGTGATGAAAACTGTACAAGTGTGGGAGGACTAAGCATGCAAATCCTAAAGGTCATCTCACTGCTGACCGATTACCCTTCACAAGTTGTGTTTGATGCACGTGACGAGTTGGCTGCAGCGATTGCAGCAACTCGTGTCATCAGTCCTGAACAGCGCCATGCTGTTCAGGCGCTACTTGATGAACTGACAGGGCAAGACTTGATGGACGCTCAAGAAGCGTATGTCAGCTTGTTTAATCGTGGACGTCACTTGTCTTTGCTGCTGTTTGAGCATGTTCATGGTGAGTCAAGAGATCGTGGCCAAGCCATGGTCGACTTAATGGCACAGTATGAAAATGACGGTTTTGATATCGGCGTTAAAGAACTGCCAGACTATATTCCTCTGTATCTGGAATATTTGTCGTACTGTGACGAGGCTACCGCTCGCGCGGGTTTAGCGGATGTTGAGCACTTATTAGCAGTCTTGGCTGCGCGCTTGGAAGAACAACCAAGCGCCTATGCCGCGTGCTTTAGAGCGCTCTTACAAATCGCTGGCTTTGAACCAGAAGAAGCGATTGAGCAAGTGCGTGATCAAGTCAGTCAAGAAGTCTATGACGACAGCCTCGAAGCGCTTGACGCCCTCTGGGAAGAGGAAGCCGTAACCTTTATGGACGGCAGTCAAACAGCCAGTTGCGGTGTCAGCACAGGCAGTACTGCTAAGCATAAACCTCGTGAAGAATCGGCTGTTCCGCTGCATTGGGTCGACTTCGCCCATGACGCTACCGCTGCTAAAAAAGTGTAGGAGAACAATATGTCTAATTTCAACCTTTTAATATTTGGCGTATACCCGTATATCGCGCTAGCGGTCTGCTTGATTGGCAGCTGGGCACGCTTTGATTTATCGCAATACACCTGGCGCGCAGGCTCCAGTCAAATGCTCGACAACAAAGGCATGCGTTTAGCCAGCAACTTATTTCACGTGGGGATTATCTTTATTCTCGCGGGTCACTTTGTTGGCTTGCTTGTACCGCATGCGGTTTACAGCCCTTTTATCAGCACAGCAAATAAACAAATGTTGGCAATAGTATCCGGCGGCTTCTTTGGCATTCTTTGCTTGATTGGTTTGGTTATGCTGATTCAGCGTCGCTTAAACAATCCACGTATTCGTGCCAGTTCCAGCACCTCAGACATTATGATTTTGTTTGTTCTGCTGGCGCAGTTGATCCTTGGTTTGCTGACTATTTTTGCTTCAACACAGCACTTAGATGGATCAGTGATGGTGCTGCTCGGTAACTGGGCGCAAAGCATTGTTACATTCCAGCCGATGAAAGCTGCTGAAGCCATTTCGTCAGTTAGCATCATCTACAAACTGCACGTATTCCTTGGCGTCACTTTGTTTGTGTTATTTCCGTTTACCCGTTTAGTGCACATTGCTAGCGCACCGATCTGGTACCTTGGACGTCGCTACCAAATTGTTCGTCAAAAAAGTTAAGGGGTGCTGTTATGACTCATTCATCTACACCTTTGTTTACGGATGCTGCTCACGCAGCATCCGTAACACCCACTGACGCCGCATCGCCTTTATTGATTGCTACCAGTAATCAAGATTTGCCGATCGTGCGCGTCAATGGTATCGAAATCAGCAGCACGGCTATTGCTCAGGAGATGCAATACCACCCTGCTGACTCACAGCGTGAGGTGGTGTTTCTAGCGGCGCAAGCCTTAGTTCTGCAAGAGTTGTTAAAGCAGCGCGCTGCCGAAATCAATCTTGAAGTCACAGCTAAAGATGCTGAAACCCTAGAAGAAGCAACAACACGCTGCTTGCTTGAGCAAGAGATCAGTACGCCAGAGATTGGCGATACAGAGTTAGAAACCTTCTACACTCGTAATCCGCGAAGCTTTACCACACCGCCACTGGTGTCGGCTAAGCATATTTTAATCGCAGCTGATCCTGAGGATGATCTAGAGCGCAGCACACAGCGTGAAGTCGCTTTAAATATCATTCAACAATTGCAAGACGGTGCTGATTTTTCAGCAATGGCGATGACACACTCATCCTGCCCTTCAAAAGAGCAGCAAGGTTCCTTAGGACAGCTCTCAAAAGGGCAAACCGTGCCAGAGTTCGAACGTCAACTCTTGCGTTTGCCACTTGGCTTAGCAGAACAGCCGATCGAATCACGCTACGGTTACCACATTGTATTGGTTGAACAGCGGGTTGAGGGTGAGCTTGTGCCTTTCCATATGGTCAAGGAGCGCATTGCTGCGCAACTAAGCCAGCGCGTTTGGCAAAAAAGCGTCACTCAATACCTGCAAATGTTGGTTGGAGGGGCTACAATCGAGGGCATAACATTGCAGGGTGCGGCTTCACCGCTTGTGCAATAACTTAGATTGGGAGTGATGTCATGTCTTCAGCATTGATTGATGGTTTTGGTCGTAAAATAGATTACGTGCGTTTATCGGTGACTGACCGTTGTGATTTCCGCTGTATCTATTGCATGGCTGAGGACATGACGTTTCTACCACGTCAGCGTATTTTGACTCTTGAAGAAATTGAGCGCTGTGCTGAACTGTTCGTCGCCAATGGCGTACGTAAAATACGCCTAACTGGCGGCGAGCCTTTAACTCGCAAGGGCATCGTTGGCCTGTGTGAGAAAATCAGTGCTATTCCAGGCTTAGATGAGTTAGTGATGACCACTAATGGCTCGCAGTTGCGCAAATACGCACAACCCCTTGCCGATGCTGGAGTAAAGCGCCTGAATATCAGTCTAGATTCGTTATGCCCTGATAAATTTAAGGCCATGACGCGTATTGGTGATCTTCATCAGGTTTTGGATGGCATTCAAGCTGCACGCGCTGCCGGATTTAAGAATTTAAAAATCAACAGTGTGATCATCCAAGGCCACAACGATGATGAAATTTTAGCGTTAACTGATTACGCCATCGAAAACCAAGTAGATATTACGTTTATTGAAGAAATGCCCTTGGGGCACGTTGGCCGCTCACGAGAACTGTTTAGCAGCGATCAAGTGCGTGATAGCATTGCTGCGCGCTATGCGCTGCTCAATAGCAGTGATAGTACTGGCGGTCCAGCACGCTATATGCATTTAAAAGATTACAAAAACACACGAATTGGCTTTATCTCACCGCACAGCCACAATTTTTGCAGCACATGCAATCGTGTGCGTATTACCGTTGAAGGCAAGCTTTTACTCTGCTTAGGTAATGAGCATTCACTGGATTTGCTCGCCCTGCTACGCCGCTATCCTTTAACCAATGAGCCAGTACTGGCCAGTATTCAAAAAGCCTTGGGCAATAAGCCTGAAAAACACCATTTCAGCAGTGACGGTGATGTGCAAATTGTGCGTTTTATGAACGCCAGTGGCGGTTAACCGGTTGCCTTCCTGTATTCATAAATTTAGAGAGCATGCATGACTATTTCAAGCTTTGATGACCTGTTACAGGCTGCAAACTCACAGGCAGAACCTCAGTTACTTCTCTTTGTTTTTACCAAAGCAGAATTACCAGAGGACGCCACTGAGCAAGAAAAAGCAAACTTTGAACAGGGCATGGGCGGAACCTTAACGCCCGTGGTCTGTGTTGATAAAAGCCCTGAAGAAATCAGTAGTTTTACAGCGCTATTGGAAGAATCAAAAAAAACGGGGCAAGATTGGGATGTGGTATTTGCTAGCAGTCTGTCAGGTCGTGCCGGTATCGCACCGAACTCTGATCAGGCTGAACAACCCTTACAAATGATGGTGCAAGCGATTCAAGCCGGTAGCATTGGCAGCTTTTTAGCTTTTAGCAACACGGGTGAGATTTTGGACATTAGCTGAGCCATTACTCCTTGTCGATGCGTCCACTGTACCTAGGCAGTGGACTCTGGCCCTTTCAAGCCATCTTAAACACCACACTGCTCTTAACCTCCCCCTGCCCTTTATCCAGCCGCCCTACTTGCAAGCCCTTTTCCAGTTACAGCAAGCCCCTTTCTGCAAGCCTGTATACAGGTAGCCAGCGCGACCAATAGATACTTGAATGCTTCCTCAAGTCAGCAAGTACAAAGCACTGAGGTTCACCCGTCATATTGAACTCGTCAAAAATAAAGCGCAGACAGCAAGCTTAGTGTGAGTGATTGTTTACAAGCATTTTAGCGTTTTGCATCCCACTATGCCGACAGCGAGGAGGTGCCGGCATAGTCATTGCTTAAGCTTGGCGCAGGCGCTCAGGCTTAATTAAGAAGCGGGCTAAGGCCGGCAGTAGCCAGATCGCACCAAACATGTTCCACAGGAACATAAAGGTCAGCATCAAGCCCATATCCGCCTGGAACTTAATCGCTGAGAATATCCAAGTGGCAACACCAATGGCCAAGCACACACCCGTAAAGAGCACCGCCTTACCTGTCGACTTTAGCGTTTGGTAATAAGCCTCTTGCAACGGCATACCCATGCGCAAGAACGCCTCTAAACGACTGTAGATGTAGATGCCGTAGTCAACACCGATACCCACGCCTAAAGCAATCACCGGCAAAGTAGCGACTTTAACTCCAATTCCCATCCACGCCATTAGTGCGTTACCCAATACTGACGTCAGCATAAGAGGAATAACGATACAAGCAGTGGCAGTGATTGAACGGAAGGTGATCAAGCACATCATAATCACTGCACTGTAGACTGCAATGAGCATCATTGTTTCTGATGCGGCGATGACATCATTGGTGGCCGCTTCAATACCCGCATTGCCTGCGGCCAATAAGAACTGATACTCATCGGTGTTGTTCTTAGCGGCAAAGTCTTCAACCGCAGCAACCGCCGTAGTTAGTGTTTCTGCCTTATGATCCTCGAGGAACACCAATAACGGTGCTAACGAGCAATCAGAGTTGTACAAGGCATCAGCACGCGCAATCGAGTTATTCAACACATGCTGGTTACGCGATAAGGTTTCCCACTTCAAGTTACCCTCGTTCATGCCTTTAATCACTTGCTTAGAGACTGTGACCATCGACACCACCGATTGCACACCTGGGGTGTTTTCCATACGCCAGCTCAAATCATCCATGGCTGTAAGCGCACCGTAACTTGAGCAGCCTTCAGTTGGCGTTTTCACCATAACCACTAACACATCGGAGCTGGTCGAGTAATTGTTGATAACAAAGTCATTGTCCAGATTATAACGCGAGTCAGCATGCAGCTCCGGCGCGCCCTGATCCAAGTCACCAATTTTTAGATTCTGACCATACCAAACACCAAACACCAGCGCACAAATGGCGATGGTAACCGAAACTGGCGCAACTTTTGGGCTGGCAAAATTAGAAATAAGGCGCCACAAAGGATTGTCCCGCGCGGCATTATCTCGGCTCACCTGCACAGCTTTTTTACTGATACCAACATAAGAAATCAACACCGGCAAAAAGATTAGGTTGGTCAGAATAATCACAGCCACACCAACCGACGCACCAATCGCCAACTCACGAATTACGCCAATATCAATCAGTAGCAAGGTAATAAAACCCACCGCATCCGACGACAGAGCAACCAAGCCTGGAACAAATAACTGACGAAACGCCATACGTGCAGCTGTAAGCGAATCCAGTGCTGTATTTGAGGCCATGGCGATGCCGTTAATTTTTTGCACACCATGCGAGATACCGATGGCAAAGACTAAGAACGGCACCAGCATTGAGTATGGATCAAGTCCGAAGCCCATCAGGTGCAACAGACCCAACTGCCACCCCACCGCTACCAAGGTTGCAAACAACACCGCTATGGTGCTCTTTATACACTTGGTAAACCAAAATAACAGAGCAAAGGTGATGCCGATTGCTACCATAAAAAACAGGGCAACGTTAAATAATCCATCAATTAAATCACCAACTTTTTTTGCAAAACCAACGATATGAATTTTTACATTGGGGTTTTGCAGCTGGTATTTATCACGGATATTTTCTTCTAACCGGTGTGAAAACGCCTGGTAGTCTAGTTTCAGCAGCTTGCTCTGGTCGTCCGGATCTGGGAAGGTTTCAAGCAATGGAATTTCAACTATGCTTGATTTGAAGTTGTTGCCCACTAGGCGGCCAACCTGTCCTGACTTAAGAATGTTATTGCGTAGCTCTTCAAGGCTCTCGTCCGAGCCATCATAGGTTTGCGGAATCACCTCACCGCCGGCAAAGCCTTGTTCGGTGACTTCAGTCCAACGCACGTTTGGGCTCCATAAAGAGCGCAAACCTGAGCGATCAACACCGGCAATATAAAACGCCTCATCACTGATTTGACGCAGAGTCTCCATATACTCTTTGTTGAAAATATCGCCATCAACACTCTCGACAGAGATTCGCACGCTATTACCAAGGTTGGCTAGATCGTTACGATGCTCAAGCATTTTCTCAATATAGGGGTGCTTAAGCGGAATCATTTTCTCAAAGCTGGTTTCGGGACGCACTTGTGCCGCATTCCAAAATAAGAAAGCACTGATCAATACACAAATTACAATAACCGCTGGGCGGTTATTAAAAATCAAACGCTCAAGCACTGCGGCTGGATTGTTTCTAGCTTTAGATGTCATTCTGACAGTCTCCAGTCTTATTATTTAGCGTGCAAATCGTTGCCGTTTGCATCGGTTAGATGAATGCCGTTTTGACCCACTAGAATCAATCCACCCTGGGCACCTGCTATCACACCCGTTAATGAAGCGCGGTCAGCGCGATTGGAAACACTAAAACTTAATCCTGCATCTGTACTGCGCAATACAGTTCCGCTGTGTCCAACAATCAGGACATCACCATTGTCGAGTAAGCTGCCATTGGCCAAGCCATACTCCAATTGACCACTATCAGTTTGCACCTTAACTTCGTCCCAACTTTCAGCAAAATCTGTTGAGCGGAAAATGTGTCCACGCAAACCAAAGACGAGAAGATGCCGAGGCTGCTGTCCTGCAACAATACCGAACAATGAGCCTTGGTATGGGCCCTCAATCGTTTCCCATGACTGCCCCCAGTCAACTGAGCGAAACATTAGACCCATTTCACCTACAATAAAAATACCAGCATCGCCGACTGCGCTGATGGCGTTTAAGTGAAAACCGTCTTCGTTATCAATACGCTCATCAATGCGCTGCCAGTCATTGCCGCCATCAAAGGTTTCTAGCAACATGCCATATGCGCCAACTGCATAGCCGTGATTACGGTCTTTGAACCAAATATCAAGTAAAGGCGCTTCATGCTCAAGGTCATCGTATTGGCGCGCCCAAGTCGCACCACCGTCACGCGTTGCTAAAATAAGCGCATCATGACCCACTGCCCAGCCATAGCGGTCATCTACAAAATACACTGCTGTCAGTAACTGTTGAGTCGGCACGCGGGCTTGCAGCCACTGCTGCCCCTCATCATCTGAATATAAAATATGACCGCGATCACCAACGGTAATTAAACGCTCTCCTGCACGCACCACATCCAACAGCAGTCTTGATGATGCTGCGGTTGATTCAATCGAATACGCTGGTGCAGCGACACCTTCTGTTTGCGCTGCAAGCGGTAATGCATACATGCTTGAAAACAATAAAGCTGCACACACTGGAAGTGCTTTCAACACACGGGCACAACTGCGTAATGGACTGCAGAGGTATCGGTGCGTGCCAGCTCTTTTAGATAAGGATTCATGCATATAGAGTTCCTGTTATTTTTATCGTTACGTGCCTGTCCAGGCCATAGTTATACGCTTTAATCCTATGAAATAGGACCTGTACTCGCAATCATTATTCATTGTTGTTTTGTTAAGTATTGTAAAGCTCGCCATATAACACAACAAAGCCGTACAGGAGGCACGGCTTTTTGACTTGAAGCGCTAGCGAACACCGCGCCTGCGCAGCGCTGCAGGCTTAAAGTAACTGTCATCAGGCACTGCTAGGCTGAAGTCGATTGTCGCATCTTCTTCATTATCAAGATTTTGCACATGGTAACGGCGTCCTTGTAAATCATGAAAAACGTCCAGTGCTGTCCATGTGGTCGGCACCTCATAATAGTTTTTTAAGTAGGCCATCGAGACTTTCCACAACTCGCCACGACTATCGTATTCATCGGCTATCACAATGTTCCAGCTGTCTTCATCAAGATAGAATCGACGCTTTGCGTAAACATGGCGCGAGCCGTCACGCAGCGTGCCTTCAATCACCCAAACACGATGCAGCTCATTGCGAGTGAACTCAGGATTAATATGCCCCGCTTGCAGTAATTCTTGGTAGCTCACACTGGGGTGTGTAATTTTGTAATTGTTGTACGGAATATAGATTTCTTTCTTGCCGATTACTGTCCAGTCATAACGGTCTGGGCTGCCGTTATACATATCTGTACTGTCTGCAGTGCGAATGCCTTCAGATGCGGCAATCGGTGCATCATAAGACAGGTTAGGCGCTCGACGTACACGGCGTTGGCCCGCGTTATAGGCCCATGCTTGCCGCATGTTTTTTGTTTGATCCAAAGTCTCATGCACCAGCACTGCACCACCAGCTAAGCGTGCTGGGCTTTTAACAAATGACAGGTAATAAAATAACAAATTATTGTCTTGATTGGTCTGCCCTTGATTCTGGTAAAACTTAAATACAATTTGTTGCTGGGCAGCAACCAATGAATATGAGCCATTGCGTTGTACGACTGCCTCTGAAGCATTGCGTATGCCATACACTCCACGGTAGCGCGCAATATGATTCCACAACATTTCCACAGCACTGTCTGTCACGGGAAAAGGAATAGCACCTTTAGCATTGGAGAAGCTGCTGCCATTATTGTCCAGTCGTGCATTAAGCGCATTATATTGGGCATTGTCATAGACCCACTGCGGAGCAGAGGCTGTACGGCGGCTCGGGTAAACAGGGATTTGATAGGTGTCAGGGTAGCTATTAAATAAAGCAATCTGACCTGCGGACAAATTATCTTTGTATTGGTTTAGATTGGCTTTAGTAATGGTGAATAATCGCTTGTCGTTAGCGAACGGATCAACATGATGCTGCCCGACTTCATAGCCGGCCGGTGCCGTTGTCAGGCCACCTTGCCAGGCAGGGATAGTTCCAGCGGCATTGCCGGCAAGCTCACCACCCAAGGGCATCAGTGTACGCCCCAATTGTGCAGCTTCGGCCTCTGTCACCGCCGCAACGCTATGATTTGCGTAGAGTGTTAAAAAAAAGACAACCAATAAACTGTGCTTTTTAAGCATTTTATTATTCCCCGCGATAAAACAAAGGTAACACCAGCTGTGTGGTGTTTTGAGCATAGGCTGCATACAGACGCGCATACAAAGTGAAGTCCAGTGGCAGTCCCCCCACGTCCACTTGGCCACAAAGAGAATACACAGCAACCATGATGCCAACATATCTAAAACAGGCGTTTTAAAATATATTTGTGCAATGATTCATTGGTCTTATTCAGACTCTTTAGTCATCTGTAAATTTTGGCTTTTTAAAGCATGGAAAAGAGTGTTTTTTGTTGGAACTCGACAGTCACTTTAGAACTGCAAAGCAGATGCAGCGACGCGGAAGGAGAAAAGTCAAACTTAATATGGACGCGGCACTGCATTGCACAGTGCCGCGTAGCGAAAAGTAACAATCAATGCGTTTGCAGCATGCGGTAACATACAGCTAAAGCATCACATTATAACTAAGCCGATAAGCTTTTCTCCAACACTTCAAACAGATCAACTGACAAGTCACCACTGTTTTTAATGCGCTTAAGCTGCGCCAGCATTAACTCTTGCTGGTGCAAATCATAACGCTGCCAACGGGTCAGTGGCGTGATGATGCGTGCTGCTATTTGCGGGTTTAATGCATCCAGCTCAATCACTTTATCCGCTAAGAACGCATAGCCTGAGCCATCATGGGCATGGAAATTTGGTGTGTTTTGCGTGCTAAACGCGCCGATAACTGCGCGCACTTTATTGGGGTTTTTAATGCTGAAAGCTGGATGCGCAAGCAAGTGCTGCACACGCTGCAAGCCACCCGGTAATGTCGCTGCTGCTTGCACGCTAAACCACTGATCCATCACTAACGGATCATCTTCGAAGCGCTCAGAAAAGCTTTCTAGAGCATGCTCTGCTTCCTCGGTAAATGGCGAATTTACTAAGCAGGCCAACGCAGCCAAACGCTCAGTCATATTGTCAGCCACACCAAACTGATCTACACATTCATCTAAGATGTCTAGATCATCAGTGCGTATCAGGTATGCCAGCAATATATTTTGCAAACGGCGGCGAGCAATGTCGCTGGCTTGCGCGACATAAGGGGTATCTAAAGACTCTTTGCGCAATACTTGATAACGCGCCAGCATGGGTTCTTTTAAAGCATAAGCAAGCTGGTCGCTGACATATTCACGGGCTTGGTGAATGGCTAATGGGTCAGCCTGCTCATATTGCTCAATAATATAGCCCACACTTGGCAGGGTTATAATCTCAGCCAGCATCGCTGGGTCTAAATCGTCTTGCTCCAGCAGCGCAGTAAAAACAGCCACTAGACGGCTATCCATCATCGGCTCATCAGTTTCGTAAATCTGCCCTACTACCTCTTCAATCACTTGCAGTGATAATTGCTGGCCTGCTTCCCAACGATTAAAGCCATCGGTGTCGTGCTGCAATAAAAACACCAACTGGTCGCGGCTGTAGTCGTAGTCCAACACCACGGGCGCAGAAAACCCGCGCAGCAAAGATGGCAGAGGCTGCTCTGCAACATTGATAAAGGTAAAGGTTTGCTCTGCTGCAGTGACCGATAACACACGCTCATCAGCGATCGCAACACTTTCGTCCTCAAACTGTAATGGCATTGCCTCACCCTGCTGATTAAGCAGCGCCATACTCAAAGGAATCACAAACGGGAGCTTGTTAGTTTGTCCCGGAGTATCAGGGCAGCTTTGTTTAACCGTCAGCTGGTAGGTCTGAGTGGCCGCATCATAACTGTCGCTGACCGCCAATTGCGGTGTACCCGCCTGGCTGTACCAGCGCTTAAATTGAGTTAGGTCCATACCGCTGGCGCTTTCCATTGCCGCAATAAAGTCATCACAGGTGACGGCTTGACCATCATGGCGCTCAAAATACAAATCCGAACCTTTACGAAAGGTCTCTTCGCCGAGCAAGGTGTGCAGCATACGCACCACTTCTGCGCCTTTCTCATAAATAGTCAGCGTATAGAAATTAGAAATCTCCATATACTGCTCTGGACGCACCGGATGCGCCATGGGGCCGGCATCTTCAGCAAACTGATGGGTGCGCAAATACGCCACATCTTCAATGCGCTTAACCACAGCCGAGTTCATATCCGCAGAAAACTGGCTATCACGAAAGACAGTAAAACCCTCTTTAAGTGATAACTGAAACCAATCACGGCAAGTAACGCGGTTACCTGACCAGTTATGGAAGTATTCATGCGCAACAATGCTTTCAATACGCTGATGTGCAGCATCGGTGGCGCTTTCGGCTTTGGCTAGAACACAGCTGGAGTTAAAAATATTCAAACCTTTATTTTCCATTGCGCCCATATTGAAATCATTGACCGCCACGATCATAAAGATATCTAAGTCGTATTCACGGCCATATTTTTCTTCATCCCAGCGCATGGCTTTTTTCAGGCTGTCCATACCATGCTGGCACTTATCCAAATTTTCAGGCTCAACATACATGCGCAGCACAACTTCACGGCCACTCTTAGTGGTAAAGGTGTCTTCAACACACCACAGGTCACCCGCCACTATGGCGAACAAGTAGGCAGGTTTTTTAAAGGGATCTTCCCACGTCACCCAATGACGTCCATCGTCATCTTCACCTTCAGCAATAGGGTTACCATTGGATAGCAAAATTGGATAACTGTGCTTTTGTGCATGGATAGTCGTGGTGAAACGGCTCATCACATCAGGACGGTCGAGGTAGTAGGTAATTTTGCGGAAACCTTCGGCTTCGCACTGGGTGCAAAACATACCTGAAGACTTATACAGACCTTCTAACGCAGTGTTTTTTTGTGGTTCAATGCGCACCGTTGTGCTCAACTCAAACGCCCTTTGCTTAGGCTGAACCTGCAAACTGTTCTCCGTGAGCTTGTAGTCGATCACTGACAGTTGCTGACCATCCAATTCAATATCAATCAGCTCAAGTTGCTGACCATCGAGCACTAATGGCGGCAAGCTGTTATCCAGCCCAGGATTGCGCTGCATCAGCAAACGCGAATGCACCAGTGCAT
The DNA here is from genome assembly GCF_008807395.1 of Pseudomonas sp. C27(2019). Taxonomy (GTDB): domain Bacteria; phylum Pseudomonadota; class Gammaproteobacteria; order Pseudomonadales; family Pseudomonadaceae; genus Denitrificimonas. The sequence continues at coordinate 1,406,919 of NZ_CP043320.1, forward strand.
AGCTTTCATGCAATTCAAAGGTCAAATGGGTTTCATCAATCAGGTAATCTGGTAGGCGGTAATCGCTTAGTGCGATCATTTTCGGTTGTTCTGTACGCATCATAAAAAACCTCGATTAAAAAACTCACTGACCTTGTGAATAAAACTTATATCTGCACGCTACTGCTGACACTCACCGACAATTGATAAGCGGTGTACTTACGAATATTTATCACCCCAGTATCAAACAATAAATACTGGCCTTTGATACCGATTAGAGTTCCTTCAGCAATGGGATTTTTATCTAAATTAAAACTGCTGATTTTCTTAGGATAGGCTTCAACAGGATAAGAAATATCCAAGACATCAACGTCGGTAATAGGCTGAATCGCTTGCAAGCCAAAGCGCTGTTGCAGTGCATCTAATGACTCAGCACAGCTCTCCAGCAACTGTTCACGGATCTGCAGCAAATCAACCGGCTCCACATCACCTTTGAGTAACGCACGCCAGTTAGTACGATCCCCCACTTGACTGCGCAGTGCATCTTCGACAAAACCTGATTGCTGACGGGTAGCTACGCGATAAATTGGCACAGCCTGAATCGCACCTTGATCCAACCAGCGTGTTGGCAGCTGCGTGCCGCGAGTAATCCCAACTTTAACCCCTGTAGAGTTGGCTAAATAAACAAAGTGGTCAGTCATACAAAAATCTTGCGCCCACTCAGGTTCACGGCAGGTGCCGGCATCAAAGTGGCACTTTTCTGGGCTCATGATGCAGCTGTCACAACGTGCGAGCGTGCTGAAGCACGGCCAGCAATAGCCTTGTGCAAAACTTTTCTTAATTGAGCGATCGCAGTGGGTGCAATTGATCTGGCCCAAAAACTCCAAACGTAAGGTTTGCCCGATCAGCTGATTGAGCGCGTGCTGCTCATCATCTAAACGAAAACTGTATTGTGCAGGAGTATCTAAAGCGATCTGCATTTTGCTAACGGCGCCACGGCCTAATTCCAACATCAGTGCAGGGTCCCCGCTGCTGGTGCAAACAGTGCAGACTCGGTTTCAGACAATGCCTTCTTGGCTTGTTTGCCGCACTCTTGCCCGCCCATGTAGCCGGTACGCTCTTCTTCTGGCAGATTATTTTGCTCCCAAACAATCATCGCCTGCATGGTCAGCTCTTTTTGTTCTTGGGTCAGCTTGGTACCATCGCCCCACTTGCCTATTTCCATGGCCAGTTTTAGGGTTTTGTATGTCTCAGGGGTGATTTTTTGAATCAAATCAGAAAAACTTTTCATAAGGCATTCCTACACAAAATAAACAAAAGGCATTAAGCGGCACGTTGACGTGCGCTGAGCGCAAACACAGCACCACTCAAACAACCCAGCAACAAACCGCTGACATGTGCAGCGTTGGCGATTTGCCCAAAACCCAATGCGGTCACTACGCCAAACAAGCATAGCAGCAGCCAAATCAGCATCATAGCCACAACGCCACTGGGTAGCGCATAACTGGCTCGCGGATAAATGCGCTGATAAATCCAGCAGTGCCCGAGCACGGCATAAAGCACACCAGATAAACCGCCAAACAAAGCAGCATCAGAAAATATAAATTGACTGACGTTGGAGACTAAAGCCGAAGTTAGGGTCAGCAGCAACAGAAACAACCAGCCCTGCTGATACTCTATGCGCCGTCCCAGCTCCCAATACCACAGCATATTCATCGCCAGATGCAAAAACCCAAAATGCAGCAGCATTGGTGACCATAAACGCCACCACTGTCCCTGTTCGAGTCCGTGCTCTAACGTAGCAAAGTAAACATAGTCACCTTGGATGCGAAAGTCATTAAAGGTGAACCAACGCACCGTATCTAAACTGTCACCCAGTTGCGTGATTGCAGCAACGATTAAACAGGCCAACAACACCGCCGTGGTGATTGGGCTATTACGCAACTGCTGGGTAAAACCAGGTATTTTATAAGCGCTAACCGGCGCGCGGCTATGCTGCACAACCTCAGGCGACAACTGGCCTGCCTCAAATTGCTGGAAAAGTTCACGTACCTGTTCTGCATGCGCATCACTGCCAACCCATAGCACTTGCTCACCTTGATCTTCGGTAACGCGATGGCCGATGCCCAGTTGTAGCAACAACTGCAAAAATGCCTCAAGGTTTGTGTTCAGTGGTACGCGTAAAGCACTGCTCCACTTCATGATCAATGTCCTTGCTCATGGGCGTCAACCCACACAAAATTTTGCGGCAGCAACTGTTGTTCCTGCCCTAAACGATAGGCAACCAATTTGCCACCATTGACAGCACTATAATCTAAACAAGCTAAGTTGGGACGAATCAGACTAGGCTGACCTTGACGCCAATAATGACCAACAAACAATAAAGGTTGCTCTGCATCATATGCATTGATCTGGCGTAAATACTGCGCGGGCAAGGGTTTTTGAGCGATATGTTCTGGTAATGCATCGGGCTGAAATACCGCATCGCCATAGGTCAATGCAGGTTGCTCATCATGCCAAAACTTGGTGCGAAATGACGAGCGTCGATAGCCGTCTTGACCTATAAGCGACATGCCATATGGCAATGGTAGGTTAACCCCGCGCAATAACCGATTAAAGGCTTGATCGGCAAAACTACCACTGGTTGCTGACTGGCGAATAAATTCAGTATCAATTCGACCATCGGCAAAGCGGTTACGCAGCGTATGTATTAAGCGATCATCCCAGCAGGCATGCACAGCGCGAAAGCGATCAGCATCAATAAACAAAGGCAAGGTTAAGAACCACTGATTAAAATCCTGCCAGTCATACGGATGCTCTGCAAACTGCTCCAAAGTTTCACGTTGCAAGCGAGCATGATGCGCGCTGTGTTCACGTACATATGCTTCTTCCCCACCATGTTCAAGAGTAGTATTCCAAGCCAGCGCATAATACTCATGATTACCCATGATGCTAATTGCATGCCCCGCTTCAACCATTGCATGGACGATATGCAAGGTTTCGCGTATCTGTGGGCCTCGATCAATTAAGTCACCTAAAAACAGCGCTTGGCGATCGCTATGCTGCCACACTCCAGCGTGCTTTTTATAACCTAAAAGCGCCAATAAACGCTCAAGACTCTGCGCACAGCCATGCACATCGCCGATCAGGTCATAATTGCGCGCAGGATCAATCCACATTACTTATTATCCTGGCCCAAGCGGCTGCCCCAGCCGAGTTTGTCACGGCAAACAGCATAAAAATTATGATCCAGCGGGTGAATCAAGTGCAGCTTTTGTGGCTTACGTTGAACATGCAAGGTATCACCTGGAGCACAGGTGACATGGTTTTGTCCGTCGCATGAAACCAGCGGGTAGATACTCATATCTTCAGCTACAACAACTTTTAACTCACTGTCAGCATCGACCACGATTGGGCGACTGGATAAGGTGTGTGGGTGCATCGGTACAATCACAATAGCATCCAAACGCGGGTGCATGATTGGACCACCGGCCGATAACGCATAGGCTGTTGAGCCTGTTGGTGTCGCAATAATGAGACCGTCGGCCTTTAGACTGTAGACAAACTGGCCATCAATAAACAACTCGAACTCAATCATTCGTGTTGATTTACCCGGATGAAAAACCACATCGTTAAGCGCATCACCTTCGCCGATCGTTACACCATCACGACGCACCTCAGCTTCTAATAAAAAGCGCTGCTCAGTGGTGTAATTTCCTGCTAAGACTTCAGAAATTTGCGACTCTAGATGCTCAGGCAAAATATCTGTTAAAAAACCTAAGCTGCCGCGGTTGATCCCCAGCACAGGAACTTTATGCTGAGCTAAAGCACGTGCAGCGCCAAGCATTGAGCCATCACCGCCGACAACAATAACTAAATCACAGACCTCACCTAGCAATTTGCGTGAACTGGTTTGCAAGTTATGGCCTGGTAGCATTTCGGCAATTCTATCTTCCAAGATGACATGCAAATGTCGCCCAATCAGATAGCGCTTAAGTCGGCGAATCGTATCCAAAACACGAATGCTGCCCATGCGTCCAATAATGCCAATATTGCGAAACTGCTCCATATATCCCCGCTTAAGCTGCTTTTATAAAGTATTAAGGTCGTTCTGCATCAATTATAACTTTTTGCGAATAAAATACGTGTAGGTACCATCTTCTTCACTGCTATCAAGCAGTTGATGCTCTAAAAAAGTGCAAAACTTAGGTATATCACGCTGGGTCGATGGATCAGTTGCGCTGACTTTTAGCACCTCACCGGCTGCCAGCTCGCGCACTTTAGTGTGCAGCATCATGACCGGTTCAGGACAAAAAAGACCGCGGGCATCCAGTTCGGCATCAGCCTCTATAAGCATTTGTGTCACGTTAATCTTACCTTTGATTTAAATTTCACTGCAGTTGTAACAACGCCCATCTGTTCAGGGTGCTGAATGTGTTAGAGAAATCTCGACTTTACAGTCAGTCTTTATGCTTTACCTCTTATACAGAGCTGGGTACTGTGCGACTCACAAACAACAAAATGGATTCTATGCCATGAGCGAACTGATTCACTACAGCTGCAACCAAGGTATTGCTACCTTAACCTTAAACAACGGTAAAGTTAATGCCATTTCACCCGATATGATTACAGCCTTTAACAGCTGCCTAGATCAGGCCGAGCAGGATCGCGCAATTGTTATTATCACGGGCCAACCGGGAATTTTATCTGGCGGCTATGATTTAAAAGTGATGACTGCAAGCCCTGAAAGCGCGATCAACTTAGTCGCTTCAGGATCAACATTAGCGCGACGTATGTTAGCACACCCCTACCCGATCATTGTCGCCTGCCCAGGCCATGCGATTGCTAAGGGTGCGTTTTTATTATTATCGGCAGATTATCGAATTGGTGTTGACGGTGCATTTAACATCGGTCTAAACGAAGTGCTGATCGGCATGACCATGCACCATGCGGGTATTGAGCTGGCAAAAGACCGCCTCAGTAAAGCTGCGTTCCAGCGCTCAGTGATCAATGGTGAGCTATTTAGTCCCGTCGCTGCTATTGATGCTGGCTTCTTAGATCGCGTGGTGCCAGCCGAAGAGCTTATGCAGAGCGCGCTCGGCGTAGCGACATTGATGAAAAAAATCAATATGAAAGCGCACCGCAATACCAAGCTTAAAGTACGCAAAAGCTTACTCGAAGCCCTTGATGCAGCGATCGAATTGGATAAAGCTCACTTAGCTTAAACCCGCATAGCGTCTGTATAAATTTAAATCCAATGCAGACGCTTACTCGCTGGCAGGGCGAATCATCTCAATTAAATAACTGATGTCATAACCCAGATGCTCAGCCACGCGCGCGGCCTGTTGACGTAGCAACGGTATGGGTGGTGACTGCTCAAAACTTGAGGGCACCAATAAGATCACATTGCCTTCCTTGACCGGTATTTCCCAATAGTGCCGATAAAATATCCCACGCAACAATGCCGCGCCTAGCGGCCGTCCATCCAGCGTGGCCCACTGATTGATTATCAGCCAGCCACCAAGATTGAGTTTGTCTTGACAGGCTTGCAAGAAATTCCAAGCCAAGTGCCCCACTGAAGGGCCGCTATCGGTATACATATCAAGAAAAATCAAATCAGCCGTTTCTGCACTCTCAATCAACTCTAGGGCATCGCCAATACGAATGGTCAAGCGCGGATCATCACTCATGCCAAAATAATCCACAGCAAGACGTGGCAGCGCCTCGCGCAACTCAAGCACTTCAACGTCCTCAAGCGGTAAGACAGCCAAACAGACTTCAGTCAAACTGCCCGCACCTAAGCCTAAGAACAGCGCCGTCTCTGGATGCGCATGGCATAAGCTGCCTAGTAGCATGGCCCGCGTATAGTCATACTTGAGCCATAATGGATTCTCATAAAGCACACAACTTTGCTCTATATCATTACCAAACTGTAAATAACGAAAGCCATTGCTCTCAACCACACTGATAACGCCGTACTTATCCTTCTCTTGTGTCAGGATACGTTTTTCAGCCTGCTCAACTAACACAGCATATTCCTCTCGTGCTTGTCGGTAACGCTGCAAGTGATAGATCGCCAGCAGTACAAGCAAGCCCATACTCACCCAAAGAACTATCATAATGCTGGTAGCCTCTTAACATGATTAACACCCACACGGCGTCCTGCTAAAAGCAAAAAGCCCAGCATCGCTGGGCTTTTACACGCAAGGCTGAATTAACTCATTAAGCTTTAATGCGTGACTTGTATTCGCCAGTGCGGGTATCAATTTCGATTGAATCGCCAATTTCGCAAAACGAGGATACCTGCAATTCATGGCCTGTGCTCAAACGCGCGGTTTTCATCACCTTACCCGAGGTGTCGCCACGTACAGCAGGTTCAGTGTAAATAATTTCACGAACGATGGTGTTTGGCAGCTCAATTGAGATGACTTTATCATCGTAAAACACCGCAGCACACTCATCGCTCATACCGTCTTCGATATAGGGTAAAACCGCTTCGAGATCAGATTTTTCGACTTCGTACTGATTGTATTCAGAATCCATAAACACGTACAACGGGTCAGCAAAATACGAATAGGTAACATCTTTACGATCAAGAATAATCGCTTCAAATTTGTCGTCTGCACGGTAAACACTTTCAGCAGCAGTACCGTTTAATAGGTTTTTCAGCTTCATTTTTACCACCGCAGCATTGCGGCCTGATTTATTGAACTCGGTTTTCTGAATCACCCAAGGTGAACCATCAATATTAGCAACTTGGCCGGCGCGAAATTCTTGTGCAGTTTTCATACTGAAAATCCATAAACAATGAGGATAAAAAAATAGGTACGCATCATAGCCAATCTTGATAGAAACACGCCAGCTTTGTTGCAAGATCAGGCTGTTTTTTTTGCTGTGCTGACCAATGTTTGGCATGCTTTTGCAGTGCGTGTTCCTGCGCGACAAACTGCTGCCATGGCGCATGCATATCGTCTTGCTGGTTCCAAGCGCGGTGCAAACTATTTAGAGCATGCTTAGCTTGTTCTCCTAAGTCATTGTTGTAGATCGATAAGAACGCTTCAAGCTTATCCAGATGCGCACTCTCTTGCTGCGGATAAATATGCCAAAGCAGCGTTTTAGCAGCCCACTGCGCACGCACAAATGAGTCTTCACCACGCACACAATTGAGATCACAACACCACAGCAACTGATCAAAGTTTTTTTGCTCAATATAGGGCAAGGCTTGCACAGTTAAGCTGCCGCGTTGGTATATTTCTCCGATCTTGAGTTCTTTTATTGCAAACCAGCTGGCCACACTGCTCTGCAGCGGACCCTGCAAGACCAGTAAGCGGTTGCTGCGGCTGTCCTGACTTAAAGCATCAAGCCAGCTAGGCAGCGCTGGGTTGGCATACGCAAACAGGCTGATTAAGCGCTCGCCCTGTTGCGCTTGTACTGCCAAAGAAGCCAAGTAATCGGCACGTAATGTATTTGAGTTTAAAAAAGCATCTCGCCTGCTCAGCAAGTCGGCCTCACGTAACAAGCCACCGGTTTGCCCAGTAAAACCCGGGAAAAAGAAATACTTCTGCAAACCACCGCTCTGTAATGATGGCAAGGCATGACACTCAGCAGCCCACGGCTCTGCAGTAAGGTATTCAAGGTTAAGCCAGAGTACCTGCTGCTTGCTGCGCATCAGGGCGATATAGCTTTCAGGCAATTGACAAGCAAAGGCTTCGATCACCACATCAGCACAGTCGTATTGTGTTATTGAGCTTTCGTCTGGCCATAAACAGACGTCTACGCCATCAACCACTTGCTGTTCAGCAGTGCTCACCACAGCTGAGCAAATCGCATGAAACGCTGATAAATCATCCACCCACAGGCGCACGTCAAACGGATGCTCTTGGCTTAATTGCTGAGCCAAGCGCCAGGTCACACCAATATCACCAAAGTTATCGATGACTCGGCAAAAGATATCCCATCTTGCACGCATACCATGGCCTTATTTAAGTGTGTTTGCAGATCAAATTGAGACAGCTTAACGTGACATTCCATCAGGCGGTGCTGCCCCGCTAGGTCGACACTTTAGGGTCGACGCTGGGCACGTATATGATTGATTTGTCGCCCATAACTAGACAACCTACACGCTTTCAGTGTGCGCTTGGCCTACTGAATGCCCTAATAGAAACAACAGACATAAAAAAACCCCTGAAATCTATTAAAAATCAAGGGTTTAGTAGGCTGTATGGCGGTGAAGGAGGGATTCGAACCCTCGATAAGATTTCTCCTATACACGCTTTCCAGGCGAGCTCCTTCAGCCACTCGGACACTTCACCGCAATTCGCTAGCTGATGAATCAGTTAAGCGAGGCGCGCTAATATAGCCGAAGACCCTGAGTATGGCAAACTTTCATTTGCAAGCAGCCACAGCTAGCACAACTAAAGCCAGGTCACTTATCAGGTGTGTCGCTATTTAGCCCTTAAACACAGGCAGCGCTTGTAGCAACAATAATACCTGCGCAAAGAAAGCTGCTACGGCAAATAGCAAAACAAAACCAATCATAAATGTGCCGCCAAACACTTGATAGCTTGTTGACGTAAAACGCTTACGGCTGGCACGAACCAGTAATGCAGGCACTAACGCAGCCCAAATAGCCGCCATAAGCCCGACGTAGCCCATTACTTTCACAAAGCCTGTAGGAAAGGCTAAGCATGCAAATAGTGGCGGTAAAAAAGTCAGCAGTGCCGCTTTGAAGCGCCCACCGGCTGTATCGCTGAAATGGCACAGATCACGAATGTAATCAAACAAGCCAAGTGTCACCCCTAAAAACGAACTGGCAATGGCCATATAAGCAAAAGCACTTAAAATTCTGCCAATGTTGTCAGTTTTCACATATGTCGATAACACCTGCAGCAGCACAGCCACATCACCATCAGCAGCAATCACCGGCGCAAACTCTGCGCGCGGTAAGTTACCCTGCACCGCCAGCTGCCATAACACGTACATAGCCAAGGCCAGTAATGAACCCCATAAAATGCTGCGCGCAACCGGTTGTGCATGTTTATTGTAGTAACTGACTAAACTTGGCACATTGCCATGGTAACCAAACGACGCCAAACACACCGGTAATGCCGCCCAAATGTAAGGCCAATAGCTGTGTTGATCCTGCACGGGTAGATTCAATAAGACACTTGCTGTGGCGCTCTGTATAAGTGAACCCGTTGATAAAAAGAAACTGATCAGCATGCCACCAATGAGCACTGTTGCAAAACGATCTACCAGCTTGGTAGAAACCCAGACTGAGGTGGCCAGCACTAGCAAAAATACAACTGAGGCCAACTGCCGTGATGGTTGTAACGGTTGATCAAATACCCAGCCACTGAGTGCTGATAGGCTATTTTGCGTTAAGCCACCGCCAACAAAAATATAGGCATAAGTGAGCGAGTACAGAACAAAAGTAACAGCAAGCCCTGTGATTATATTCCAGCGTGGTCCCAGCAAACCCTTAACCACGGTATGAAAGCTCGCCCCTTGCGGGAAGTGCAATGTAGCTTCCAATAACATCAAACCAGAGACGTACATGCAAAACCACACGTACAGTAACAACAAGACAGAGCCAACAAACCAAACACCCGAAGTAGCAGTCGGATTGGCCAACATGCCAGCACCAATTGCAGTGCCAGCAACAATCATTGCTCCGCCGAAGCGGGTGGGTTTAGAGAGGGTGTGTATGGCTGTCATATCAGTTCTTATGTCGGAGTATAAAGCAGCCTATTCTACCCATAAGCGCATAACATTATGTGCATTAAAGCAGCGCAGCACCTGTGCGCTATGGGTAGCGGTATAAAACCTTTACCTCACCAATGTAATCCAGAGCTTGTGCCTGCTCCTGCAAACGCTCAATGAGCTGTTGAGCATTGGCATCAACTGTCTGCATGCTGCGTACTAAATCCACGTGTACTTTGCCGTTTAGGTAGTGCAAGGTTACCTGTTCCAATTCTTCAGCCTCAATCTGATCAGCCCAAACCCTGCGTAAATCTGTCAGCACTTCCCTACGCATTGGTGAATCAGTACAGAGTGCCGCAACTGAATCATCTTCAGCATCAATGTGGACTAAGGCATCGCTAATATACTCATGCGAGTCAATCAGCTTTAAGCGTACATACTCTGAGATTTTGTGCCCCTCAGAGACACTTAAGCGCTCATCCACAACAATATGCACATCAATAAGATACACACCACCCATGCGTCGGCTACGCAACATATGTACGCCCTGCACACCTTCAATCGTTTTAATGATGCGCTTTAAGGCAGAAGCTGTTTTCGGTTCCAAGCCCGTGTCCACCAACTCACGTATGGATGTCCAGGCCTGAGTCCAGCCAACATGACCAATCATCAAAGCCACAGCAAGAGCGGCAAAGGCATCTAGATAGGGCAAGCCCATCAGACTACCGGCCACGCCCAGCAGTACGACAACCGAGGAAATCGCATCAGAGCGGTGATGCCACGCGTTAGCCTTCAGTAAACCTGAATTGAACTGGCGAGCAACGCGCATGGTGTAGTGATACAAGCCTTCGTTAGCCAAAATTGAGATAGCAGCAATCCATAGCACTATTGAGGTTGGCTGCAGCAGGGTTTCTGGGTTGAGTAAGCGCTGCGCTGAGTCAACCACGATACCAATCGCGGTAAGGATTAGCACCACTCCTAAACCAACAGTGAATGCTGTTTCAATCCGCGCATGCCCGTAAGGATGCTCTTTATCAGCAGGCTGATTACTGTATTTGGCTGCGAACCACACCATCAAGTCGGTACTTAAGTCGGCTAAAGAATGCACACCATCAGCGATCAAGGCATGTGACTGACCAATAACGCCAAAAACAACTTTGGCAATGGTCAAAACCAAATTAACAATGGCGCCTACGACACTGGTTGTGCGCATTGCCTTATTCCGTGCTTGAGCACTTTGCCGCCCATCCATTAAAATTTCTCCATATTTTTCATAATGTTAAAAAATATAATTAATGTAAAACTGTAAAATTTTATTAAAATAAACAGGCTGCTGCTGACACTGTGCGCCATAATCTACTGAGTGCTTCTAGCTACACTCTCATAAGCCGGACACACGGCTATAATCCAGCACAGTGCCCACTGCATAAAGACCAAGCAGATCGCAACAGCTCATACAGCATCATAGTGGAAAACAGCGCTGAGGTTCCAATTAACCGCTATCGTAGATTAAGAAGCCAGAGCAAGTGCGCTTGCATGAGCCTATTACAGTGCTGGGCAGTAACTTACCAACTTCTAGCACCCTGCTCTCTACTGTGCCGCACAACAGCCGACTATAGCGACCTGATCAATTAATTGCTGCACTCTAACACATACTTATTTGCGCTGACTTGGCTGCCTATGCCCGCCTCTATCAGTAACATATATGCTATATTTCACCGATCTTGATATAGGTCACTTCTTATGCACGCTGCTAAACCCTTATACGACTATCCTAAATATTGGGCTGAATGTTTCGGCCCGGCACCTTTTTTACCAATGTCACGTGCAGAAATGGATCAACTGGGTTGGGATTCTTGCGATGTCATCATTGTGACTGGTGATGCTTACGTTGATCACCCATCATTTGGTATGGCAGTGATTGGCCGTGTATTAGAAGCACAGGGGTTTCGCGTAGGCATTATTAGCCAGCCTGACTGGCGTAATAAAGATGACTTTATGCAACTGGGTGAGCCAAACCTGTTTTTTGGTGTGGCCGCCGGCAATATGGACTCAATGATTAACCGTTATACTGCTGATCGTAAAGTGCGCTCAGATGACGCCTACACTGCCGGTGCTCTAGCCGGCAAGCGACCCGACCGCGCTAGTTTGGTCTACACTCAGCGTTGTAAAGAAGCGTACAGCAACACGCCTATTGTCTTAGGTGGCATCGAGGCCTCTTTGCGTCGCATCGCCCATTATGATTATTGGCAAGACAGCGTTCGACGTTCAATTTTAATGGACTCTACGGCAGATATTCTACTGTACGGTAACGCCGAGCGTGCCATTGTCGAAGTGGCACAGCGCTTATCCTGGGGCGAGTCGATTGCTGATATCGATGATATTCGAGGCACATCTTTTATTCGTCGCAATACGCCCAGCGATTGGTTTGAGCTCGATTCAACTCGCATTGACCGTCCAGGCCGTGTGGATCGAATTATCAATCCGTATATCAATACACAAGACACTGAAGCCTGTGCTGTTGAGCAGCAAAGCGCTGCGCAGACTGGCCAAGATGACGTGCAGATTGTGCAGCTGCTCGATCACCCACGCTTAACCCGTGAGCGCACCGTGATCCGTATCCCGTCCTTTGAAAAGGTCCGCAACGATCCGGTCCTCTATGCGCACGCTAACCGCGTGCTGCACTTAGAAACCAACCCTGGCAACGCCCGTGCCTTAGTGCAACGCCATGACAATCAGGATGTTTGGCTCAACCCACCACCGATCCCATTGACCACTGAAGAAATGGATTATGTGTTTGGCCTGCCCTATGCGCGCGTACCACACCCTATATATGGCAAAGCAAAAATCCCTGCGTACGAAACCATTCGTTTTTCAATCAATATTATGCGCGGCTGCTTTGGTGGCTGTACGTTCTGCTCAATTACTGAACATGAAGGCCGGATTATTCAAAACCGGTCGCACGACTCAATTGTGCAAGAAATTGAAGACATGCGCGATAAGGTTCCCGGCTTTACTGGGGTGGTATCCGACCTTGGTGGCCCCACAGCAAATATGTACCGTTTGGCCTGTAGCAGCCCTGAAATTGAAGCCGCCTGCCGTAAACCATCCTGCGTATTCCCGGGTATTTGCCAGAACCTCAATACCGACCACACATCATTGATTGAGTTGTACCGCAAAGCCCGAGATATTCCAGGCGTTAAGAAAGTATTGATTGCCTCAGGGCTGCGCTATGACCTCGCAGTAGAGTCACCTGAGTATGTACGCGAACTGGTTACCCATCACGTTGGTGGTTACCTAAAAATTGCTCCAGAACACACGGAAGAAGGCCCGCTTGAGCACATGATGAAGCCGGGCATTGGCAATTACGATCGCTTTCGTAAAATGTTTGAGCGCTTCACCAAGGAAGCTGGTAAAGAACAGTATCTTATTCCCTACTTTATTGCTGCGCACCCCGGAACTACTGACACGGATATGCTGAATCTGGCTCTGTGGCTGAAGAAAAACAACTTCCGCGCTGATCAGGTGCAGGCATTTTACCCATCGCCAATGGCCACGGCGACGGCTATGTACCATTCAGGTAAAAACCCACTGCGTAAAGTCACCTATAAAAGCCCAGCCACTGAGATTGTGAAAAGCGAAGAGCAGCGCCGATTACATAAAGCGTTCTTGCGCTACCACGATCCAAAGTCATGGCCGCAAATCCGTGAAGCGCTAATGCGTATGGGTCGCTCTGACTTGATTGGCGATGGCAAGCAGCATTTAATCCCTGCGCAGCAGCCACACGCTGACGGTTATCGCAGTGCACGCCGCAAAAATTCCACACCAGCTAAAGGCGAAAAAGCAGCACGCCCACTACTAACCCAACACACGGGCTTGCCGCCACGCACGACAGGTGCGACAGATGACAAGCCTCAATGGCATAAACGCGAGCAGGCTAAAGCAGCCGCTGAAGCCAAGTTGCGCGCGGAAAGAGGTAAAAAACCTGCGGCTAAAGGCGGCAAACGCAAACCTGCTAAGCCGCGTTAATTATAAACATTGATGTGCCTGATTCTACAGTTACGCTGTAAGCCTGTAAGCTGCTTTATTTAATGTGCAGCTTGCGTGGTTAGCCGTACTTCGCGGTTTATATTTGTCTGCCAGTTTTTAACAGCCTGTACGTGGCATAGCGTGCTTCGGGGTTGGTGTTTTTTCGTCGGTTTTTGACCTGCATTCCGTAGTCTGAAGCTGGTGCTTATCTGTCAGCCTTTAACAGCTTGTACGTGGCATAGCGTGCTTCGGGATGGGTATTTTTTTCGTCGGTTTTTGACCTGCATTCTGTAGTCTGAAGCTGGTGCTTGTCCGTCAGCCTTTAACAGCTTGTACGTGGCATAGCGTACTTCGGGGTAGGTGTTTTTCCGTCGACGAACCCATCCTGGGTTCAACTCCGGCGCTACGCCATCCTTGGCTCGCTTGTCACACCAACCCCGAAGCACTCGTTGATCAGCGGTGTAGTTAGCGCGATTGATATAAGGCTCGTCTGATTCTGAATACATTGAGTTTGAATGTGAGTTTTTTAGAAGATTAGCAAACCACACCAATAATCAATGCTTTTGCCTTAAAAAGAGACATGCTACAGACTTGAAAACAACATCAATGATCAACTGCAGTGTGCGGGTGTTGTGGCAAGCGAAGCCAGGGATGGCGTAGCGCCCGCATCACGCCAGGAAGGCGTGTTAAGGGAAGAACAACACTTGCACGCTGCAACATGCGCAAACTGTTCCTAATAGTTTTTTTATTTGAGGCGTAATGGCCATTAACGATTCTTTTGGGGCTGTTTGTGGGTTTTTAATAGCTCTTGCGTGGCATAGCGTACTTCGGGGTAGGTGTTTTTCCGTCGACGAACCCATCCTGGGTTCAACTCCGGCGCTGCGCCATCCTTGGCTTCGCTTGTCACACCAACCCCGAAGCACTCGTTGATCAGCGGTGTTGATAGCTCGATTGATATAGGGCTCGTCTGTTTCTGGAAGCTTTGTATTACACGTTAAGTTTGGCAGGCTGTCTTTTGATTCTAGCTCTGGTTTTGATTCTGGTTCTGAGCGCTAAGGCTTGGTTTTGCTCTGGGCTTTGCTGGCTTGAGTTTTCATAAGATAAACAAACCCTAGCGCTAATCAATGCTCCTGCTTTAAACGAGCCATGCTACAGACTTGAAAACAACATCAATGATCAACTGCAGTGTGCGGGTGTTGTGGCGAGCGCAGCCATGGATGGCGTAGCGCCCGCATCACGCCAGGATGGCGTGTTAAGGGAAGAACAACACTTGCACGCTGCAACATGCGCCAACTGTTCCTGAAAGTTTTTTTACTTAAGGTGCGCTGGTCATTGCGTGGCATAGCTTGCCGGTGCCCTAAAACACCGAAGCATCTAGAACAGCAAACGACCGTCATTGCAATTCAGCTAAAATCCCAAACGAACACAAGCGATCTTCTTGCTCATACAAATCATAGAAAAAACCAACCCACCAACTTGGGCATGCTGCATCAGCATCACACAAAGACCATAGGAGTGCTACCATAGCCGCCCAATCGTCCTCGCTAAGCTCTTAACCGCACTATGCAAAAAAAATATCTAGCTGACCAATCATTGCCTCGCGCTTTATTTAGTATGACCTGGCCCATGCTCTTTGGTGCTGTGGCGCTGATGAGCTTTCAGCTGGTTGATAGTATTTTTATCAGTATGCTCGGTATGCAGCCGCTCGCAGCGCTCGGGTTTTCGTTGCCTCTGCAACAGCTATTGATAGGTGTACAAATCGGTATTGGTATTGCCGCAACCGCGTTGATTTCTCGTGCGATTGGCGCGGGCAACTTGGATCATGCCAAGTACATGGGCGGACTTGTGGTGATCACCGGCTGCTGCGTTTCATTTATTTTATGTACTCTAATTTGGCTTTTGCGTATGCCGTTACTCAACGCCCTCGGCGCCGGCGCAGAGTTGTTACCCTATACTGAAAGCTATTGGCTTCCTTGGCTAAGCAGTGCATGGCTGGGCGCTTTTTTATATTTTGCCAACAGCATTTCACGCGCTAACGGTGATACCCGCTTACCCGGCTTAATGATGGTATTCACCAGCGTCCTGAATATGTTGCTCGATCCATTATTTATTTTCACCTTTGGCTTGGGCTTACCCGGTGCGGCCTATGCCACCATTGTGGCCTGCCTGGCAGGCGCTGCGATCATGTATTCACGGATATTAAAGCGTCATTGGCTGGCTTTTGATCCTAGCAAACTACCCATTGCTGCTGCATTGCGTGAGATTGCCAAAACCAGTGCTCCAGCCATGCTCAGCCAGCTGATGCCAGGCACTGCCTCATTACTGGCCACGCGCATAGTTGCTGGCTTTGGTGGCTCGGCGATTGCGGCCTGGACACTGGGCAGTCGCTTAGAGTTGTTTTCTATCGTCATTGTTCTGGCCTTAACCATGGCCTTGCCACCGATGATAGGCCGTTTGTATGGCTCAAAACAGCTGGATCGTGCACACAGCATGGTGCTGGTTGCTGTGCGCTTTGTGATTGGTCTGCAATTGACCATTGCTTTGCTCTGGATGGCCAGTCGCGGACTGATTGCCCCTGCCCTTGCGCCTGACCAAGACTCTGAGGTGTATTTGTTAAGTTACATGCTATGGGTGCCATTCAGCTATGCTGCGCTGGGCGTGTGCATGCTGATGGTCTCAGTGTGCAATGCGCTGGGCATGCCGATGCGAGCAGTATGGATTTCCACATTACGCTTATTTTTTTGCTATCTACCCGCGCTCTGGGTCGGTGCAAGTATTGCAGAAATGAGTGGCCTCTATATAGGCGTGCTGCTTGGCAACGTTGCTGCAGGTTTACTGGCTTGGAATCTGTATAAGCGCGGCTTGCAGCATATTCAAAAGACTTAAAACCCCTGTCAGCATTTAAGCTACAAGCACTTAAAACCCACTTTTAACAGTGCAATCCTAATTAACAAACTCAAACCTAATTAGACTGCGTTCAAACCGCGCTGCACATCCGCCTGAATATCAGCGAACTCCTCCAGCCCCACAGCAATGCGAATCAGACCGTCATGGATGCCCGCTTTTACGCGCTCCTCGGCGGGTAGGCGTCCATGGGTGGTTGTACCTGGGTGGGTGATGGTGGTTTTGGTATCGCCCAAATTTGCAGTGATAGAGATCATCCGCGTTGCATCAATGCAGCGCCATGCTGCTTCTTTACCACCCTCGACTTCAAAACTGACAACCGCACCAAAACCGCTTTGCTGTTGTTTGGCTAATTCATGCTGTGGATGACTGGCTAAGCCTGAGTAGTAGACTTTTTTAACTTTAGGCTGCTGCTCAAGCCACTGCGCCAATTGCTGGGCACTTTGGCAGTGAGCATTCATACGCAAGCGTAAGGTTTCCAGACCTTTTAAAAACACCCACGCATTGAACGGACTCATAGTTGGCCCAGTAGTACGCAAAAAACCAACCACTTCTTTCATCAATTCAGCACTGCCCAATACCGCACCACCGAGGCAGCGGCCTTGACCATCAATATATTTGGTCGCTGAATGAATCACGATATCAGCGCCCAGCGCCAACGGCTTTTGCAAGACTGGTGTGCAAAAACAGTTATCGACCATTAATAAAGCATTGGCTGCATGAGCAATTTCACTTAATGCACGGATATCCGCCAACTCAGCTAATGGATTAGACGGTGACTCAATAAACAGCAACTTGGTTTTTTCAGTACAAGCGCCCTGCCATGCAGCCAAGTCGTCAATTTGTACATAGCTAATTTCAATGCCAAAACGTGCGCAGTATTTATCAAACAAGCTGACTGTGGCACCGAAGATACTGCGCGACACTAAGATGTGGTCGCCCATGCTGCACAAGCTCATAACAGTCGCCAAAACTGCAGACATGCCTGATGCGGTCGCCACGCACTTTTCAGCGCCTTCTAGCGCGGCAAGGCGCTCTTCAAAGGTGCGTACAGTTGGATTGGTATAGCGTGAATAGACGTTACTCTCGCGCTCACCGGCAAAACTTGCGGCAGCATCAGCAGCACTGCGAAATACATAACTAGAAGTGGTGAATATCGCCTCACTGTGCTCAGCTTCAAAGCTGCGTTGCTGCCCAGCACGCACCGCTAAGGTGTCGAAACCCGCATCAGTTAACTCACTATTGAGTCGACCTGCCTGCCAATCCGTCGTCATCACTTATACCTTATATCTATCTAAGAGATAACAGGCTATGGCTGTCCATGCCTGTTTGCAAATGCTGCGGCACTGAGCTTAAGCAGTACCGTTTTGAAAATTAATCTGCTTCGCTATTATGCAGACCAATTGTTGCTTGGCTGACTTGTTCTGCGATCAAACTCAGATCATTGCGCTCGTTTTCGATACGCTGCAAATACTCAGCGTCGATATCACCGGTCACATACTCACCGTTGAAAACAGCACAGTCAAACTGATCGATCTGAATTTTGCCGCCTTGGACCGACTCAACCAAATCTTCCAAGTCTTGATAAAGCAGCCAGTCTGCACCAATCAGCTGGGCTACTTCTTCAGTGCTGCGATTATGTGCAATCAGCTCATGCACACTTGGCATATCAATGCCGTACACGTTCTGGTAACGCACTGCCGGTGCTGCCGAACAAAAGTACACGTTCTTCGCACCTGCTTCGCGGGCCATTTGGATGATTTGCTTGCAGGTGGTGCCGCGTACGATTGAATCATCAACCAACATTACATTTTTACCGCGGAACTCAAGCTCAATGGCATTAAGTTTTTGCCGTACAGATTTTTTTCGTTCTGCTTGGCCCGGCATAATGAAGGTGCGGCCGATATAACGATTCTTTACAAAACCTTCGCGATATTTCACTCCCAACCGATTCGCCAGCTCTAAGGCAGACGTGCGACTGGTATCTGGAATGGGGATGACCACATCGATATCATGATCAGGACGCTCGCGCAGAATTTTATCCGCCAGTTTTTCACCCATGCGCAAGCGGGCTTTATACACCGACACGCCATCAATAATTGAGTCAGGGCGGGCTAAATAGACATGCTCAAAAATGCAAGGGTTCAGCACCGGATTGGCTGCACATTGACGAGTATGTAACTGGCCATCTTCAGTAATATAGACTGCTTCACCTGGCGCTAAATCACGAATCAAAGTAAAGCCCAGCACGTCCAAGGCAACACTTTCTGAGGCGATCATATATTCCACACCATCATCGGTATGGCGCTGGCCAAAAACAATCGGACGTATGCCGTTGGGATCACGGAAACCTAGCACACCGTAGCCTGTTATCATCGAAACGACCGCGTAACCACCGCGGCAACGCTGATGCACACGACTAACTGCCGCAAACACATCTTCTTTGCCAGGCTGCAATTTGCCACACACGCTTAACTCATGGGCAAACACATTGAGCAGCACTTCTGAGTCCGAGTTGGTGTTTACATGGCGCAAATCCGACTGATAAATTTCTTTAGCCAATTGCTCAACATTGGTTAAGTTGCCGTTATGCGCCAAGGTAATACCGTATGGCGAGTTGACATAGAAGGGTTGTGCTTCAGCGCTGCTGGAGCTGCCAGCGGTTGGATAACGGATATGACCAATCCCAACATTACCGATCAACTCTTTCATATGTCGAGTACGAAACACATCACGCACTAAACCGTTGTCTTTGCGCAGAAACAAACGCCCATTCTTTGATGTCACCATTCCGGCGGCATCCTGGCCACGGTGTTGAAGTACGGTAAGCGCATCATATAGCGCTTGGTTAATGTTTGATTTTCCGACAATACCGACAATGCCACACATGAAACGCGACCCCTGCTATGTCATTTTGATTAAAGGCAATTATAAATTACTAAATAGCCTAATGTGTTCTTCAATTCTGAATATTTTAAGCTGCTGAAATCCACACGCCCGACAACCCTAAAATAAGGTTTTTTGACCAATCTGCAATCAATAGAAAATGCGGGATTAAAGTCGACTGCTGCCACCATGCATCGTGTTCAACCGGCGCTAGACTCAACAAGCCAATTAAAATAATAACCAGCACCAAGCCACGCGCAGCGCCAAAAACCATACCTAATAAACGGTCAGTTCCTGTTAAGCCGGTCGCTCGAACCAGTTGCGTTATTAGGAAGTTAACTAAAGCACCGATCAGTAAAGTCACTAAAAACAATATTGCACAGGCGGCAATAACCCGTATTGAGTGCGTATCGATATAAGGCTGAAAATGATGCGCTAAGCTGCCACCAAACATCCAAGCAATAACCGCAGCAACGATCCAAGTCACCAAAGATAGCGCTTCTTTAACAAAGCCACGGCTTAAGCTGATCAGTGATGAAATCACTATAATGCTAAGAATCAGGGCATCTGCCCAATTGAAAGACACTGATAAGTATTCCGCTGTATAAAGTCAGCATTTTAACAGAGCTGTTGAGCACTGATAAGCGCTTGTTACTGTTTTAGATAATGATTATATGGCTAGGGTTCGTAGCGTACGACAAAACAATCTTGGCCTTCACGGCTTTTCAATCGTTTACACATAGCCTGCGCCTCTTCCTGCTTAATCAGCGGACCGATCAGAACTCGGTGCGTACCATCGGCACTGCGCACATACGCATTGTATTGCTTATCACGGTAACTATCGCGCAGCGCTTGCGCATTATCTTTATTGGTTAAACTGGCAAGTTGTACCGACCAGGACACTGGTAAATTGTTTTTATCAATACCGGGCTCTACCGCCTGCGGCGTAGGTTGTTGTAGCTCGGGCTGGGGCTCTGCTTTGACGTCCGGTTGAACTGGAGCAGGCTGAACCTCAGCAACCGGCTTTTCAGCTGGCACTGGTGCATCTGGCAGGCTCTGGGGTGCAGCAGGCGTTTCTGGAATAAGCGGTTCATCCCATGTGTCGTCGGCCTCTGGTTCAGGCACCGCCACCTCTGCAACCGGTACCTGCGGTACCGCAGGTGCTTCAGGCATCGGCGGTACTTGCACAACAACTTCACGAGCTGTGTCCTCTTGCTTAAATAGCATTGGCAAAAAAATTACTGCTAAGGCAACCAGTACTATTGCACCAACAATGCGTTGCTTGAGCTTACTTTCCGCTGCAGCCATACCCACCTCGTTCGTTCAAGAGTTTTACACTATTCAGCGTATATACAAAATACAGTTATACACAGCGGTGTTTTTTAACAATACATCCCACATACACAGCAATTGTTATGCATCACGCTCAAGCCATTTTAATGCTTCAGCAACCGTATAAAAAGAACCAAAAACGATGATCTGATCATCCTCAGCTGCCTGCGCGCATTGTGCCTCGATCGCCTGAGCAATACTTGCATAGCTAGTTACGGTAGCCTGCCTAGACTCTAAAGTATGTTGCAAATACTCGACCTTACAGGAACGCACTGTGGGTAATGCCGCAACCGCCCAGTCAGTAATTTGTTCTTGCATGCAGTCCAGCACACCCACTAAATCTTTATCATCCAGCACGCCTAAAACGGCTAGACGCCGGCCCTGTATCGGTTGCGACTTGAGCCGTTCGGCAAGATAACTAGCCGCATGCGGATTGTGTGCAACATCAAGCATCATATGCAGTATTCGACCTTGATAACCCAACTGAAGTTCCTGCAGTCGTCCTGTCATACGCGCATTAGATAACCCGCGCACTAATGCCTCTGCTTGCCAAGGTAGCCCCAGCAATGCATAAACCTGCAATGCTAGTGCGGCATTTTCAATGGGTAAGCGTAAAAGGGGAATGTCTTGCAACTGCGTAAGATGGCCTTGCGCATCAACACAGCGCCAGTGCCAACTGTCAGGGCTAATAGCGAGATCAAAATCACGACCTCGCAGTAACAGCGGCGCATTCAAAAGCGCAGATTGGTTCAGCAATTGCTCAGGTGGAAATAAATCGCCACATATTGCTGGTCGGCCTGCGCGGAA
Organism: Pseudomonas sp. C27(2019); assembly: GCF_008807395.1. Taxonomy (GTDB): domain Bacteria; phylum Pseudomonadota; class Gammaproteobacteria; order Pseudomonadales; family Pseudomonadaceae; genus Denitrificimonas. The sequence goes on from NZ_CP043320.1 coordinate 1,428,558, forward strand.
AATACCTGACTTTTCATAAGCAACTGAATCGCGTGTACTGCCCAGCCAGTCGCTGTGGTCTAAGCCAATATTAGTCACCACAGCAATATCAGGATCGACTATATTGACCGCATCAAGCCGTCCGCCAAGCCCAACCTCAAGGATTGCAACATCTAAAGATGCTTGTGCAAACAGCCAAAACGCAGCCAAAGTGCCCATTTCAAAATAGGTTAAGCTGGTATCGGAGCGCGCTTGCTCAACTGCTGTAAAGGCATCGCATAACTGCTGGTCAGTGACATTTTGACCATCAATACGTACCCGCTCATTGTACTTCAATAAATGCGGCGAGCTATAAACACCAACTTTAAGGCCGTGCTGCGCAAGGAGGCTGGCTAAAAAAGCACAGGTTGAGCCTTTGCCATTAGTCCCCGTCACCGTAATAATTTTGTTTGCAATGCGCGGTAACCCTAGGCGTTGCGCAACAGCATGTACGCGTAGCAGCCCCATATCAATTTCATTGGGGTGCAACTGCTCCAAATAGCTTAGCCACTGCTGAAGATCACGCGCTTGCATGGTTTATGCTCGAGCTTCTGAATCGCTAGCCACGCTAACCTTGGCAGCCTCGCTCTCAACAACGGCATCAACTGCTACCACTGGTATAGTCGGCATATCCATCAGCTGACGCAACACGCTTGCAACCCGTGGGCGTAACTCTGCACGCGGAACAATCATGTCAATAGCGCCATGCTCTAATAAAAACTCACTGCGCTGGAAACCTTCTGGCAATTTCTCACGTACTGTTTGCTCAATGACCCGGGGACCAGCAAAGCCTATCAGTGCATTAGGCTCAGCAACTATGACATCACCTAGCATCGCTAGGCTGGCCGAGACACCACCATACACAGGGTCAGTTAACACAGAGATAAAGGGAATGCTTTCTTCACGCAAGCGCGCGATAACCGCTGAGGTTTTTGCCATTTGCATCAAAGAAATCAACGCTTCTTGCATGCGTGCGCCGCCTGAGGCTGAAAAACAAATCAATGGACAACGTTGCTCAAGCGCAACATTAGCAGCCTGTACAAAGCGCTCACCTACAATAGCGCCCATTGAGCCGCCCATAAAAGCAAACTCAAAAGCTGCAGCAACAACCGGCATACCTTCTAGCGTACCGCTCATAGCAATCAACGCATCTTTTTCGCCTGTTTGTTTTTGCGCAGCAGTAATACGATCTCTGTATCTTTTAGTATCACGAAACCTGATTCGGTCAGTCGGCTCTAGATCCGCTGCAATTTCTTCACGCCCTTCTTTATCTAAAAAAATATCTAAACGTGTGCGCGCGTTAATGCGCATGTGATGATTGCATTTAGGACATACATCAAAGGTTTTTTCGAGCTCGGGTTTGTATAGAACCGCATCACAGGATGTGCACTTGTGCCACAAGCCTTCTGGCACTGAACTTTTTTTAGTCTCAGAGCGCATAATTGAGGGAATTAGTTTATCGACTAACCAGTTGTTCATCAGTTATCTACTCCGCCTTCAGCCAGTGACGCTGCACTGTGCCTTTTAAATAGGGTTAATAATCAGGTAACTGACGGCTTCTCAAAGAGAACCGTCACATAGCTGTGTATTATTCATGTGCACAGCATATAAGAATTTACGAATCTTTTCTGCGTCTTTAATTCCAGGGCTGACTTCTACCCCGCCACTGACATCTACCGCCCATGGTTGGACCTGGCGTACAGCTTGCCCGACATTATCCGCATTTAATCCACCCGCGAGGATTAGCGGTTTGGCTAAGTTTTCAGGTATACGCGCCCAATCAAAGCGCTCGCCAGTACCGCCATGCACACCCGGCACCCATGCATCCAACAAAACACCTTGCGCGCCGCTGTATTGAGCGCTCAGCGCAGCAATATCAAGACCAGGCTGCATACGCAGCGCCCTGAAATATGGCCTAGAAAACGCTTCGCATTCGGCTGGCGTTTCATCGCCATGAAACTGCAAAACATCCAGCGGCACACTATCCAGTACAGCATTGACTTCACTGCGTGCGGCATTAACAAACAAGCCAACAACCGTCACAAAAGGCGGTAACGCCGCAACAATTTTTTGTGCTTGCGCCACACTCACAGCTCGTGGGCTTTTTGCATAAAACACCAAACCGATTGCATCGGCTCCAGCTTGTGCTGCAACTACGGCATCTTCAACACGGGTAATACCGCAAATTTTAGTTCGTACTCGCACCTAGATTCTCTTTATTTATCAGCAAAGCTATCAGGTAATCCCGATAAAAAATGTGGGCCAAGGTATCGCTCTGGCAGTTTAAATTGCTCTGGGTATTCAACCTGTACCATATATAAACCGTGCGGAGGTGCTGTTACACCCCCTGCCTTACGATCGCAGCTTTCAAGCACCGCCTGCGCCCACTCAACGGGGCGCTCACCAGCACCGATCATCATTAAAATGCCGGCTAAGTTCCGCACCATATGATGTAAAAAAGCATTGGCACGCACGTCAATAATGATCAGTTTGCCAAACTCAAACAGCTGCAAGTGATGAATGGTGCGTACTGGGGAGTGCGCTTGACAGCCACTGGCACGTACAGCATTAAAATTATGGGTACCGACAAAGCATCGAGCAGCGGCACGCATTTTTTCAATATCCAGTACTTGGTGAGTCCAAGTCACCTCTTCGGCTAGATGTGCAGGACGTATTTCATCACTATAAATAACGTAACGGTAACGCCGTGCCACAGCACTAAAGCGTGAATGGAAATCCAGCGGCATGGACTGCGCCCAAACCACACTGATGTCTTTAGGCAGGTAACGGTTTGCTCCCATCACCCAGGCGCGCATTGGCCGCTCAATATCCGTATCAAAGTGAATCACCTGACCACACGCATGCACCATCGCATCAGTACGCCCAGCGCAACTTAAGCGCACTGGCCTGCCGGCGTTTATTTGCTGTAATGCTTCCTCTAAGCAGCCTTGAACACTTGGCGTACCAGCGACCTGCAATTGAAAGCCGTGGTAATTAGAGCCTTTATATTCAACCCCTAAGGCAATTCTAGAAACGCCAACGGCAGCTTCAAGAGCTGCCGTTGGCGTTGTTTCAATTGACATTAATTATCCTAACTGGCTAATAAGTTCACGTGCTTCATCTTGTTGTGCTGCAGTACCTTCAACGACAACTTCGTCAAGAATATCTCGCGCACCCTCTGCATCACCCATATCAATATAGGCTCTTGCTAAATCAAGCTTGGTGGCTGTTTCATCAGTGCCTGATAGAAAGCTAAAGTCGTCTTCAACATCACCTAGATCTTCAATTTCAAGATCTGTTAATTTCAAGTCGTCTTCGCTACTGGGCGTAGGAGCCGCTACTTTCGCTTGCTCAGCGGGTTTGTCCTCAAAATCATCCAAGTCGCCCAAGTCGCCCAAGTCGTCAAGATCAAACTGGCTGTGCCTTGGGTCAATCAAGGTATCGTCTGCAAGCCCATCAGTATCTAAGCTTTCGCTCAGCGCCTCCAATTCAGCACTGACTTCATCAATTTGTTGGCCAAAAGCTGTTGTCTCAGACTTGTCCTGCTCTGGTAGAGAAAACTCTTCTGATAAATCAAAGCTGGGTGCTTCTGCAGCTTCAGAATCAGCCAATTCAAGCGCTAGATCATCTAAAGAAAACTCGTCATCCGTGCTCGCCTTTTGTGTTTCATCCGCTGCATCTAGATCAAAATCGAATGAATCAATATCTAAATCCAAACTGTCTTTTTCTTCGACAGCAAAGTCGTCGCCAAACTCAAAAGCCGTTTCAGCTGCAGGCGTGGCAGGCTCGGACAAATCAAGGTCTAAACTGAACTCAGTGTCTGCTGGCTTATCTGCAGTATCTGCATCTGCCAACAAAGCTGACAAGTCATCAAGCTCAGTATCGAGCTGCTCTGTAGAGGTGGCGCTGAGTAGGTATGGTGAATCCAGCGTGATGTCGTCTAGGCTTAAGTCAGCAAAGTCATCATCATTCAGATCGTCTGCAATATTAGCAACCTGCTCAGCACCCAGCATGTGCGGATAGCGAGCTTTGAGGTGTTCTAACTCTGACTCAACACCACCGATCTCAGTAATTTCTGTAATTTGGCGTGAAAAGCCACCATGATCCTCAAGGTCTGCACACACTTCAAGTAACTTCAGGCGTAGATCAGTACGCTGTGGTTCTTGCTCAATAGCGGCATGCAGAACATCAGCCGCTTGGTTAAAGCGCCCAAAGCTAATGTAGCTATTGGCTTCAGCAATCGGATCCGCTGCTTCTTGTTTAAACTGAGTGTCTGCAACAGGTTCTTCAAATGCAAAGTCTGTATCAAAGGCATCACTTTCTGCTGCTAAGCTGCTCGCCGCTAAAACATCCGTTTCAGGCGCCTCTAGCGGGCTATCATCAGGCGTCAAGGTCTCACTTAACTGCTCGTCATACAGCTCCGCTTCTTTACGCGCCCTGTTACGCGATATTGCCATCAACAATAGCAGCAAGGCTAGAATAGCAGCACCACCAGTGGCAGCTAACAGCATTGGATCATCCATTACCCTGTCAACGATGCTCTTCTCTTCAGCAGTCTCTGCGGCAGGTTGAGTGACAGCTGGTACTTCAGGCTCTACTGCTTCGGCTTCCGGTGTTACAGGTTCGACTTCCGGGGTTACTGGCTCTAAAGTTTCAGGCTCTGGTGCCACTTCGGCTTCTGCTTGAGCATCAGCCTCGACCTCAGCCACAGTAGGCTCTTGTACTGTATCTATCGCTTCAATACTGTCTGCAACTGTTGCTTCTGCCTGATCCAAAGTTTCAATACTGGCTTCTACAACGGCAGTAGCATCAACGGCATCGACTGTTTCGCTGCTACCGTCAACGACAACAGCGTCAGTTGGCTCAAGCGGTGCGTCAACACTACTTTGTAACTGAGCCAGCTGATTGTCTTTTAGTTCAATAAGACGCTTTAACTTATCAAGCTGACTGTTGAGATCTTCCACACGACTGGCAAGGTCTTCATTTTCTAGTCGCGTTGAATCTAGACGCTCTTTACTTAATGCCAACTGATCTTGCAAGTTTTGCAAGCTGGCTGCAGAGCCTTCATCTGCAGCTTGCCCAGCCTGACCTGGCGCATCAGCCACCAACCGTAAACTGTCAGCTTTCTCAATTTGTGCTGGTGCAGCACCGGCTGTAGTGCGATGTGTTGCATCCAGCTGGCGCTCAGCACGAGCGGGTGCTGCGCGACCGGCTTTCCAATCGGTATTTTGTTGGCTGACTTGAGCGATTGCATCTGCCCGGCTGCGACTGCGGATATCTTGCTCGGTTGGTAAGCGTAGCACTTGACCGCTCTTCATGCGGTTTATATTGCCATCGATAAAGGCATTAGGGTTAAGGTCTTGAATAGCCAGCATGGTTTGGTGCACAGACGCACTGCCACCAGTACGCTGTGCAATTACCCATAAGGTGTCATTCTTTTGTACTCGATAATCTGTACCTTGCAGCGCAGTACGTGTAGGTGCGGCGGTGCGTGCCACAGGCTGGGGCTGGCGTACCTGTCGTGGTGCTGCTTGCACTGCGCGCGGGGCTGCTGCAGTAACTGCGGGCTGCGGTGCATAAATAACTTGTTGTGGTTTATACAGTGGCGGGTCTAGCAGCAGCGTGTACTCACGCAGTAGACGACCATTTGGCCATAGCACTTCAACTAGAAAATTCAGATAGGGTTCTTTGACGGGCTTACTGCTAGTGACGCGAATAAATGGCTTGCCATTGGCACCAATGACTGGGCTAAATTTTAAGCCTGTCAAAAAAAACTGGCGATCAATGCCAGCCTTACTGAACTCTTCTGGCGATGCCAGCTGAGTTTTAATTTCAATAGCGGTGAGGTCTCGCACCTCTAATAAAGAAATCTCAGCTTCAAGCGGCTGATTTAAAGATGACTTAACAGCTAAATCACCCAAACCTAGCGCATGGGTAAAACTGGATGAAAACGCTGTAGCAGCTGCAACTGCTAACACCAATTTGCGAACTTGAAGCATATAGAGTTATCCCTTTTTATTCGTTCCGGATACCCCGGAGGGTTTTGAATGCTCTGTTCTCAATCGCCAAGGTTTGACGGCCCCCGTCAGCAGCACTCAACCTGATTCCGCTCTTGCAACTATAAATAATATTCAGTCTAGGCGCTAAGTATCTTGCACAGCTAGAGTTTTATCAACATTCAATCGCGTTACTTAAAGTATATCAAGCCTGTTTTACGCTTATTATCAGACACACTGCACACTTTATAACTCTAACTCTGGGCCTAACTTTTAACATAGACGCACGCGCCGCTCCATCAGCTAGCATTTGCGTGCGTCTATTGCGGCTTAACGCTCCAACAAAATACGCAACATTCTGCGCAGTGGTTCTGCAGCACCCCACAACAATTGATCACCCACTGTAAACGCACCTAAATAATGTGAACCCATATTTAGTTTGCGCAGACGCCCAACAGGGACACTCAACGTTCCGGTCACTGCGGTTGGCGTCAGCTCTTGCATGGTTGCCTCACGCTCATTAGGCACTAAACGCACCCAAGGATTATGCTGACTGATCAACCCTTGGATATCTGCCAGCGGCACATCTTTATTGAGCTTAATGGTCAGCGCCTGACTGTGACAGCGCATTGCGCCAACACGCACACACAAGCCGTCCACTGGGATTGGGTTTTTAAAGCGCGCTAAAATCTTATTGGTTTCAGCCTGCGCTTTCCATTCTTCTCGACTCTGCCCATTAGGCAGTGCGGCATCAATCCAAGGGATTAAGCTGCCCGCGAGCGGCACACCAAACTGATCGCTCGGGCATTCATCACTGCGCTGAAACGCAGCAACCTTACGATCAATCTCTAAAATAGCACTGGCTGGGTCTTGTAGTTCGCTGGCTACACTGGCGTGAATACCGCCCATTTGCCTAATCAGCTCACGCATATGTTGCGCACCACCACCACTGGCCGCTTGATAGGTCATGGCGCTCATCCACTCCACTACACCAGCCTCAAACAACCCACCTAACCCCATCAACATTAAGCTAACAGTGCAGTTACCGCCGACATAATCTTTAATGCCGGCTTCTAAGGACTGGTCAATCACTCTGCGGTTGACTGGATCCAAGACAATCACTGAATGATCTTTCATTCGCAGCGCAGACGCTGCATCAATCCAGTAACCATCCCAACCCGCTTCGCGTAGTTTAGTGAATACCGCATCAGTATAGTCACTGCCTTGACAGGTCAAGATAACATCCAGTGCTTTAAGCTCATTAATGTCATAGGCATCTTTCAAAGGCGCAATATCTTTGCCGATTGCTGGCCCTTGTCCACCGACATTAGAGGTGGTGAAGAATACGGGCTCTATTAAATCGAAATCACGTTCTTCGAGCATGCGCTGCATGAGCACTGAGCCCACCATTCCGCGCCAACCAATTAGACCTACACGTTTCATCGCGATTACACCTATTGTTAATAATTAATCCGCCACAGCTACTAAACTATAAAAGCGGCGGATGTATTCAATTGACTGAGCTTACAACTTAGCAAGCGCTGCCGCTACTGCATCACCCATTTCTGCGGTACCGACTTTGCGCATACCAGCGGAGAAAATATCACCGGTGCGTAAACCTTGATCAAGCACATCGCTGACTGCTTGTTCAATCGCATTAGCAGCCTCTGTTTGATTAAAGCTGTAACGCAGCATCATCGACACTGAGAGAATCGTTGCCAGCGGGTTAGCAACACCCTGCCCTGCAATATCCGGTGCTGAACCGTGGCACGGCTCATACATGCCTTTATTGTTCGAGTCCAAAGACGCCGAAGGCAACATGCCAATCGAGCCGGTCAACATGGACGCTTGATCAGACAAAATATCACCAAACAGGTTGTCCGTGACAATCACATCAAACTGCTTAGGCGCACGCACCAACTGCATCGCAGCGTTATCAACATACAGGTGGCTGAGTTCAACATCGGGGTAATCTTTAGCAACTTCGATCACCACTTCACGCCACAAGCGACTGGATTCCAGTACGTTAGCTTTATCCACTGAACAAAGCTTTTTGCTGCGCAAGCGTGCCATGTCAAAACCAACTTTAGCAATGCGGCGAATCTCACTTTCGCTGTACGGCAGTGTGTCAAAGGCCATACGCTCACCATTTTCGAGCGTCACAGTATCACGTGGGGTGCCAAAATAAATGCCGCCGGTCAATTCACGCACAATCAGAATATCTAACCCTGAAACAACCTCAGGTTTTAAGGTTGACGCTTCAGCCAGTTGCGGATAAAGAATCGCTGGTCGCAAGTTACCAAACAAGCCTAACTCGGAGCGAATCTTCAATAAACCACGCTCAGGACGAATCGCTCGATCTAAAGTATCCCATTTTGGACCACCAACAGCACCGAGCAGAACCGCATCCACTTCTCGCGCCAACTCAAGCGTGGAGTCAGCCAAAGGAACGCCGTGTTTATCAATTGCCGCACCACCCAATTCACCTTCAATCAGCTCAAGGCCTAAGTTGAACTTAGTGTTAGCCAACTTTAAGACCTTTACCGCTTCACTCATGATTTCTGGGCCGATGCCATCACCGGGCAATACAAGAATTTTTTTCGACATGTCAAATACTCAGCACCGCAGTGAGTTCACACTGCGGTGCAATGGGTTAAATTAAAGGGCGTTAAACAACCATGGGTTGGCTTGTTTGTAACCCACTTCAAACTCACGAATCAAGTCAGCATCTTGCAAGGTTAGACCAATATCATCTAAACCATTGAGCAAGCAGTGCTTACGGAAAGCATCCACTTCAAAGCTGTACTGTTCGCCATCTGGACGTGTCACAGTTTGCGCGGCCAGATCAACAGTCAACTCATAGCCTTCAACGGCTTGTGCCTCAGCAAATAATTCATTGACTTCAGCTGCCGTCAAAATGATCGGCAGCAAACCGTTCTTAAAGCTGTTGTTATAGAAAATATCAGCAAAACTTGGCGCGATGATCGCACGGAAACCGTATTCTTCTAACGCCCAAGGTGCATGCTCACGACTGGAGCCGCAGCCAAAGTTTTCTTGCGCGAGCAAAATACTAGCGCCTTGGTAGCGTGGTTGATTGAGGACAAACTCAGTGTTGATTGGACGTTTGCTATTATCTTGACCTGGGTAGCCCTCATCGAGGTAGCGCCACTCATCAAACAAATTGGCACCAAAACCGGTACGCTCAATGGATTTTAAAAACTGCTTTGGGATAATCTGGTCAGTATCAACGTTGGCGCGATCCAACGGAGCAACTAAACCCTGATGTTGAGTAAAGGCTTTCATACTTATGCTCCCTCGTTCATTAGTTCACGCACATCAACAAAGTGACCTTTGACTGCGGCTGCGGCAGCCATTGCAGGGCTGACTAAGTGCGTGCGACCGCCAGCACCTTGACGGCCTTCAAAGTTACGGTTTGAAGTCGAGGCGCAATGCTCGCCACTGCCTAACTTATCTGGGTTCATTGCCAAGCACATGGAGCAACCAGGCTCACGCCACTCAAAACCGGCCTCTAGGAAGATTTTATCCAAGCCTTCCTCTTCTGCTTGCTGCTTAACCAAACCTGAGCCGGGTACCACCATCGCCTGAATCACATGACTGGCGACTTTGCGGCCTTTTGCCACTGCAGCCGCCGCTCGTAAGTCCTCAATACGCGAGTTGGTGCACGAGCCAATAAACACGCGATCAAGTTTAATATCGGTAATGGCTTGGTTGGCTTCTAAGCCCATGTATTTTAAAGCGCGAGTAATGGAGTCGCGTTTAACCGGATCGGCTTCTTTAGCAGGATCAGGCACATTAGCATCAACCGGCAAGACCATTTCAGGCGAAGTACCCCAACTGACTTGCGGGATAATATCTTCAGCACGCATCTCCACCACGGTGTCAAAGTGCGCATCGTCATCCGAAACTAAATCTTGCCATGCGGCGACGGCAGCATCCCAATCGGCATCTTTTGGTGCGTATGGACGACCTTTAACATAGTCAATGGTTTTTTGGTCAACAGCGACCATACCCACACGAGCACCGGCTTCAATGGACATATTACAAACGGTCATGCGGCCTTCCATTGACAGCTCACGGATGGCACTGCCAGCAAACTCAAGCGCATGGCCATTACCACCAGCGGTACCGATTTTGCCGATAATCGCCAAAACGATATCTTTGGCAGTGACGCCTGCTGGAATCTTGCCTTCAACGCGCACTTGCATGTTTTTCATTTTCTTAGCAACCAAGCACTGAGTCGCTAACACATGCTCAACTTCTGAGGTACCAATTCCGTGAGCTAAAGCACCGAAAGCACCGTGCGTTGAAGTATGGGAGTCACCGCAGACTACAGTCATGCCCGGTAAGGTGGCACCCTGCTCTGGGCCAATCACATGCACAATGCCTTGGCGAATGTCATTCATTGGAAACTGCAAAATGCCGTATTCATTGCAGTTGTCATCCAAGGTTTGCACTTGAATGCGGGAGACGTCATCAGCAATGGCTTCAATGCCACCAGCGCGCTCTTTTTGCGTGGTGGGCACGTTATGATCTGGCGTGGCAATATTACTATCAATGCGCCACGGCTTACGACCTGCCAAGCGCAAACCAGCAAAGGCTTGTGGCGAGGTGACTTCATGTAAAATATGGCGGTCGATGTAAATCAACGAAGAACCGTCATCACGACGCTTAACTTCGTGCATCTCCCATAATTTGTCGTACAGTGTTTTTCCAGCCATTAGACCGTCCTCATCAGTGTTATGCGCAGCGGTCATTCACCTACTGCTTATGTGTTTACTTTAAGAGTTTCGTTTGAATAACTCAAATTGATATTTATTATCCCTTGGATTCCATTTAGGAATAGCAGTATAGTCAAAGCATTCAACCCTGTTCGCTTGAGTGCCCCCTATGGATCTTGCCAACCTACAGGCTTTTATCGCCATCGCCGAGCAGCGTAGCTTCTCCTTAGCCGGTGAGCGCTTGCATGTGACCCAGCCAGCGATTAGCAAAAGGATTGCCAGTCTAGAAGAGCAACTGGGTATGCGTTTATTTGATCGCGTAGGCCGCGAGACCACCCTGACCGAAGCTGGGCAAGCGCTATTGCCGCGCGCCTACCGCATTGTCAATGATCTGGATGATGCACGCCGCGCACTGAGTAATCTAAGCGGCACAGTCAGCGGCCGCTTAAGTTTGGCCACCAGCCATCATATTGGCTTACGACGATTACCCCCGGTGCTGCGCACATTTACTAAAGCTTTTCCTGAAGTGATATTGGATATTCGCTTTCTTGATTCTGAAGTGGCCTATGCTGATGTGCTGCACGGACGTTGTGAGCTGGCCATTATCACCTTATCACCCGACTGCGCAGCGCCCTTACAAGCGGTTAAAGTTTGGCAGGATGATCTCGACTTTGTTGTCGCCCCCGATCATCCACTGGCACAGCGCAAACGCATTAGCCTTGCCGACTTATGTGCCTACCCTGCGGTATTTCCAGGCAGCCATACCTTTACCCGAAAAATCGCTTTGCAGTTATTTGATAAAGCAGGCCTCACGCCGACTATCAGTATGAGTACCAACTATATGGAGACCATTAAAATGATGGTCTCCATTGGTTTGGCTTGGAGTGTATTACCGCACAGCATGCTCGATGACAGCGTGGTGCGCTTACCGATCAGCAATGCCAGCCTCAGCCGTGACTTGGGTTATATCGTGCATACAGAGCGCACGCTATCCAATGCGGCACAAGCCTTTATGCAGATGCTCAGTGCCAGCACTTAGCTTCTGGGCGGGCACTTGTTCCCGCGATTAGAAACAGTGGGCATAAATGCCCATCCTACCGTTTGTCACGAAATTGCAGACTTGGAGCTGGCCATGCCTGCGACCCTGCTTACTAAATGCGTGCTGTATCTGTAAGTGCGTGTTGCTAGTCAGTTCTATCGCGGTTATGAGCCGCTCAGGAGGCCTGTGTTCTCGGCAACTTACGCGTTTGAGTCGCAAAACTAAAAAGACTAATAAAGCGGCATACTCAGTCTACTGCTGCCCGTGATCAAGCGCATCTGCTCTAAAACTGAAGATACGATCAATCTCTTCGCAGTCAGTCACTTTACGTAACTGGCTAAACAGCAGTTGTGCTTCTGGGTAATTGCGGGTCAGCATGGCTAGCCATTGCTTCAAACGTCCAGGCGCACTGCGCGGTGCTAATGACAAACGCACCTGTCGCCAGAACTCTTGCAGCATCGGTTGCAATTGTTGCCAGGTCTTAAGCTGGTAATCAATGCCATCGCGCGCGCAAGCAATTTGCTTAGCTAAATCTGGTCGTGAAACCAAGCCACGACCCAGCATGACGTGATCTACACCGCTGATTGCGCGGCAGCGATACCAATCGTCGAGGGTCCAAATATCGCCATTGGCAAACACTGGCACACTGACTACATCCTGCACCTTGGCCACCCATTCCCAATGTGCTGGTGGCTTATACCCATCAGTTTTAGTGCGCGCATGCACCACAATTTGCGCTGAGCCACCAGCGGCTAAAGCGCGCGCGGAGTCCATCGCGCCATCTGGGCTGTCGTAACCTAAACGCATCTTCGTTGTTAGAGGAATATGCGCTGGCATCGCCGCCCGCACAGCTGCAACTATCTTATAAAGCACTTCAGGTTCACGCAGTAAGATTGCGCCACCATTGGAATTATTTACAGTTTTCGCTGGGCAGCCAAAATTTAAATCAATCACCGGCGCACCCAACTCACAGGCTTTTGCCGCATTATCGGCTAACGCATGTGGATCAGAGCCCAACAGTTGTACACGCAGCGGCGTGCCGGCTGCGGTCTTAGCGCCCTGCTGCAGCTCTGGGGCAAGACGCTGATAGCTTCGGGTCGGCAAGAGCTGGTCAGTGACGCGCACAAACTCGGTAACACACCAATCAATGCCGCCCTGCTCGGTCAGCACATCACGCAAAATATGATCAACCAAGCCTTCCATCGGCGCTAAAGCAATTTGCACAAGACATATCTCATAGATAAACAGGCATTTAGGATAAGCACCTGTCGAAAATAACGGCATTCAATTAAAACACAACAATTTTAGAGCAATACGCGGTTATTTAGCTCAGCTTTATTAAACCCTGCACCTGATCAAAGATGCTCAGGCAGCATCACAGCACCATAACCTTTAATAAACTCTGGTGGCATACGCCTTGGGCGACCGCTAGACAACTCAATGCAGACGAAGGTGGTCTTGGCGCGCAACAACGTAACGCCATCCGATACCCGCACCAGCTGAAAATAGCGGTCCATGCGCAGACGCTGATCCGAGTGAGCAATCCATGTGGCCATTTCAAAGGTTTCACCCTCATAGGCACTGGCCAGATAATCAATTTCATGACGCAACACTGCCATGCCACGATCCAGCGCTTGGTACTCAGCAAAACCCAAACCTAGATCAATGGAGTGTTGCCAAGCGCACTCCTCCATCCAGCGCACGTAGACCGCATTATTAACATGATCAAATTCATCAATATCAGCAGATACGGCGCGCAGCGGTAAAATATAGGGCGACGGATAATCCCAACTCATGTGAAGGATTCCAAATGACCGGCCATCGTACAGGCTTCACGGGCCAATTGGGTGATTTGATCCCAGGCCTGCGCTTGCACAAGGCTTGCTGGAGCGATCCAAGTACCACCGCAACAGGCCACATTGGGCAAACTCAAATAACTCAATAAATTATCACGCGTGACACCGCCGGTCGGGCAGAAACTGATACCGGTAAACGGCCCCTTAAAGCTATTGAGCATGCGCACACTGGTACCACCATTGGCTGGAAACAGTTTCAAGGAACGATAACCGTATTCAAATGCCAATAACACCTCAGATGGCGTCATTACCGCAGGCAAATAGGGCACCCCGGATTCTTGCGCTGCAACGGCCAGTCGCTCTGTAAAACCTGGGCTCACAGCAAACTGTGCACCGGCAGCAATGGCTTGCGCAAACTGCTCAGCACGTATCACCGTGCCAGCACCGACAATCAGGTCAGGTACTTCTTCGCGGATCACTTGCAAGGCCTCTAGCGCTTGCGGAGTACGTAGCGTTACTTCAATAACGTTTAAGCCGCCTGCACACAAGGCGTGTGCCAAACCCACAGCACGCTCAACATCATCGATGACCAATACCGGCAAAACCGGATACGCGCGACGTAAGATATGTTCCATAGTTAGCATGATTCAGTCCTCTAGTAGAAAGCTGGCACCTTGATCTGCAGGGCCAACCCAACGACGTTGCGCAGCAAACAGCTGCAGCCCGTAACCCACTGGCACATCACAGGGTGCCTGCGCATCACTGCGCAAAGCCAACTCTGCAGGAGCGACATGCACATGCAGTAAATCCTGGTGCGCATCAAGCTCAATCAGATCACCGTCATGCAAGCGACTTAGCACACCGCCTTTAGCCGCTTCAGGTGTCACATGCAGCGCAGCCAATACCTTACCTGATGCACCAGACAATCGGCCATCAGTGACCAATGCGACGCTCTGACCATTGGCCTGCAGATTTGCTAAAAGCGGCATTAACTTGTGCAGCTCTGGCATGCCATTCGCGGCGGGACCCTGAAAACGTAACACCACTACTAAGTCACCTGTCAGCGTACCGGCATCATAGGCTGCTAGTACATCAGCCTCTCTGTCAAAGACCCGTGCCGGTGCTTTAATTGACCAAAATATTTCTTTTACTGCTGAGGTTTTTACCACTGCACGCCCTACATTACCTGCCAGCAGATGCAAGCCACTGTGCGCGGCAAAAGGATCAGCGGTTGTGCGTAAAATACTCTCATCTTGACTGATAGCTGGCACATCACGCCAGGCTAAAACGTGATTATTTAGGTACGGCTCGCGTGCATAGGCATCCAAGCCTTGGCCAGCAACGGTAAACACATCGTTATGCAGCAAGCCAGCATCCAGCAATTGCCTAAATAACCAAGCCACACCACCAGCAGCATGAAACTGATTTACATCTGCTGCGCCATTGGGGTAAACCTGCGCCAACAGCGGCACGATTTTGGATAAACCAGCCAGATCCTCCCAGCGCAACTCATAACCTGCTGCGCGCGCAATGGCAGGCAAATGCAAAGTATGGTTGGTCGAGCCACCACTGGCCAATAAAGCCACGGCACCATTGACCAACGCCTTAGCATCAATTTGCACAGCCAAAGGCAAGAAACGACTACCATGTCGGGTGTTTTCCAGCAATACGCGTGCAGCCTCATCGGTTAAGGCATGACGCAACTCTGATACCGGCGAAGCAAAGGCACTGCCCGGCACATGCAGGCCCATCGCCTCCATCAACATTTGATTGCTGTTGGCAGTGCCATAAAAGGTGCAGGTACCCGCTTCGTGATATGCGGCTAACTCAGCTTCTAACAACTCATCACGATCAGCTAAGCCAGCAGCATAACGCTCACGCACCGCCGCTTTTTCAGGATTAGACAAGCCTGAACTCATTGGCCCGGCGGGTACAAAAACCGCAGGCAGATGGCCAAAGTGCAATGCACCAATCAATAAGCCCGGTACAATTTTATCGCACACACCTAAATACAGCGCACCATCAAACACCCCATGGGTTAAACCGATGGCGGTGGCTTGGGCAATTAAATCGCGCGAGAACAGCGACAGTTGCATCCCCGCTGTGCCTTGGGTGACGCCATCACACATGGCGGGCACACCGGCGGCAAACTGGGCGCTTGCACCGTAGCGATACAAGGCTGTTTTAAGCTGATCTGGGTAGCTTTTGAGCGGTGCATGGGCAGACAGCATATCGTTGTAGCTGGAAATAATCGCCACATGGCTAGCGCCACCTTGACGCATAATCAGACGCTGGTCTTGCGGCTGCGCTGCCATCACATGAGCTAAGTTGGAGCAACCATGGGCACGGTTTACACCCTGCTCGGCAGCTTGCATCACAGCCTTTAGATAGATCGCACGCCGCAGCTGCGAGCGCTCCTCGATCTCTTGAGTAATTTGCTCAACACGCGGATGCAACATGATAATTCCTTCTTTTTAACGCACGGCAACACACAGCAATCAGCAGCTTAAGGCGCCCAATAAATATGTACAGGCAGCGGCGCACGCCAGAGTAAATGGTAGATGGGGAGCGCCTGCGTAGTGGGGTCATTGGCGAGTACACGATCAATCATTTGCCGCTTGCTCTCACCAAATAATAAAACACTTAAACACTGGGTCGCGCACAGCATTGACATATTCAACGACAAGCGCACTTTTGGCTCATCCGGTGCTAAGCCGACCAAAGCAGAGGGCGCAGTTGTTAATTTTAGTGCTGGCATCAAATCAGGCATGCCGGCAAAAAGCGAAGCAATATGGCCGTCATCACCCATACCCAACACGGTGGCGGTAAAGGGTATCTGTGTTTGTAGGGCCTGCGCCCAAGCCTCACTTGATCGCTGCGCTGTGTCAGCTAAACGCGGGTCAAGCACCGTTGCTTGCGGCAACGCTGCAGCCAGCATCTGCGCATTACTGTGTGCACTGTCATGCTCAACCCAGCGCTCATCGGTTGGACTGATATGAATATCAGCCCAAGGCACATCCAATTGATTGAGCATCTGCAGTGCAGCTGCCGGTGTGTTACCACCGGGCAGCAACAAGCTGACTGCCTGCTGCTTTTGCAAAGCCTGCGTGATACAGGATAGCACCGCATCTGTCAGCGCTTGGTTACATGCGTGCTGTGAGGCAAACGTATGCAAAACTGCCTGTGACATTGACACCTCCAAAAGCCATTATTTGACCCAAAGAGTTATTTTTTACGCAGCGGTGCATGACCATCGCTGCTAACCACCAAGGTACCTTCAGGTCGACGGTTTCTTGATGGTTTTTTAGCTGCTTTAGTTGCAGTTTTTTTCGCCGCTTTCTTCTTTTTAACGCCTGCTGCTTTACCTGAGGCTTTAACGTTTTTCGGGCCTTGATACACGCCTTTCAGCTCTTTAATCACGCGCCGCTCAAAGCTCTGCTTTAAGTAACGCTCAACACTGGACATCAGGTTCCAGTCATTGTGACAAATCAAACTAATGGCTAAACCTTCCTCTCCAGCTCGACCGGTACGGCCAATACGGTGCAAGTATTCATCACCTGAGCGCGGCATATCAAAGTTAATCACCAAATCAAGGCCATCAATGTCCAAGCCGCGTGCGGCCACATCAGTCGCCACTAACACGCGAGATGTGCCTTGGCTAAAAAGCTCTAAAGCACGCTTGCGGTCTTTTTGATCTTTATCGCCATGCAGGACAAAGGTATTAATATCTTGCGCGACTAAACGCCCATATAAACGATCTGCTTGCACGCGAGTATTGGTAAACACCAACGCTTTGCGAAACGGCTCATTACTCAACAGCCAATGCACTAGGCGTTCTTTATGCGGCACATCATCGGCAGTAATGACTTGCTGACGGGTACTTTCATTTAACTCAGCAATTTGATTGACCATCAAGTGCAGTGGGTCTTTTAGCACTGAATTGACCATTTCACGCAAGGCATTGCCACCGGTGGTCGCAGAAAATAGTAAGGTCTGTTGGCGTGCTGAACACTCCTCAACTAAACGCTGCATATCTTCGGCAAAGCCCATATCAAGCATACGGTCGGCTTCATCAAGAATCAGCACCTCTACTTGGTCTAGTTTTAAATGCCCGGCATTTAAGTGCTCAATTAAGCGTCCCGGCGTGGCAATCAAGATATCAGGATCTTTACGCAGTAGCGCGCCCTGCTCTTTAAAGTCTTCACCGCCGGTGATAATGCCGGACTTAATAAAAGTAAACTGCGAGAACCGCTCAACTTCAGCTAAGGTTTGTCGAGCAAGTTCACGGGTGGGCAACAAAATCAATGAGCGAATCGCCACGCGTGGCTTAGCACCAGCAATAAAGCGATTGAGCAAAGGCAAAACAAAAGCTGCTGTTTTTCCACTGCCGGTACGCGCAATCACACGTAAGTCTCGACCTTCCAGCGCCGCTGGAATAGCCGCCGCCTGAACGGGCGTTGGCTCAGTAAAATCCAATTCAACCAACGCTTTCAATAGACGCTCATGCAGGGCAAGTTCAGAAAACACGGTATACCTCAAGATCATTGATCATAATAAATAACGCCCCTTGCATACGCTTAAGGCTAACAGACAGGCATTGTACTTCAGTTTAGACGCCGAGATTGCTTGATCAATATACGCACGCTGTCATAGATCACTAAAACAACAGCAATCCAAATGGGCACATAAGTCAACAACTCACCCGACTCGATACTTTCGCCAACCCAAAACACACTAAATAATAGCAACAGCACAGGTTCAACATAGCTCAAAATACCCAGCAAGCCCAAGGGTAGCAACTGACTGGCTTTCAACATAGTGCCGAAGGCAATAGCACTGAGCAAACCTAAGCCCGGCAGCCAATACCACAACTGTGGCGCAGTAGAAAACACACCAGCAGGGGCAAAGTTAACGAATATATAAATGGCAACGGGCGCTAGCAGCACCATTTCTAAAAACAAGCCACTAAATGCATCAAAACCCATCCAACGTCGCAGCATAAAATAGGGTGGAAACCCCACAGCACAGATTATAGTAACCCAAGACAGACCGCCCACCACCCAAAGCTCATGCATAACACCAATGGCAGCAAAAACCACTGCTATACGCTGCAAATTACGCAAGTATTCATGGTAAAAAACACGACCAACCAACACGAGCGATAAGGGCAGCAAAAAGAAGCCTAAAGTTAAGTCCAGCATCTGCTCATTAATTGGTGCCCAGACAAACACCAACCACTGCACGCCAAGTAGCCCAGCTGTCACAAACAGCGCCAAAATCAGTATCGGTTCTTTCAGCAAACGCAGAACAGCATCTTTAAGTGCTGATGCTCGCCCTGCGATAAGTAGCATGACAAATACCGCCGGCAGCGACCATAAAACACGCTGGGCAAACACTTGTACGCCGTCTAGCGGCCCCAAATACAAGGCATAACCGGGAATAACTGCAAACAAACATGAGGCGATAACAGACAACGCCACACCACGACCTGACAACTGCATACGTGTGCCCCTAAAACAGAATAACAAAAGCGGCAACGCGGGCACCGACTGAGATTCACTCAAGTCAGTGCTGTTGCTCTATTGACCAATGGGCAGATTGATATCTGCTAAATTTGCAGGCGCAATGCTGCGCCCTAATCATGAACCTTTAATCTTTGCGATTAAGAGTTTTTACGTGCTGCTGAACTGCAGCCTTTGCCAGCATATAGGCTGAAACGGGCGCACTCAACATTAAAAACAAAGTAATCAGTAGCTCGTGCACATGCAAGCCTTCATTTATGCTGCTGAAATACAACATTGATGCAACAAGTACGCAACCCACACCAAGGGTTGTTGCTTTAGCAGGTCCGTGCAATCGCATAAAAAAATCTGGGAAACGATGCAAACCGATAGAGCCAGCCAGTGCAAAGGCACTACCAACTAATAAGAAAAACGCAACTGTATACTCAACCCAAACAGACATCAGTCACCCCTTGATTATTCAATAACATCGCCGCGCAGCAAATACTTACACAGCACCACAGTACTGAAAAAACCAAATAAAGCTATCAGTAGTGCCGCCTCAAAAAACAAGCGACTGCTTAACAAAATACCAAACACAACCAGCAGTGCTAGGCCGTTAATATACAGCGTATCCAACGCTAAAATCCGATCTACAGCCGAGGGTCCACGCAACAGTCTTGAAAAATTAAGCAACAAGCTGATGCCGAACATCAGCATGCTCAAGTAAATCACTGTGATGAGCATACAAACGCCTCCTTTAAAGGTTGTTCGTAACGTTGTTTGATCTCCGCAATTAAGCTCTGCTCATCTACACAATGTAAAGCATGCACAGTCAAACTTGAGCGTTCACGACTTATACTTGTAGTCACCGTACCAGGCGCCAAAGAAATAGCGCTCGCTAATAAGAAAATCGCAATTTCACTGTCTAATTCACAAGGCACTTCAACACAGAGTGGACGCAGATGACGCATAGAGCCAACGGCTAAACGCGCCACTTGGAAGTTCGCTATAGTGATATCAAGTAGCATATGTTGAAAAAAAACAAACAAATTTTTCCAGCTGCGGATTCGTGGCAAACGTGGCCACCAACTTTGAGTTAAACGTGGAATAATCAGCGCCAAAGTGCTGCCCAGCAGCCAATGCCCCACAGAACTAAAATCATCGATCAAAAGCATCCAGACCAGCAACAAACCTAGACTGCCTAAAGGATGACTCAACCACTTAGTGCGACTCATAGAGCCTCCTCTAACTGCATTGCTTGCAGATAACTCGGCACATCCATAAGTTGCGCAGCGGCTGCTTCAGTATAGGAAATCACCGGCTGTGCAAAGACCACCAACAGCGGACTACTGAGTAACAACAAGACAGTTACCGCAAATGCTATTTTATCCAGCGGCGCGGCGCTTGTTTGAGCACTCTTATGGCGCCAAAACAACAAAGTGCCAGCGCGACTCAAACCAATTACGCCAATTAAACCAGCGACTAATACCACACTCCACAGCTGCCAAGCAGCACTACCAGCAACGGCTTGCAACAACAACACCTTACCGAAAAAACCAGCAAAAGGCGGTAAACCAGCCACGGCAATCGCAGCAGCAAAAAAGCATCCGCCTAAAAGATACGGATTAAATAAACGCGGCCCCACCTTAAAGCTGCTTGCCAGCTCACCCCGCTGTTTGGCAATCAGATCAGCCAAGAGAAATAAACCCGCAATCACCCAAGTGCTCTGGACTAAGTAGTATAAAGCAGCGCTAACAGCTGCTTCAGTACCCACAGCAATCCCGGCAAGTAGTGTTCCTACAGACACCAGGACCAAATACGCCAGTAAACTGGTCAAGCTGCTGGCAGCAAAGGCCCCTAACGCCGCCAAAGCCATGGTCAACAAGGCTAGAATCCACAACACACTGCTGCCCAGACCACTGGCAGCTCCTGCCTGCTCGCCAAACACCAAGGTGCTAAAGCGTAAAATTGCATACAGCCCCACTTTGGTCATAATCGCAAACAATGCTGCTACTGGTGCCGTGGCACTGGCATAAGCGCGCGGCAACCAAAAATGCAAGGGCAAAAAGGCAGCTTTTAAGCCAAATACCAATATCAATAACGCGCCTGCTGCTTCCAGCAAAAACAACTGATCTCCCTGTGCTTGAGCCACAACACGCGCCAAATCCGCCATATTTAACGTGCCAGCAATGCCATAAAAAAGGCCTGCAGCAATCAAAAACAGAGCTGAGCCAATCAGATTAAGTACGACATAATGTAAGGCTGCGCGAATACGCGCAGGGCCCAGTCCGTGCAGCAGTAAAGCATAGGAGGCAATCAAAAGGATTTCAAAAAACACAAATAGGTTGAATAAGTCACCGGTTAAAAATGCACCATTAATGCCGGCCAGCTGGAACTGTAATAATGCATGAAAGTAACTGCCACGCTGATCATCACCACGTATTGCATACAGAGTGACAAACATCGCCAACAGTGCAGTTACCAGCAGCATTAATGCGCTAAGACGATCCAACAGCAGAGCAATACCAAAAGGCGCCGACCAATCACCCAGTGTGTAAACTTGAATCTCGCCAGCACTGGCCAACATCAATAAATAGATGGCGCATAACAATAATAGAAATACACTGCCAGCACTTATAAAGCGCACCAATTGCACAGGGCTGCGCGATGATGTCATCAGCAAAGCACCACATAGCAAGGGCAGTAAAACTGGCACAACTAGCCAATGATTCATTGCGTCACTCCCTTGGGTTTTTTCTTCTTTTTGGACTTGGCTAACACTTTTTTAGCATCGCTGCTCGGCTTGGTTTTTTCAGCCCCATCAACATGATCACTGCCTGTCTCAGTATAGGTACGCAGCGCCAGTATCAATACAAAAGCAGTCATGGCAAAGCCAATTACGATAGCGGTCAACACCAGCGCTTGCGGTAGCGGATCAGCATAGCTGATGGCATCGCTGAGCACGGCGGGCTTGCCGGTATGCAAGCGCCCCATGACAAATAAAAACAAATTGACTGCATAAGAAAACAAGGTCAAACCCAACGCCACGCTAAAGGTGCGCGCACGCAAGATTAAGTAGATGCCACTAAATGTCAGTACGCCAATGGCCAGTGCTACTAACAGCTCCATTACACGTCCTCCGGTAATTTCACATCATGACCAATACGCCCCAAGCCACTTAAAATCAGCAACGTGCCGCCTACGACTGTCAGATACACACCAAGATCAAAAATAATAGCCGATGCCAGCTCAATCTCACCAATAAAAGGTATCGTGATATGGGTGAACGTTGAAGTTAAAAACGGGTAACCCAATAGCATACTTGCTAGACCGGTAGCGGTAGCAATCAACACGCCCGCTGCTGCAATATTGGGAAAGCGCACACCCATTCGGGTTTGTACCCAGCGCTGACCATAAGCAACCTGCAGTAAAATTAACGCCACCGCAGTGATCAGCCCAGCGATAAAGCCACCGCCCGGCTCGTTATGTCCACGCAAGAACATAAAGACAGACACTAATAATGCTAAGGGTAAAATCAAGCGCGCCAATACACCCAGCATCATCGGATACACTTCAGTTGACCAGCCCCGGCCTTGGTTATCAACACGCGCACGCGGCAAATATAAGCCCTTCAATAGCGCCACTGTTGCTATCGCGGTAATGGCCAAGACACTGATTTCTCCTAATGTATCAAAGCCACGGAAGTCGACCAAAATAACGTTAACCACATTGGTTCCACCGCCGCCAGTCAGGCTATTGGCCAAGAAGAAGTCTGCAATACTTTGATATGGGCGGGTTAGCACAGCAAAGGTCAAAACAGCCATCAAAACTGCACAGCTGGCAGCAATAATAATATCTCGCAAATGTAATAAGCTGCTCGACTCAGACGGGGCCTTTGCCGGTAAGAAGTAGACTACCAACAGCATTAACAAGATCGTGACCACCTCAACCACAAGCTGTGTGAGCGCAAGGTCAGGCGCTGAGAAGCGAGAAAACACCATAGCAACCACCAGTCCCACCACACTGAGCATCAGTAAGGCAGTGAAACGGTGGCGGTGAAAGCCCATAGTGAGCAGTGCTGCGCATGACATCACTGCCAAGCCCAGCGCTGTTAAAGGATCAACTGGGGTTAAAGTCATCTCTCCCGTTACCTGCGATAACGGTGCCAGCCAAATCGTCAATACTGCAATCACAGCAAATAGCAAAAGGCTAATATAACGCTGCAGTGAGCCATTCTCGATGCGCGCTAACATGCGTGAGATCAAGCCGTACATGAACCGTACACTGCTTTCAAACATAGCCCGTGCATTGATGCTGGGTAAGCCATCGTACCAACGAAACAAATGCGCGCGCTGTGAATAAATAACAACTCCGCCCACCAAGGCGATAAAACTCATCAGCAACGGCAAGTTAAAACCGTGCCAAATTGCCAAATCATACTGCGGCAATGCATGCCCAAGGCTAGACTCAGCAGCGACAGCCAGCAAGGAGCCAATCGACCAAGCAGGCAACACACCCACTAGCAAGCAACAAAAAACCAACACTTCCACTGGGATTTTCATATAGCGTGGCGGCTCATGTGGTGGAAATTTCGGTAGGTTAATCGGCGTCCCATTAAAGAACACGTCATGAATAAAGCGCAGCGAATACGCAACCGAGAAAGCTGCTGCAATTGTGGCCATAGCTGGCAAAAGCCAGTTGAAGCTACCAAGCAGATCCTGGTGCAAGGTTTCCGAGAAAAACATCTCCTTACTTAAGAAGCCATTGAGCAAAGGCACCCCTGCCATCGCTGATGAGGCCACCATCGCCAAAATTGCCGTATGCGGCATGTATTTCCATAAACCGTTAAGCCGCCGCATGTCGCGGCTACCAGCCTCATGATCAATAATGCCGGCGGCCATAAATAAGGATGCTTTAAAGGTTGCATGGTTAATAATATGGAAAATCGCGGCAACCGGGGCTAAATCTGAATCCAAACCAAACAGCAAAGTAATTAAACCAAGATGACTGATGGTTGAGTACGCCAACAATCCTTTGAGGTCATGCTGAAACAGCGCGGTCACCGCACCAACCAGTAAGGTGGTTAAACCGGTAAACGTGACTAAGTAGAACCACCAATCAGTGCCCGACAGTAATGGATATAAGCGTGCCAGCAAAAACACACCCGCTTTTACCATCGTGGCCGAGTGCAAGTAGGCAGAAACAGGTGTTGGCGCAGACATCGCATGCGGCAACCAAAAATGAAACGGGAATTGCGCAGACTTGGTAAATACACCGATCAGCACCAAGACCAACGCCACTGGATATAAGCTATGAGCACGCAACAGATCACCAGCAGCCAATACATCAACCAGCTCGTAGCTGCCGACCACATTGCCAATCACTAAAATACCAGCCAGCAGTGCTAAACCGCCGCCACCGGTGATAGCCAGCGCCATACGTGCACCTTGTCGCGCAGCAACTTGCCGACTCCAAAAACCAATCAACAAGAATGAAGAAAGACTGGTCAGCTCCCAAAACATTAGCATCAACAATAAGTTACCAGCCAATACTAAACCCAGCATTGAGCCCATAAACAACAATAGACTGGTAAAAAATCGAGCAACACGCTCCTGTTCAGACAGGTAATAGCGTGCATAGAGAATGACCAGCAGGCCAATCCCCAAAATTAATAAAGAAAATAAATAGCTTAAACCGTCTAAACGAAAACTTAAGTTAAGCCCCAGCTGCGAAATCCAAGCGTATTTAATACTGACGACTTCACCGGTCAAGACCTGCGAGGTTTGGCTCAACAGCAAGACTAATGCAAGCATCGGTGCAAGTGCGGTTGCTAAAGCAATCCACGTGCGACCTCCTCGCGCAGCAAGAAAAGGTAAAACAGCGGCAAGAAATGGAGCGAAAACCAATATTAATAAAATCACAACAGCCTCCATTTTGTTTGGCCGGACAAAATGGAGATACCCAGCATGCTATAAAATTGAGATTTACCTAACATATGCACAAGGTTGCCTCTCTTATTATTATGCAACTAAATTGAGCACTAGAATTTGCTTAGCAAGCGCTACCTTAAATATTAAAAAACCCTGAGTGGATAAATCAACACTCAGGGTATCTACAGCACTCATCAATGCGCACTTATTTAGGGCGCAACACGACTCTGACCATTAACATTAGTAATGCGTACGCGCTGACCCACTCGGAATACTTGGTTGGGCTCAACCGCCTGCACATAGGCACGCAACACGCCATCATCCTCACGTACAGTGATCTCAACACCCTGTGTGCGCGTAATACCTTCTTCAATAGCTGCACCAGCCAAACCACCAGCCACTGCACCAATCACTGCAGCGACTGCTCGACCACTGCCACCACCAACACCGCTGCCTGCTATACCACCGACAGCAGCACCTGCACCAGCACCGATGGGCGTTTTAGTACCTTCAATGCGTACTGGGCGCAGTGACTCAATGGTCCCCATGCGTATCGTCTGCACTTTGCGCGCATCAGCCCGTGAGTAGGTATCACCGGTAAGGCTTGAAGCACAGCCGCTTAAAAGCATCGTAAATGCTGTAAAAGTTGCTGCTAAAACAATAGACTTGCGCATACGGAGTTCTCCTTAAATATAAATATGCTCACAGTTAAGACAATACAGTACTTTAAATGTTAGCAGCAACCTCGAGAAATCAATGGACTATTTTATTGTCGCTATAGCCGTACTGACAGGCTTGTATTTTCACTGGTGGATTTATGCACGGATTAAGCGCTGGATTAACCGAGACCTTGCCTTATCAATGGCCGGCAATGACCTAGATAAAAAAGCCTATATGCTCGATAAATTAGCTGAAGCAATGGCGCTTAAAGTCAAGAAAGCAGAGCTGCAAAACTGGTTGCAAAAGGCCGCTGACCAATACAACGCTACAAATTGAGTGCAAGTGATCACTCGCACTCTTGTTTGTTAATACAGCCTTTAGGGGGCGAGTCGCTCTCGCTTCCAAAGTCCATCGCCTTCTACTTGGTAGTTTAAGCGATCATGTAAGCGGCAGGTACGACCTTGCCAAAACTCTATGCGCTTTGGTAACACTCGATAACCACCCCAATGATCAGGGCGTGGTGGCGGCTGTTCATCCGAAAAGCGCTCCTCGAGCAGCGCAAGAGCCGTTTCAAGATCTTCACGACAAGCCAAAGGCTGACTTTGTGCAGAGGCCCAAGCACCGAGCCGACTGCCTAAGGGGCGCACATTATAATACGCATCAGACTCTTCGGCTGTTACTTGCTCAATGCTACCCTCAATACGCACTTGACGTTCTAGGGCTGGCCAGAAAAATGTCAACGCAGCAGCAGGTTGATCATTTATTTGCTGAGCTTTTGCACTGCTGTAATTACTATAAAAGACAAAACCCCGCTCATCCAAACCTTTGAGCAGCATAACGCGACAGTGTGGCTGCCCAGCAGCATCGACTGTGGCCAACATCATGGCATTAGGCTCAACCGGCGGCTGTTCTGTTGCAATTGCATCGGCAAGCCAGCGTTGAAACAACACAAAAGGATTAAGCGGCGCGTGCTCTTCTAATAATCCATCACGGGTATAATTGCGGCGCATGTTGGCCAGTTGCTCAGTACTCATCAGTGTGACCTAAAATTTAAAAACCAAGTATGCAAGATGCCTGTACTAACGTGCCTGACTTAAAGCAAGTTGACGAACATAAGCAGGATGATAAACAGCCAGCACATCTTGAATCTGTGCTTGCGGCGTAATGATAATTTCTACACGGTGGTTTTTATTGGTGCTTTTTTGCTTATCCAGCAAATGCGAACCTCCCAAACCAAGGTGTGTCATACGCCCACTGGTTAAGCCAGTCAAACTGAAAATAGAGGCCACTGCGCGTGCGCGATCAGTACTCAGCTTGTGATTGGCTTGGGCATCGTTAGCGATATCAGTATGACCCAAAATCAAAACAGCGGAGTCTGGGTTGGCTTCTAGCATTTTAGCAACACGAGTAATGGGTCTAAGAACAGCAGGCAATAACAAGTTGGGGCGATCAGCATTAAATGCTTGCTGTGCCGACGCAGTCACCACCCAAGCATTACCTTGCTGGTGCAGTGTAAATGGAGAATCCTTAATCGACTCGCGTAACAACGCTTCTTTGTCAGTCAACCAATCAGCAGGCACAGTGTTTTGCTCAAGATAAGCAACCGGCTGCACATTCTCTGCATTTGATAAATACTCAACAGGTTGCGACGCATCTTTGTTCGAAGAGCATGCAGTGACAGCTAGACAGGTTGCGATTATCGCCCACCGATACATTTTATGATTCATAATTTACCTAAACTCATAATGCTAAGAAAAACACCACTAAAACCCAATAATAAATAAAGGGATCTATGTCAACGCGTTGCGTCGTCTCAACTCACGGCCACTATACTCAATTTACTGGCCCACAGTACCCTTTTTCGACTGTTGCGGCGCCAAATATTAAGCAGTAGCTGTAGCGATACTCAAGACTGTTAACGTTCTCACAAATCTAGCATTGCCTGCTTTGTTTGACTATGCCAAGAATACTGGCGCGATCTCAGCTAGAGCAGCCTAGTAAGCTGTCGTAACGGCAGTGCTAGATTATCGAAAAAACAGAATATCAATACAGTGTAAGTAAAAGCAGTGCATATTCGCTACAATGCTTCTTCAACCGCATTAGCCTACGGTTTATAAAACTTTTTAGTATCAGTGATCAAATTATGAACCTTAAGAAAAACCTAGCTTATTCAAGCAGAACCGCCGATAAATTTGTAGTACGCCTTCCCGAAGGTATGCGTGATCGCATTGCCGAAGTGGCACGCTCTCAGCACCGCAGCATGAACTCAGAAATTATTGCTCGCCTTGAAAGCAGCTTAGCGCAAGAGAGTCTTCTTACTGAAGTCAACAGTGTTAACGTGCGACTCGACAGCCCAGAACTCAGCCATCATGAGCGTGAGCTGTTGCAGCATTTTAGGCTACTAACGCAGCGCCAGCAAAATGCACTCCTTGCATTAATAACCCATGATATTCAAGACACGAATTAAAAACGGACGTGTTTAAAAGACTCTTCAAAGCCCACTTTCTTTTAAAGCTCTTACATGCAGGCATTAGACTATTGGCTTAGCAAGTGTTCTAAAATAGCGTACTGATCAGCATTTTAGAGTTTATAGGCCATTTTTAAATACTTTTGTTAGCCGGTTCTCTACGCATCTACAAAAATTCATGCTACTTTGCTGACTTTACTCACCACGGAGCGTTACCTATGGCCCTTAGCAAAGATCAACTGATCAATGAAATCGCAGAATCAACTGACTCGACTAAAACACATATTCGTGACGTACTTGATCAGCTAAGTCAAGTTGTCAATGATGCACTCGATAACGATGGCGAGATCACCTTACCAGGCATTGGTAAGCTCAAAGTTACTGAGCGCCCTGCCCGTACTGGCCGTAACCCACAAACCGGTGCTGCGATCCAAATCGCAGCTAAAAAAGTTATTAAGTTGGTTCCAGCTAAAGCGCTTGTTGATAGCATCAATAGCTAAAAGCGTTTCTTAGCTATAAAAAAGGGGAAGCAATTCATTGCTTCCCCTTTTTTATTACAACAATTCGTTAAGCAGGGTTAACCGGATTGTCTGGATACCATACATCCAACAAAGGACTGACTTCAAAGGAACTCAACTCTTTGCGATCTTTCAACCACGCTTCCACTTCAGCGCGTTGCGCTTCTGTGACTGAGCCACGCTTGCCTGAGCAAACAACAGCAAATTCTTCACCACCAATCAGCGCCATGCCTTTGCTTTCGATAGCATCCACTACCAAGTCAGCAAAAAAAGCTTCAACAGTCGTGTCTGCAGTACCTTCTGGGTAGCTCAACTGCAGCTCAAAACCCAGCTCTTGAAACTCATCAACACATAATTTTTTACGCAAACGGCGCGAACGATTTGTAGCCATGATATACCCTCCAATAATAGTGGGGCGAATATTAGCAGCTTTGCGACATAAAGACGCGTTTGAAAAACAATTAACGCCCAGCACTGCTTTCATTTTGCCCAATAGCGCATAATAGCCTTTAGCTCTTTTATTCATCGGCCGTATTTTAAAGGTATTGTTATTGTGTTGATGTCATTTTTACGCCTGTTCGCTACTCACTATAAGCCAATCAACGGCTTTTCTTTCTCACGTGCAACTAGACGCACTGCATTATCAACTCTGTGCTTAACGGCATTGATAAGCACACCAGCAGTATTGGCGCAAACCTTACCTTCAAGCAATATCGATAAAGCGCTCAAAGCCAATAAAATCAATAGCGAAGCATTGTCTGCTGTTACCATTCCTCTGACAGGCGCTGGTAAAAGCGCCTACATGAATGCTGACGTGCTGATCAATCCAGCCTCGACCATGAAGTTGGTTACCACTTACGCAGCCCTAGAACTACTGGGGCCTGCCTACCAGTGGAAAACTGAGTTTTTCACTGATGGCACACTCGAAGATGGCGTGCTTAGTGGCAACCTTTACCTCAAGGGTGGTGGCGACCCAAAGCTTAATATGGAACGTCTATGGCTATTGCTGCGTGATTTACGTGCCAATGGTGTACGCCATGTATCCGGCGATTTAATTCTCGACCGCAACCACTTTGCCCCACCAGCGGTGAGTGTTTTTGATGATGACAATAACGATCGCAGCAAGCCCTTCTTAGTTGAGCCTGACTCACTACTGATTAACTTTAAAGCACAACGCTTTGTCGTGCGTGGCGAAGAAAGCGGCACTCAAGTGGTGATGGAACCGCCCATTGGCAGTATTGAAATCATTAATAATGTCACCCTGCAAAATGCAAAAAACTGCAACAGTCCAAAAATTCACTACAGCCCGAAAGATGATGGCCATATGCTAACACTGACCGTAAGCGGTCATATTGCGCCTGGCTGTAGCACGCAAAACTACTTAGCCTTCCTTGATCACCCACGCTACGCTGCTGGTATCGTGCGTAGCATCTGGCAGGAAATGGGTGGCACGATTTTGGGCAATGATATGCTTGGCGCCACACCAAAAGATGCCCGCTTACTGGTGCGCGCCTACTCACCCGATCTGACCGAAGTGATTCGCGATATAAACAAATACAGCAACAACACCATGGCCAAGCAGTTGTTTTTAAGCATTGGTGCGCGCTTTCGTAGCGCGTCTGACAGCGATGATGCCGCTGCTGCTCGGCGCGTGATTAATGATTTTTTTGCTAAAAAGAAAATCTTCAGTGATGGCCTTATGGTTGAAAACGGCTCTGGCCTATCGCGTAAAGAGCGCATCACTGCACGGCAATTGGGACAAATGCTGGAAGCGGCATGGAAAAGCCCTTATGCCGCTGAATTTATTTCATCACTGCCCATTGTGGCAATGGATGGCACCATGCGTCGCCGTTTGCGCAACAGCCAGTTGGTGGGCCAAGCGCATATTAAAACAGGCACTTTGAAAAACGTTCGTGCTATCGCAGGCTTCAGCCGTGACGTCAAGGGGGATACTTGGGCGGTGGTAGCCATTATCAATCACCCACAACCTTGGGGTGCTTCAGCGATACTCGATCAAGTCCTACTTGACGTTTTTCGCCAACCTAAAACCAGCAAGTAAATTAAGTATTCGTAAAACCCTGAAAAGCCGCGCAGCTAAGACCCTTTAGCGCTATAAAAATCTCAACAGAGAAAACTATTAATGGCGGCTTTTTTATATTTGTTTGCAAAATCTTAGTACAACTCTTAAGTAGTGATTATCGCTCACCTTGTACATTAGCTGTGTTAAAGGGCTATGCTGTAGACCTATGAGTCACAGTTAAAAAGAGGATAACGCTATGCAAACGCCTACTTTCGAACCCAGACAACTGCAGCATGCTTTTACTTTAAGTAATGGCAAAACACTCAAATACTGTTCTTTACCTGCTCTGAAAAACTTAGGTTTTGATTCAGTATCACGCCTGCCTATTTCAATACGCATCATTTTAGAATCACTCATTCGCAATGCTGATGACAACCGCATCAATTTTGAGCATGTGAAACAACTCGCCAACTGGCAGCCTAACGCTGCACGCAATGAAGAAATACCGTTTATGGTAGCCCGTGTTGTTTTACAAGACTTCACCGGCGTGCCTTTATTATGTGATTTAGCCGCCATGCGCAATGTCGCTGAAGACATGGGTAAACCGGCCAGCGCCATTGAACCCTTAGTGCCTGTTGACCTCGTCGTTGACCACTCAGTAATGGTGGATTTTTACGACAGCCCAGACGCCTTAGAAAAAAACATGGATATGGAGTTTAAGCGTAATGGCGAGCGCTATCAGTTTTTAAAATGGGGCATGCAAGCTTTTGATACTTTTAAAGTCGTCCCCCCAGGCTTTGGTATCGTGCACCAAGTTAACTTGGAATATCTATTCCCAGGTATTCAAGAAAAAGACGGCATAGCCTACCCTGACACGCTGGTCGGTACTGACTCACACACCACAATGATTAACGCGCTTGGCGTGGTCGGTTGGGGTGTTGGCGGTATTGAGGCGGAAGCCGCAATGCTGGGGCAACCGCTGTATATTCTGACCCCAGACGTCGTTGGTGTGCACCTCAGCGGTAAGCTGCGCGAAGGCATGACAGCGACTGACCTTGTATTAACGGTCACCGAGCTGCTGCGCAAAGAAAAAGTTGTGGGCAAGTTTGTAGAATTCTATGGTGAAGGCGCTCAGCACCTCAGCCTGCCTGACCGCGCTACCCTCGCCAATATGGCACCAGAGTACGGTGCGACGATGGGCTTTTTCCCCGTGGACGAGACAACGCTTGACTATATGCGCGGCACCGGTCGCGAAGAGATCGATATTGAGGCCTTTGAAGCGTACTTCCGCGCACAAGACATGTTCGGTATTCCTAAAGCGGGCGAGATTGACTACAGCCAAGTGGTAGAGCTTGATCTAGATAGTGTGCGTCCATCCTTAGCGGGGCCAAAACGCCCACAAGACCGCATTGCTTTACCCGATATGCACGACAGCTTCACCTCACTGTTTAGTCAAAGCATTGCCAAAGGCGGCTTTAATAAAGATGCCTCTGAGCTGGACAAGCGCTACAGCACCAGTTGCCCATTGATTCCTGTGGTCAATCAAGATTCGCCCACACCCAAGCGTCCATTAAAAATGAACGAAATGGAGATGATTGATAACCGCTTAGACACACCCACCAACGCCTGCCAAACCGATGGCACCATCGATTTGGGGCACGGCGATGTCTTGATTGCAGCGATTACCTCGTGCACAAATACCTCCAACCCCAGCGTTTTATTAGCGGCTGGTTTGCTGGCTAAAAAAGCTGTAGAGCTGGGTCTTAGCGTACACCCGCGGGTCAAAACCTCACTGGCGCCAGGCTCACGCGTGGTTCCTGAGTACCTTGAAGCAGCAGGCCTGATGAGCAGCCTAGAGGCCTTAGGCTTTGGCGTCACAGCCTTTGGTTGTACCACCTGCATCGGTAATTCAGGTGATCTTGCGCCAGAATACAACCAGGCCATTGTTGAGAATGACATTGTTGCCGCAGCTGTTTTATCAGGTAACCGCAACTTTGAAGCGCGCATTCACCCTAATATCCGCGCCAACTTCTTAGCCTCACCACCCTTAGTGGTGGCCTTCGCTCTCGCTGGCACAGTTAATATCAACCTAGATAAAGACCCGCTCGGCACAGGCAAAGACGGACAGCCTGTATATCTGAAAGACCTCTGGCCAAGCAATAGCGCTATCCAGGCCTTACTTGGTAAGGCAATGAATCCAGCAGTGTTTCGTGACAAATACAGCGACTTCAGTAAAGACAATGCGCTTTGGACTGACATTGAAAGCGCTAAAGGTCTGGTCTACGACTGGCCGAAATCCACTTACATTGCCAAGCCGCCGTTCTTTACTGACTTCAGCATGCAGCCCAAAGCCGTCAAGCCCATTAGCAATGCACGCGCGTTAATGCTGCTGGGTGATTCGGTCACCACTGACCATATCTCACCAGCCGGCTCATTCCGCAGCGATACACCAGCGGGGCAGTATTTAGTCAGCCATGATGTGCAGCAATCAGACTTCAACACCTACGGCGCACGTCGCGGTAATCACGATGTCATGATCCGCGGTACCTTTGCTAACGTGCGGGTGAAAAACCTAATGCTGCCGCCAACTGAGGATGGCTCACGTATCGAGGGCGGTTTCACCCTGCTCGATGGTAAACAGGTCCCGGTTTACGATGCAGCAATGGAATATATGCAGCGCGGCACTTCGACCATTATTTTCGCGGGCGAAGAGTACGGTACCGGCTCCAGTCGTGACTGGGCAGCCAAAGGCACCTTGCTATTGGGTGTCAAAGCTGTGATTGCGCAATCTTATGAGCGTATTCACCGCTCTAACTTGGTTGGTATGGGCGTATTGCCGCTACAGTTTGTTGACGGCGCGTCTTACAGTTCACTGAATATTACGGGTGAGGAAACCTTTAACATCCTTGGCGTGGATGGCGATATGCAGCCACGTCAGCAGTACACCTTAGAAATCACCCGCCAAGATGGCAGTGTAGAGCAGGTGCCGATGTTATCGCGCATTGATACACCGGTTGAGGTGGACTACTACCGTCACGGCGGTATCCTGCCGTACGTGCTGCGAGATATTTTAGCTAAAGCCTAAATAGTCTCCCATGTAACAAAACGGCCAACATCCTAATAGGTGTTGGCCGTTTTTGTAATAGCGCTTAACCGACTAAGTCATACTCTAGCTGTTAAAGCTCAGAAATTACTGGTTGCGCACACTGCCACCCGCGCAGGGCGGTGAATCTGGCGCATTTTGCTCTGCTTGCCACTCTTCTGGGCTGTAGGCATGCAATGCTAAACCATGAAACTGCTGCATTAAACCGCCCAAGACGCCATACACTTTTTGATGACGTTGAACTTTGCGTACACCGTCAAACGCTGAACTGACCACTACCACTTTAAAATGGCTTTCTGGACCTCGGCTGTGCATATGGCTTTCATCTGCAATCTGCAACTCTTGCGGCTGTAAAGCAGCCAACGCCGTTTCAATTTTTTGCAACATCATTACTTATACCCTCACTGTTGTGCTGATTGCGCCATTTTTTGTGCATCATTTTTAAATGTGCTGATGGCGATCAGTAGAAACACCCCGGTCAAGCCCATGGCTACCGGCACTAAATACATCGCGCTATGCAAACCTATGGCGCGAAAGGCTTCGCTGATTTGGCTAGCACCCGCGGCAAGCATGGCTTGCTGGGCGAAATAATCGGATAAACCGCCTACGATCACTGGGCCTAAACCACCGCCCAACAAGTACAAACCAGCAAAAAACAGAGCCATCGCGGTGGCACGCAAACGCGGTTCCACTACATCTTGTACCGCAGTATACACGCAGGTGTAAAAGTTATAGGCAAACACCCAACCTAGGGCAAATAAGCCGACAAATATTACGACATCAATGTCTCCTGCAACTAAAGCAATACCGGTGCACAGGCTGGTCAAAAGCAAACTGACGCCACCGAAGAGTAAACGGCCATTGGCAATGCGCACATGCAAACGGTCAGCAATCCAGCCGCCCAGTGGTAAGGCAAATAGACCGGTGACACCGACAATCACGCCGACCGACATCGCTGCTTGGGTCAACTCCAAGTCAAAATAGCGCTGTAGCATCGGCACCATAAAGGAGGTATTGGCATAGGTGGCAAAGTTGTAACACAGCCCTGCTAGGGTCAACCACCACATGGTCGGGATGGCTAATATTTTGCGTATCGGCTGCTGCACAGCAGTGACTTGAATCACCACAAGCTCAGCATCACCTCGCTTGGGCTCGCGAATCATGAACATAAACAGTGCCAAAATAATGCCCGGCAGCGCAGCAATAAAAAATGGCGCGCGCCAGCTGTCAAACGCTTCGACCATTGCCCCTGTGGTAAAAAATGCCAGCAATAAACCCAGCGGCAAGCCCAACATAAAAATGCCCATCGCCCGTGCACGGCGGTTGGCAGGGAACATATCACCAATCAACGAGTTGGCCGCAGGCCCATAACTGGCCTCACCAATACCGACACCCATGCGGGCCAATAAAAAGCCCCAAAAACCTTGTACCGCACCATTGACCGCTGTCAGGCTGCTCCAGAGCAACAAGCCCCAGCCCATGATTTTTTTTCGCGACCCCGTATCAGCCATACGCCCTAACGGTATGCCGGCAATCGCATAAACCATGGTAAAGGCAGTACCGAGCATACCAATTTGAAAATCAGTTAAACCCCATTCAAGGCGAATCGGCTCCATGACAATACTGGGCACAGCACGGTCAAAAAAGTTAAATAGATTGGCTAAAAACAATAAAAAAAGGACTCGCCAAGCGTTATCCGCTTGCTTGCATTGATGCGCCAATGGCTGCATACACTCACTCTCTTGTGGTTTTGCTGCTGAGCGAGTTGATTCGCTGCAGATAAAAAGAACAATCGCTTTCAGCGCACCCAGCTGACTCAAGCATAAGCCTACCGTCTGCAGTAACCTTGACAGCTAGCGGGCGAACGGCGCGCGCTGCAGCCAAGCCAAACTGCTTTGCGTGCTGTTGTTGGGGCGGTATTCTGCCGCCAACGCCCCTGTATAGCCAGCCTGCTGAAGCACTTGCGCCATTGCTACAAAGTCTACCTGCCCAGTACCAGGCTCACCTCGCCCAGGGCAATCAGCAAACTGCACATGCGCCACTTTATCGCCCAACACAGCTAAAGCCTGCTCAATGCCAATGCCTTGGCGCGCCATATGATAAACGTCCAGTTGTGCAAAGCAATTGGCGTGCTTTACCTCAGTTAATAGGTCATACAGGTGTTGCGGGGTGTTGATTAAAAAGCCAGGCATATCCAGCGGATTAATCGCCTCGCATAGCACTTTGATATGCAAACGATCAAAGGCCTGTGCAGCCTCACGCAGATTAGCTGCTAGCGTGGCAAGCGCACGCCCGCGCGACGCACCTTCAGCTAAACGCCCTGCCAAGACATTGACCATACGCGGGCGCACCATCAGCGCGTAACTGAGCGCTTCATCTAAGGCTTCTGCAAACTGTGGGCGTGTTTGCGGATCGCAGGCAATGCCGTTGCCGCCTTGCATCAAGTCCCCAGCGGGCAAATTGATTAACAGCAGCGGCATAGCGCAGCGCTCAAGCTCTTCTTTGAGTTGCAGCGCGGGCACAGCGTAAGGGAATTGAATCTCTACCCCGGCAAAACCTGCAGCCTTAGCCGCGCGCACGCGCTGTAACACAGGCAACTCAGTAAACAGCATGGATAGATTGGCAACGATCTCCATCAGTTGCCCCCGCTGTAGAGCTTAATTAATGTTGCTGGGTCAGAGGCTAAATGCCCTTGCGCGCCGTGGCTGCGCATCAGTTGCGCCGCTAAGCCACTCATCGGCGTGGCGGAGGTGTGTTGCTGTGAGAGTTTGACTGCCATATCTAAATCTTTAAGCAAGGTACGCACATGCCATTTGACGGGTTCAAACGCGCGCTTAGCCATTTGTGGAGCAAGTATTTGCAAGGGTGTGCTGTCGGCAAACCCACCCGCCAGCGCCGGCGCTAACAATGCGGCATCAACACCTGCCTGCTCGGCCAAGGCGACCACTTCAGCAATCACCATGGCATTGCAGGCGACCAGCATCTGATTGCACACTTTCGCCACCTGACCTGAACCAACCTGCCCCATGTGAGTGACACGTTGGCTTAAATGCTCTAACACAGGCAAAACCTGCGCTAACGCTTGTGCATCACCACCGGCCATCATCACTAAGTTACCCGCCTGCGCGCCTGCGACACCGCCAGATACAGGCACGTCTAACCAGCGCCCACCGATCGCATCCAGCCGTTCCGCCATATCGACAGTGGCAGCAGGCTCGATACTGGAAAAATCTATAATAATGATGTCTCGATTACGCTTAACTGCAAAGCCAATGCCATAATCGGCAAACATCACCCGTTGCACTGCTTGAGTATCGGCTAAACACAACATAATAATATCAGCGTGATCACACAGCTCGGCACACTCAAATACTTGCACAGCCCCCAGAGCCACCAAAGGCGCACACTTTTCTGGGCTGCGATTCCAAACTGTTAACGGATAACCCGCCGCCAATAAACGCTGGCACATGGGCAGCCCCATTAAGCCGATGCCGGCAAAGCCTAAACGCGGTAATGATGTGTGCATAAAAATCTCCCATTGTCTAATCGCATAAGCACTGCTCACACAAGCTTTGCCCCTTGGGTGAACGGGCAACACAAGCTATCATGCCCATTTTTGCCGCGAGAACAAAGATGCCAAACCAAATCAGTGACGCATACGCCCGCCTTCTAGGCGAAACAGCACAAATCAGCTGGGCTGAAATCATGCCATTGTTTGCTAAGGGGATGGTGCTCTGGGTTGCCAGTGATCAAGACTTAGTGGCCGTTGCCGAACTCATTATCAATGATGATAAAAAACAGGTCAGCGCGTTAATGCAACAAAAAGCGTTACACAACTTAGCTGATGAGCAAGCGCTGGACTTTCAGCAGCGTGATCCAGAGTTGTGGGCCGTAGTCGTTGCGCCTTGGGTGCTGGTACAAGAGCGCAAAACACCAACAGCACACTAACCTGCATCGACACATTGATTGCTTAGCTTGCCAGTACAGGCTCAAGCACACTCGACAGACTCTAAAAGAAGAATAAGCTAAAATCATGACTGAAAATACTTGGTGGTTAAACGCCGCAGCTGAGCTGTCGGAACCCGCACGACAACAGGCACAAGCGCATCAAAATCAACTGACTAAACCGCAAGGCTCCTTAGGCCGTTTAGAAAACGTTGCGATTGCACTGGCCGCTATGCAAAACACAAACAAGCCGCAGATCCATAGGCCACATATGCTAATTTTCGCTGGCGATCACGGCATTGTTGCGCAAGGCGTGTCGGCGTTTCCGCAGTCGGTCACCATTGCCATGCTGTCTAACTTTGTCAATGGCGGTGCTGCGGTAGCAACCCTGTGTAAAAAACAGAGCGTTGAGTTGGGTGTGATTAATTGTGGCACGGCAAACCCCTGTGAGCATTTAGCCCATATCATTCATCACCCTATAATGGCTGGCACCCATGACTTCTCACTGCAAGCGGCGATGAGTGCTGAGCAAACAGTGCAGGCGCTCAATTTAGGTAAAGCGCAAGTCGAACGCGTTCATAACAACGGCTGTGATTTTTTAATGCTGGGCGAAATGGGCATCGGCAATACATCAGCCGCCAGCTGCTTAAGTGCACTGTTGTTGGAGCGCGACGTCAGCAGCCTAACCGGCCCTGGCACTGGCGTTGCAGGTGACGCTTTAATCCACAAGAAAAACATATTAACCACCAGCGTGGCCCGCGCTAAGCCCTTAATTAGCAGCCCTTTAGCGATGTTAGAACAGGTCGGTGGCTTAGAAATTGCAGCCATTACTGGCGCTTATATTCGCGCCAGCCAGTTAGGCCTGCCCTGCTTTGTTGATGGTTTTATTACCAGTGCTGCAGCCTTATTAGCGGTGAGGTTAAACCCAGCAGTACGCGACTGGTTACTGTTCTCGCACTATTCTGCCGAGTGTGGCCACGGCGCTCTATTAACAGCCTTAGACGCAGAACCTTTACTCAACTTAGGCATGCGTTTAGGTGAAGGTTCCGGCGCTGCTGTGGCTTATGCAACGCTACAGCAAGCGCTCACCATTCATAACAACATGGCTACTTTTGCTCAGGCCGCAGTGGAAAACAAAGCGCCATGATCACCACTTACATCGATATCATTCGCCATGGCGAGCCGGTTGGCGGCAAGGTTTTTCGTGGGCATACCGATCACCACTTAACTGAGCGCGGTATTGAGCAGTTTCAGCAGCGTATCAAGCGTTTAGATTATAACTGGCAGCACGTACTGAGTTCACCCTTATTGCGCTGTCAGCAATCGGCGCACTGGCTCGCACAAGAACAAAATATTGCCATGCAGATCGAGCCCAACATCGCTGAAATTCATTTTGGCGCATGGGAAAACCAAGCGGTGGCAACAGTGATGGCCGAAGAAGATATCAGCCAGCTCTGGCAAGACCCGATGAACTTCTGCGCGCCGCAGGGCGAGTCTACCGCTGCTTTACAACAGCGCGCCTTAGCAGCGTGGCACAACCTGTTAAAAACCCAGCAAGGTAAACGCGTATTAATGGTCACCCACGGTGGTGTGATGCGCATGCTGGCACAGCATCTCTTAGAGCTTACGCCCAGCGCTATAAACAAACTCAGCCTACCTTACGCAGCGGTAATGAGTTTTAAAGTTATCGAAACAGAGTATCAAGGCGAGCAACAACAATGGGTCAGCCTTGAAAGCATGGACGGCACAGAACTATGAGCACCTACTACTGGGGCTTTTGGTTTGCCCTGACCTTTTTAAGCCGCGTGCCTGGGCCTTACTTAAAGCGCCTTGACCAAGAAGTACAGCAAGCGGCGATGTGGTTTTACCCTGTTGTGGGCGCCATTCTCGGCCTGCTCCTGGTCACCCTGGTCACCCTGTGCTTCTACTACAACCCACAGGCTTCGGTATTCTTAGTTGCTGCTTTAGTGTTGGCGCTCTGGGTCTACTTTACCGGCGCGATGCACTTGGACGGTGTTGCTGACACCGCCGATGCGTGGGTCGGCGGCCTAGGCGATCACACGCGCACCTTAGAAATCATGAAAGATCCGCGAGTCGGCGCTATGGCCGTGGCTGCTATGCTGGTTGTCTTGTTGGTTAAATTTGCCGCCATTAGCGCATTATTAGTTCAAGCTCAGGCCGATATTGGCTTGCTGTTGGGCGGTCTTGTGTTGATTCCCATGCTCGCCAGAGCCGGGATTATTGGATTAATGGCCACTAGCGCTTATGTACGCCCACAGGGCATGGTTAGCACTACGCAAAGCGCAGCAACTAAAAGCAAAGTCACCGTGATGGGGATTGTTTTGGCTGTATTAGGTATCTGGATGCTACAAGGCAAAGCGCTGATGCTGTTGTTGCTATGGATCACGTTGTTAGTCGCTTACCGTGCCGCACTTAACAAACGCTTGGGTGGTTATACCGGTGACACCCTTGGTGCCGGCGTCGAATTTCAAGAAACTGTGCTGTTAGTCGCGCTAGCCTTATAAATCTTTACTGGAAAAACAATTAAGGGCAGCTCGCTGCTGGCGGGTGTTCTTTGTGCTATTGGGCAGGAATCATGCAAATACATAGGCAAGCCTTACGCAGGCTTGCCTTAGAGTATATTGAGCTATGCAACTGCTTTTTTATTCCAGGGCATTTTCATCAGCACACGCGCTAAACCACAGAAACCCGTAATGCCAGCCATCATCAAACCGGCACCGACAAAACCAGATAAGGCATACCAGCTTGGAGAAACGGTCGTTCCCAAAATGACACCCAGTAAAATCATAAACCCAGCCCCAATCTGCACTTGGCGCTGAAGCTCTAGTGGTTGACTGGCATCTTTGACGACAGGTAAACCTGCTTTTTTCCAACCTGCCAAACCGCCTTCTAGAATATACACTTCGCAGGTAGCGCAATTATCTAAAACACCGGCATTGATCACTGTGCGGTTCCCCGAATTACAGTGAAAAATCACCGCATTGGTTTCGCTTTTTGGCATACCGTTGGTGTTCAGTTGCTCCATCGGCACATTCTGTGCATCGACAATATGCTCGCGTGCATACTCATCAGCACTGCGAATATCGACCATAACAGCACCTTGTGCCAATAATGTTTGCGCAGCTTGCGGTGTTAATACTTTGCTAGACATGGATCACCTTATTAATGAAACAGGGCCGCCATATGCATGCGCCTAACCAATGGACAGGATACTGCATACAGCACGGCTTGATTAACATATAAGTATAATTTATATCTATATATTAAAAAAGTATTAGCGGTATTTAATTTGACATTAATCAAGAGCTACATCTGTATGGGTCTGCGGCCAGCCAAGGCGTGACTGAGGGTACCACCATCCACCATTTCTAATTCACCGCCTAGCGGCATACCGTGCGCTAAGCGAGATACGATTAACGGCTTATCCGAGAGGATTTGCGCAATATAGTGCGCCGTGGCTTCGCCTTCGACGGTAGGATTGGTCGCTAAGATCACTTCATTGAATGCGCCGTTATTAATCCGACCGAGCAACTCAGGAATGCCAATGGTTTCTGGGCCTAAACCATCTAACGGCGATAAGTGGCCTTTTAGCACGAAATAGCGGCCACGGTAGCCGGTTTGTTCAACTGCGTAGACGTCCATTGGCCCTTGTACCACACACATTAACGTCTCATCGCGGCGCTGGTCACTGCACAAGTGGCAGATCTCTTGCTCACTCAGGCTGCGACATGAGCGGCAATAGCCGACACCTTGCATCGCTTCAGTTAAAGCTTGGGCTAAACGCTCCCCGCCACTGCGATCACGTTCAAGTAATTGCAACGCCATACGCTGGGCAGTTTTTTGGCCAACACCTGGCAACACGCGAAATGCATCAATCAATTGACGTATTAAAGGACTAAATGACATGACGTCTCAGCGAATTAAAGAATTAAATAAAGATCTAACTGCATGCTAACTTTCATAGCAAATAACAGGTGCTGCAGATCAGGCATACAGCGCACGCCTGATCTGCAGCACACCACTAGAATGGCATTTTAAAGCCCGGTGGTAGCTGCATACCTTCGGTCATACCAGCCATGTTTTCTTTGCTGCTTTGTTCGATTTTACGCACAGCGTCATTGACTGCTGCTGCTATTAAATCTTCAAGAATTTCTTTATCTTCCTGCAATAAGCTGTCATCAATACTGACACGGCGCACATCGTGACGACCGGTCATAACAACGCTAACCAAGCCGGCACCGGATTGCCCAGTGACCTCAGCATTTGCCAGCTCTTCCTGCATTTTCTGCATTTTTTCTTGCATTTGTTGTGCCTGTTTCATCAGGCCAGCCATACCACCTTTCATACGAGATTCCTTACATTACCGAGTCTATGGGTTGGATACTATCGGCACGAATTATAGCGCCAAATGTGTCTATTAATTGCAATACTATCGGATCAGAATGGATTGCAGCTTCTGCTTCTTGCTGACGTTGGGCTTGCTTGCGCAGCAGTGCCAACGCCGGTGATTCCTGCTGGAGAACATGCTGTTCTATGTGCAATTCAATCGGTGTATCCAATTGTGTGTTAATCGCATCATTGATGCGCTGCTGCTGCGTCTTATTAAATAAAGCACTGTGATTGGGGTCCAGGTGCAACAGCCAAGTGCCTGCGTTTCTTTCAATTAGCACCGTATTCGCAGCGATACTATGGGTCATACCTGCCAAATTTAGCTGTGCAAACAGTGCTTGCCACTCGGCAGCCAAACCAGAGGCCACAGGAATATTGGGCTGCAAATCTGCTGCACTGCCAATGTTCAATTCTGGTTTTGCATCTTCGTCGCGAATACTGGAGAGGTCTGCATACTCTTGAAAACCACTGTTATCAAGGTAAGCCTCGTCATCCTCGTCATCAGCAAATGCTTGGCTGTAATCTTGCTCATAATTAGGCTCTGGCTGATCGTCTGCATACTCTCTCACAGCTGCAGCGTCATATTGCTCAGCTGCACTACTGCTTGCTTGCGCTACGGCAGCTGGAGCGGGTGCAGGCTCAGCTGATACCTGAGGCGACACAACCTCTGTTGGCGTTGCAACGGCTAGTGATGCAGGATCAGTGGCTTGCGCGTCTGCTGACTCTACCGCAAGGGCTGTTTCCCAGGGCGCACGAACCGACTCTGCTGTACTGACAGCACGTGGATGAGCCGGCTCAGCGTAACGGTCTACTGCTACGGCCTCAGCAATTGGCGCTGCAGATTCGGCTTCAGCCTGCACTTGCTGTGCAGTCGCAGTCGCAGATGGCGCAGCTTGGCTCACAGGTGCAGTAATGGCAGGTTCTGCATCATGCAGCGCAACACTTAGCGATGCTGCTGATGCGCAAACAGCCTCAGGCTGAAGCAATGGCGTCGTCGGCGGAGTGCCGGGCAAGCTGGCTGGACGAAACGCCAACATGCGCAGCAACACCATCTCAAAACCATCACGCGGGTCCGGTGCTAAAGGTAAGTCACGGCGTCCGATCAAGCCCAGCTGATAATAGAACTGGACATCTTCTGGCGGCAGCTGCGCAGCCAGCGCCAACACTTGCTCACGATCGCCCTGGCCATTATCAATTGCATCGGGCATCAGTTGGGCAATGGCAATGCGGTGCAACGCGTTGAGAATTTCTGCTAAAACACCGGCCCAATCGGGGCCATGTTCAGCTAATTGCGCCACGGCACTGAGGGCGGCACGGGCATCACCAGCAATCAGCGCTGTGAGCACACCGTAGATTTGCCCTTGGTCCAATGTGCCAAGCATGGCGCGCACGTCTTCTGCAAAAACACGGCCGTCACCAAAGGATACGGCTTGGTCGGTCAGGCTCATGGCATCACGCATCGAGCCATCCGCCGCACGCCCCAGCAGCCACAGCGCGTCATCTTCAAAGGGGATATTTTCGCTGGTTAACACATTTTGCAGATGGCCAACAATCGGCTCTGGCGGCATGTTCTTCAACGAGAACTGCAAGCAGCGCGAAAGTACCGTAGGTGGTAATTTCTGTGGATCAGTGGTGGCTAATAAAAATTTAACATAGGGCGGCGGCTCTTCCAGGGTTTTCAACAAGGCGTTGAATGAACTGGTCGAGAGCATATGAACTTCGTCAATTAGGTAAACTTTGTAGCGTCCGCGCGTCGGCATATATTGCACGTTATCGAGCATCTCACGGGTGTCTTCAACCTTGGTTTTACTGGCCGCATCCACTTCGATCAAATCGATAAAGCGCCCTTCATCCACCTCACGGCAGATCGAGCACTCACCACAGGGTGTGGAACTAACGCCCTGCTCACAGTTCAGGCACTTGGCCATAATCCGCGCAATGGTGGTTTTACCCACTCCGCGGGTGCCGGTAAATAAGTAGGCATGGTGCAAGCGCTGATGATCAAGGGCATTGATCAGGGCTTTTAAAACGTGAGCTTGGCCCACCATTTCATTAAATGAACGGGGACGCCATTTGCGGGCTAACACCTGATAACTCATAGCAACCTAAAACCTGCAAGAAAACAGATACACATGCTAACGGAGCACAGCAAAAAATG
Source organism: Pseudomonas sp. C27(2019) (assembly GCF_008807395.1). Taxonomy (GTDB): domain Bacteria; phylum Pseudomonadota; class Gammaproteobacteria; order Pseudomonadales; family Pseudomonadaceae; genus Denitrificimonas. The sequence goes on from NZ_CP043320.1 coordinate 1,472,861, forward strand.
CACCCGCAACAGGGTTTAGCAATAGGCTTTTTCGGATTTGAGAAGGGATGGGGCGGATTAAGCAAATAAGGTGGCAACCACTGCCAGCCACACCCCGGCACACAATGTCACCGCTATGGCTGCTCCCTTCCGGGCCTGACCAGGTTTACGGATAATCGTTGCGAGGGGACCGACAGGGGTCGCCATAACGCGTGCAGCAAAGGTTTGCTGCGGGGGCTATTGTACTCATTTGCAAAGAAGATACAAGTCGCAAAGCCTGCACGATAGCCAAGAGTGGTCTATAAAGACGGTGGTGCTGCCATAGCCGTTGTGCAGTTCACTAGATTGCTTCCTTTAACATACAGTCAGTTATCATATATGATAACAATGTGGGACGTTAAACCTATAACATGGAAAGTCTGCTTTTATCCGGGCACTGAAGAGCAGTTTCTTCAAATGCCAAATAAAATCCAAGCTCGAATGTTAAAACTACTTGAACTGATGGAAAAACATGGCGCTAATCTCGGATATCCTCACACCGAAGCAATCAGCGGTGGTTTATTTGAGATTAGAGCTAAAGCTACAGAAGGTATCGGTCGCGCGCTGTTTTGCTACTTAAAAGGTCAACACATCTATGTTCTTCATGCTTTTGTAAAAAAGACACAGAAAACACCTAGAAAAGACTTAGATCTTGCACGTCAACGCCAAAAAGAGGTCAAAAACTATGAACTTACAAACACTTAAACAACGCGCCCTAGCCAACCCTGATGTGAAAACTGAATACGATAAATTAGATGCTGAATTTGAGCTTATCGATCATTTGATTTCTATGCGCAGCCAAGCAGGCTTAACTCAAGAGCAACTGGCTGAGCGTATGAGCACACAAAAAAGCAATATCAGCCGATTGGAGCGCGGCAATAGCAACCCCAGTTGGGCGACTTTAGTTAAATATGCAAATGCTTGCGGGTTTGAATTGCTGCTCAAAGCGCAAAAGAAAAACCTAACAGCTCAGACAGAATAACGGCGCATCCAGCTTGAAAAACGCCATAACTGCCTGAGGTTCTTGATCCGCTTTTTGCGTGGCAGCCTGCAGTTTATGTTGCTACTGAGTCCGCCATTATCGCCTGTAATTGAGCAAGGCTCAGTTGGGCGACAACCGACAGCCCAGCTGGGTTTGCATCGTCATAATTAAGGATCAGCTGTTTCATACTGCGCGCCCAGAATTTGTGTAAATGATCGGCAACCACTGTTGCCACCTGCGCATCGTCACCATGGTGCAAGTTATTGGCAATGATGTGCTCAAGCATTTTCAGCAGATTGTTTAATTGCTGTTCACTCACAGTTGTTTCTCCTCACAGCACTCACCACTCTGTGCATAAATAACGTGGCGGCCCGGACGGGCAAAGCCGATCAAGTTCATCCCACTTTTACAAGCCTCGCGAATCGCCAGTGCAGTTGGTGCAGATACGGCGACTAAACTGCCAATCCCGACGCTGGCACTTTTTTGCACCATTTCAAAGCTGGCACGACTGGTTATTAGAGCAAAACCATGACTAAACGCCTGCTCGCCGTATTCGCGGATGCGCGCACCGATTAATTTATCCAGCGCGTTATGGCGGCCCACATCTTCTCTAACCATCAACACTTGGCCATTGGCGCTGCACCAAGCAGCACCATGCGTTGCACCGGTCTGTAACTGCTGCGGTTGGTGCTTGCTGAGGTTGCACAGCGCGCGCTGCACAACCTCATCAGCTGGCATACGCTGTGCTGCTACAGGTGCGATAGAGCGCACCACCTGTGCCAAAGACTCTGTTCCGCACAGACCACAGCCGGTACGCCCCACCATGCTTCGACGTTGCTGCTGCAGGCGCGTGAAGCAGTCGCCGGCGATGTGCATATCGATAGCTATGCCATCGTCACTGACTATAATTTCAAAGCTAAAAAGCTGAGCCGAGCGCTGCAAAATGCCTTCAGTCAGACTAAACCCCAACGCAAAGTCTTCTAAATCACCTGGCGAAGCCATCATCACTGCATGGGTCACTCCGTTATAAACCATGGCTATGGGAATTTCTTGCGCAACAGTATCCCATTCAATCGCAGCTGCACCTTCGATTCCACCACGCACATCAACCCGCAGCTCAGAAACTGGTGAGGGCAGCACGCTATCATCAGAAACCCTGATCACAGCTGACATATCTGCTTTACTTAGGCGGTTTGGCATGGCGACTGCCCTCATTGTGTATAGCAGGTTTGAGCAGCTTGTGTTGGCGCTGATCAAAGTCTTTAAAGTGACGCTGCCACTCTGACGGCTGGCTGACTACCTCGACCTGCACTGCAGTCACTTTGTATTCTGGGCAGTTAGTAGCCCAGTCAGAATTATCTGTAGTCACCACGTTAGCGCCACTGCCCGGATGGTGAAAGGTGGTATAGACCACGCCAGGCAACATGCGCTCGCTGAGCTTTGCGCGCAGCACTGTCTGCCCCACTCTACTGCTGACGCCCAGCCAATCACCTTCATGCACGCCGCGCAACTCGGCATCACTGGGGTGAATTTCCAAGACATCCTCAGCATGCCACTCACTGTTGTCGGTACGGCGCGTCTGCGTGCCGACGTTGTATTGCGACAAAATACGTCCTGTGGTCAGCAGCAATGGGAATCTGCGCGTGGCGCGTTCTTCAGTGGCGAGGTATTCCGTTACCGCAAAACGCCCCTTACCAATCGGAAAATCATCCACATGCATGGTTGGCATACCCTCAGGATGCGCAGCATTGCACGGCCATTGAATGCTGCCCAGCTGCTCCAGCTTGTCGTAACTGACACCAGTAAAGGTCGGTGTCAGCACGGCAATCTCATCCATGATCTCTGCGGGATGCGTGTAGTGCATGGGATAACCCAAGGCATTGGATAACGCCATGGTCACCTGCCAATCTTCCATACCAGCAATCGGCGCCATGACTTTGCGCACGCGGTTGATGCGCCGCTCAGCATTGGTAAAGGTGCCGTTTTTCTCTAGAAAAGTAGAGCCTGGCAGCAACACATGGGCGAACTTGGCGGTTTCATTGAGAAAGATATCCTGCACAATCACACAATCCAACGCCCTGAGCGCTGCTTCCACATGCTGGGTATTGGGATCAGACTGAGCAATGTCTTCGCCTTGGATGTACAAGCCCTTAAAGGTGCCAGCGATGGCGGCATCAAACATATTCGGAATCCGCAGGCCCGGCTCGTTGTCGATAGCAACGCCCCAATTGTCCTCAAAACGGCTGCGTACTGCGTCATCATTGACGTGCTGATAGCCCGGTAGCTCATGCGGGAACGAGCCCATATCGCAAGAGCCCTGCACATTATTTTGCCCGCGCAAGGGGTTGACGCCGCCGCCCTCGCGGCCAATATTGCCGGTGACCATGGCCAAGTTGGCAATTCCCATCACCATGGTCGAACCTTGACTGTGCTCAGTGACACCCAGGCCATAGTAAATGGCCGCATTCTTGGCCTGTGCATAGACGCGCGCGGCTTCGCGCACTTTTTCTGCAGCTACGCCTGATACGTTTTCCAGCGCTTCTGGCGAGTTGCGCTGCTCGGCAATAAAGCTGCGCCAGTTGCTGTACGCCTCAGTATCGCAACGCTGCTGAATAAAGTCGTGGTCTTCCAAGCCTTCAGTGACAATCACATGGGCCAGCGCATTAACCACGGCTACGTTAGTTCCGGGGCGCAAGGCCAAGTGCATGCCTTGCTCGGCGTGCGGGGTATTGAGAATATCAATGCGCCGTGGATCAATCACAATCAGCTTGGCCCCCTCACGCAAACGCCGACGCATCAGCGAGCCGAATACCGGATGCGCATCAGTGGGATTGGCGCCGATCACCACAATGGTGTCGGCCTGCATCACCGAATCAAAGGTTTGCGTACCGGCAGACTCGCCCAGCGTGGTTTTCAGACCATAACCGGTGGGTGAATGACAGACGCGGGCGCAGGTATCGGTATTGTTATTGCCGAACGCTGCGCGCACCAGTTTCTGCACCAAGTAGGTTTCTTCGTTGGTGCAACGTGACGAGGTAATCCCGCCAATGCTTTCACGGCCGTATTGCGCTTGAATATTTTTCAGTCGTTTCGCAGAAAACACCAGCGCTTCGTCCCAAGACACCGCTTGCCATGGGTCATTGATCGACTCACGAATCATTGGCTGTTTAATCCGATCTTTATGCGTCGCATAACCAAAGGCAAAGCGGCCTTTTACGCAGGAATGACCACGATTGGCCGCGCCGCCCTTGTAGGGCACCATGCGAATCACTTGATCGCCTTTCATTTCTGCCTTGAACGAACAGCCCACACCGCAATAGGCGCAGGTGGTCACCACGCTGTGCTCTGGAATACCGGCATCGATCACAGTTTTTTCTATCAAGGTCGAGGTCGGGCAGGCTTGCACACAGGCGCCGCACGACACACATTCGGAATCCATAAAGGGATCGTTCTGGCTGGCCACGACTTTGGAGTCAAAGCCACGTCCTTCGATAGTCAGGGCAAAGGTGCCTTGCACTTCGGCACAGGCGCGCACGCAGCGCGAGCAGACAATGCATTTGCTGGGGTCAAAACTGAAATACGGGTTGGAGCTATCGGTTGCCGCATCCAAATGATTTTCACCGTCAAAACCGTAGCGCACGTCACGCAGGCCTACCGCGCCAGCCATATCCTGCAATTCGCAGTCGCCATTGGCTGGACAGGTCAAGCAATCCAGCGGGTGGTCAGAAATATACAGCTCCATAATATTGCGGCGCAGTTTCGCCAGCTTGCCGGTCTGGGTGGTGACGGCCATGCCTTCTGCTACCGGTGTGGTACAGGATGCCGGATAACCACGGCGACCCTCGATCTCTACCGCGCACAGGCGACAGGAACCAAAGGCTTCAAGGTTATCCGAAGCACATAATTTTGGAATATTAATCCCAGCTAAAGCCGCCGCCCGTAAGACGGATGTGCCCTCAGGTACAGTAATGTCACGGCCGTCAACAGCGATGGATACCAGCGTTTCTGAGACACTGGCTGGCGTGCCGTAATCAAAGTCCGGATTGATACCCTTGGGGTTGGGCGTATAGCTTTGCGCGCTTGGATCGCCGCTGTTTGAGCCGCTGCTGTTGTTTGGGTCAAAGTAGTGCAGCATCTTTTATGTCTCCACTGGGTTCGGAGCGGCGAGCAGGTCTTCGCGGAAATGCTTGATCACGCTCTGCACCGGAAACGGCGTCATGCCACCCATAGCACAGAGCGAGCCATCCACCATGGTTTCACAGAGATCTGCCAGCAATTCAAGATTGTCATCGCGGTTTTCACCAGCGCGAATACGGTCAATCACTTCCACACCACGCACCGAGCCAGTCCGGCACGGTGTGCACTTACCGCAGGACTCAATCGCACAGAACTCCATGGCATAACGGGCTTGTTCGCCCATATCCACGCTGTCATCAAATGCCACGACACCGCCGTGGCCAATACCAGCACCCAGCGCAGCAAAAGCTTCATAATCCACCGGTGTCCCCCATTGGCTCTCTGGCATATAGGCCATCAGCGGGCCACCCACCTGTACCGCTTTGATCGGACGGCCGGTAAAGGTACCGCCACCGAAATCTTCGAGTATGTCGCGCAAGCTGACGCCAAACGCCAGCTCAATCAGCCCGCCTTGTTTAATATTGCCGGCCAGCTGAATCGCCAACGTACCCAGCGAGCGGCCCATCCCGTAATCGGCATAGGCTGGCCCGCCTTGATCCAAAATATAAGGCACGGCAGCCAGCGACAGCACGTTATTGACCACTGTGGGCTGACCGAATAGCCCTGCAATCGCCGGTAGTGGTGGCTTTGAGCGCACCAGCCCGCGCTTGCCTTCGAGGCTTTCCAGTAGCGAGGTTTCTTCCCCGCAAATATAGGCGCCAGCACCGAGGCGAACTTCTAGATGAAAAGCACGTCCGCTGCCCGCTACGTTTTCGCCCAAATAGCCTTGAGCTGCAGCACGGCCAATCGCCTCATTGAGCCTCTGTTGCGACAGCAGGTATTCAGAACGCACATAGATATACCCCTGAGTTGCACCCACAGCTAGACCGGCAATTACCATGCCTTCAATTAACATATAAGGGTCGCATTCCATCACCAAACGGTCGGCAAAGGTACCGGAGTCACCTTCATCGGCGTTACAGACAATGTACTTTTGTTGATTATGCGGCTCATCCAAGACTGTCTGCCATTTAATCCCGGCAGGAAAAGCAGCACCACCGCGGCCGCGCAAGCCAGAGGCTTTGACCTCATCAACAATCGCCTGCGGCGTCAGCTTGGCGGCCTTGTCTAGGCCAGCAAAACCGCCATGGGCAATGTAATCATCTAGACATAGCGGATCAGTGATGCCGATGCGAGCAAAGGTTAAGCGTTGTTGGCGCTTTAAATACGGGTGCTCTTCTATAGACCCCAAATACAATGCATGCCCTGCCTCACCGCTAAACAACCCAGCCGCCACCAACTCTGCAACCTGCTCAGGCTCGACTGGGCCATAGGCCACACGACCATCAGCAGTTTCAACTTCAACCAGCGGTTCCAACCAAAACAAACCGCGCGAGCCATTGCGCACAATGCGAATATCGACGCCTTGCCGCTGCGCATAATGATAAATCTGCTCAGCCACCTGATCCGCACCTAGAGATAAAGCGGTGGTATCACAGGGCACATAAATTGTTGTTGTCATGCGATACTCCTGCGCTTATTTCAGCTCAATAACGGTGGTGGTCAGCGTGTCCGTCAACTGGTCAAATTTTTCCGGACTCATGCGACCATACACGGCGTTATCCACCCGAATCGAAGGCCCACAGGCGCAATTACCCAAGCAAAACACCGGCGCTAAAGTAAACTCACGATCGCTACTGGTCTGGTGATAGTCGACACCAAGCTTATTCTGGATATGGCGTTCTAGTGCACGCCCACCGCGCGCCTGACAGGCTTCAGCGCGGCACACTTCAACAATATGGCTACCCGGCGGCTGCGTGCGAAAATGATGATAGAAACTGATAACCCCATGCACATCGGCGCGGGTTTGCTGCAGCGCTTCGGCAATAATCGGCACAGCATCTTTAGGGATATAACCGACTCGATCTTGAATGGCGTGCAGAATAGGCAGCAACGCACCGGGCTTGTGTTTCAGGGCGACAACCTGCCGTCGAATCATATCAGGGGACCAGTCGCCAGCCTGCACAGCTGGCGAGTGCTTGGCTTTGTCGGGCTTGTGCATGCCTGCTCCTATCTGTCTGTAGTCTAATTTAGCAATAACACTAAACTAGCATCTCGCTGCGACTTACGAAATGCAAACAGTTAGGTAAAAGGTCGTGTGGGCAGGCAGAAAATCTGGTGCTGGCTGCTTTTCAGAGCAGCCTAATAGCCTAATGTTTTTTAGTATCACCAGCGACTTTATCCATAACGGCAAACAACACACCTGATATCACGAACGCCATATGTATGATCACTTTCCACTTGAGACTATTGGCATCGCCATCGCTCATTTCAGCCGGTATATCCATAAACGACTTTAAAAGATCAATGGCAGAAATCGCGACAATAGCACCAATAACTTTCAATTTCAGACCAGAGAAATCAACCTTACCCATCCAGTCAGGACGGTCTTTGTTATCACCGGTATCAATTTTCGAGATAAAAATCTCATAGCCACTGAAGATAATCATCAACAGCAAGCTACCCACCAGCGACATATCGACTAGGGCTAGTATTCCTACAATGATGTCAGCTTCAGACGCTTCAAAAACATGGCTGGCCAGATGCCAAAACTCTTGTGCAAACTTTATAAATAATAAAACAACACTTAAAACCAACCCCAAATAAAAAGGGGCCAGCATCCAGCGGCTGTTGAAAATAGACTTTTCCAATGATTTTTCAATTTTTTCTAACATGTAAGGCTCTTGAGGTTTTTCAGAGGCGCGATTATAGGGCATTGTCAGTTTTTTGCGGAAGTAAAAAAGCCTAATCAACAGCAACAATGTTATGTCGACAGGTTTTATATGACGTACCTATACCACCGGCCAGCGCAGTAATTGTTGCAAGAGAGCTCGCGCAACCTGTGCACTCATTAAAAAAGAAAGCACATCGAACACTCGGCCGATTTCGGCCCAACAACTGTGCATATAACAGTCTCTACTTAAGCTGTTTAGATTCAGGCTCAGAGGCTGACGCCCCATGCATGCATGAGGCGTCCAGTTGGTAAAAGATGAGCAGTGAGCTTAGCTTGCAGACCACGCCTCAGGCTCAAAACGTAAAGTAGCAAAGTAATCATCCAGTGTTTCCGCACGGCGAATACGTTCCACGCTGCCATCGGCTTTTAGCAACAGCTCTTGCGGGCGCAGTTTGCCATTGTAGTTAAAGCCCATCGCATGGCCGTGTGCGCCGGTGTCGTGAATAATCAGCAAGTCGCCGTCCACGATTGGCGGCAAGGCGCGCTGTATCGCAAATTTATCGTTGTTTTCACACAGCGAACCCACTACATCAACCACCTCATCATCAGGGCCTGAAGCTTTATCCAGCACATCAATATGATGATAAGCGTTGTACATACCCGGACGCATTAATGCAGACATGCAGGCATCAACGCCGATATAGGTACGATAAATCTCCTTGCGATTCAGCGCTTGGGTGACTAACACCCCGTGCGGGCCAGTGATGTAGCGACCACTTTCCATATACAGCTTGGGCTGATAACCGTGCTCAGCGGCAAAGGTTTGTAATAGCGCATGGGTTTCACGGCCTAACTGTTCGACATCAAACACCTTTTCATCAGGGTGATAAGGAATGCCCAAGCCACCACCGATATTGATAAAATCAAACTCAATATTCAGTGCTGCGCCAACTTCAGCCACCAGCTCTAACAACATCTGCGTGGTTTGCACCATGTAGTCTGCGTTGCGCTCATTGGAAGCGAGCATGGTGTGTAAGCCAAAGCGCTTTGCACCGCGTGCTTGGGCTTTCTCAAACGCCACAAATATTTGCTCGTGAGTCAGGCCGTACTTGGCTTCTTCTGGGACACCGATAATGCTATTACCGCTGCGCGCTGTGCCTGGGTTATAGCGAAAACACACCTGTTCCGGCATCTGCGGCATTTTATCAATCAGGCCAATGTCATCCAGATTCACAATGCAACCGCCCTGCGCTTGCGCTGCGATAAACTCCTCTGGCGAGGTATTGTTGGAGGTGAACATGATGTCCTCACCGCGCGCACCCACTTCACGCGCCAGCTGCAGTTCAGCAATAGAGCTGCAATCAAAACCAAAGCCCAAATCGGCCATAATGCGCAAAATACTGGGATTGGGCAGCGCCTTCACCGCGTAGTACTCACGAAAGCCTTTCACCTGAGCGAAGGCCTGTTGTAATTGCAGGCCGGTATCGCGAATACCCTGTTCATCGTAGATATGAAAAGGCGTACCAAAATGCTCGGCAATGCTGCGCAGGTCTGGGTATAAACGCTGGCTGAAATTTTTAGAAATAGGCATAAAGGTTACCGATTAGAGAGGTGATTGTTGTAATGCGACTTCGATGCGCTGCATGGCCTGCTGCACGTTCTCGAAGTGATTAAAGGCGCTGATGCGAACATGCTGTTCACCGCAACGACCAAAACCTGCGCCTGGGGTACAAATCACTCCGGCTTCATTGAGTAAGAAATCAAAAAATGTCCACGCATCTTGATCGACCTGCAGCCAAATATACGGTGAGTTATCACCACCGCTGCATTGCAAGCCCATACGCTGGAAGGCAGCGCGAATATAAGCGGCATTGTTCAGATAATAGGCAATCAGCTCGCCGACTTGCGCTTGTCCTGCTGGGCTGTATACCGCCTCAGCCGCACGCTGCACAGGGTATGAGACACCGTTAAACTTAGTGGTATGGCGGCGCATCCATAAATCACGCACCGCTACCGCCTCGCCTGCAGCGGTGTAGGCTGTGCAGGCTTTGGGCACTACCGTATAGGCGCAGCGCACACCAGTGAAACCGGCTGTTTTTGAGAAGCTTCTAAACTCAATCGCAACCTTTTCAGCCCCCTCAATCTCATAAATGGAATGCGGTATATCCTCATCTTGGATAAAGGCTTCATAGGCCGCGTCAAACAAAATCAGCGCTTGATTGTTAATCGCATAATCCACCCAAACTTTAAGCTGAGCGCGGGTGATGCTGGCACCGGTGGGGTTATTGGGAAAACACAGATAAATTAAATCCACCGGTTCGCTCGGCAGCGCTGGCAGATAACCGTTATCAGCGCGGCACTCAAGGTACACCAGCCCCGGATAACGGCCATCGTGACTCTCCCCTGTGCGCCCGGCCATGACATTGGTGTCGACATACACCGGATAGACAGGATCAGGAACGGCTACACGCACATCTTGGGCAAACAACTCTTGGATATTGCCGGTGTCGCACTTGGCGCCATCGCTGACAAAAATCTCATCGGCGTCAATATGAGCGCCACGCGCCTGAAAGTCATGCTGGGCGATCGCCTCGCGTAAAAAGTCATAGCCTTGTTCTGGGCCATAACCGCGAAACGTCTCACCTTGCGCCAACTCATCCACGGCTGTATGCATAGCCTGCACGCAGGCATCGGGCAAGGGCTGGGTGACATCGCCAATCCCTAAGCGAATCAACTCCCGCTCAGGGTTGTGTTGCGTAAACGCCTGTATGCGCTGGTTTATTTCAGTAAACAGGTAGCTGGTTTGCAGCTTCTGAAAATGCTCATTGATTCGAATCATCGTAGCCTTACCCCCCCAGCAGAATTAACGCGGCAATGTTGTGCTGCCCATTAAGAACTCATCCACCGCGCGCGCCGCTTGGCGACCTTCACGAATGGCCCAGACCACCAGCGATTGGCCACGGCGCATGTCACCGGCACTGAACACTTTAGGCACATTGGTGGCATAGCCGCCTTGGGCATCGACACTCGCTTTAGCATTGCCGCGACCATCCTGCTCCACGCCAAAACCTTGCAACACACTAGAGACCGGACTGACAAAGCCCATCGCTAACAACACCAAATCAGCAGGCCAGAATTGCTCACTGTCAGGCACTTCTGCAAATTTGCCATTGTGCATTTCCACTCGCACTGTTTTCAGGCCGGTGAGTTTGCCGTTTTCACCGACAAATTCTTTACTGGCAATGGCAAACTCACGCTCACAGCCCTCTTCATGGCTGGACGAGGTGCGCAGCTTGTACGGCCAATAGGGCCAGGTTAAGGGCTTGTCTTCCTCTTCCGGTGGACGTGGCATCAATTCAAATTGCACCACGCTGGCTGCACCCTGACGGTTAGAGGTGCCGACACAATCCGAGCCGGTATCACCACCGCCAATCACAATCACATGCTTATTTTCTGCACGCAGCTGTGCAGGCATTGCCACGCCAGCGTTGACGCGATTTTGCTGAGGCAAAAACTCCATGGCAAAGTGCACGCCATCCAACTCACGGCCTGGCACAGGTAAATCACGTGATTGCTCAGCACCACCGGTCAGCAATACCGCATCAAAGTCTTCTTGTAAGCTTTGTGGGGTCACCTGTTGCGTGGCCCAATTGGTCACCTTAGTATCAGCTGGCAACTCACCAACCAGGGTGTTGGTACGAATCTCAACGCCTTCAGCACGCAGCTGCTCAACGCGGCGATCGATATGTGATTTTTCCAGCTTGAAATCAGGAATACCAAAGCGCAGCAAGCCGCCCACTTGATCATTTTTTTCAAACAAGGTCACGCTGTGGCCGGCGCGCGCCAATTGCTGTGAAGCAGCCAGACCCGAGGGGCCTGAGCCGACCACGGCCACTTTTTTACCGGTTTTATGCTGGGCAATCTGCGGTTGAACCCAGCCTTCAGCAAAGGCACGGTCAATAATGGCATGCTCAATCGACTTGATACCGACCGGCTGTGAATTGATATTTAAGGTGCAGGCCGCTTCACAGGGCGCGGGACAAATACGCCCGGTAAACTCTGGGAAGTTATTGGTGGACTGCAACACCTCATTGGCATGTTGCCAATCATCGCGATACACCAACTCATTAAAGTCAGGAATAATATTATTCACTGGGCAGGCGTTGTGACAAAAGGGTGTACCACAATCCATACAGCGTGCGCTTTGTTGTTTGGCTTGCTTAGGCGTGAGGCCATGCACAAACTCGTTGTAATCCTTGAGTCGTAATTCAACAGCATCGTAGGTTTCTTCAATGCGTTGGTATTCAATAAATCCAGTAACTTTTGCCATGATAATACGTCCTCTTAAAGGGCTTGGGCGATAGCTGGAGCAGCAGCCGGCGTGGCTGGACTGAGCTGTTCAAGGGCGTGGCGATACTCATGCGGGAAGACTTTAATAAAGCGCATTTTCGCGTTAACCCAATCCGCCAGTAATGCTTGCGCGCGCTGCGAACCTGTCAACTGCACGTGCTCTTGCAATAAAGCCTTCAGCAGCTTTTCATCAGCCATATCTGCATGTAATGCAATGCCTTCAGCCACTTGTAGCGATGCGCAGAGCACAGGCTCTAAAGCCACTTGTGCGGTATTACAACGCTGAGCAAATTGACCATCTTCGTCGTAGACATAGGCCACACCGCCTGACATGCCCGCAGCAAAGTTGCGTCCGGTTTTACCCAGCACCACGACAGTGCCGCCGGTCATGTATTCGCAGCCGTGATCACCCACGCCTTCGACCACCGCGCTGGCACCTGATAGACGCACAGCAAAGCGCTCGCCGGCCACACCACTGAAGAATGCACTGCCAGAGGTTGCGCCATACAGCACGGTATTACCGATGATGATGTTGTCAGTGGCTGCGCCTTTAAAGTCGTGGCTTGGACGTACAATTAAGCGCCCGCCCGACAAGCCTTTACCCGTGTAGTCATTGGCTTCACCCAGCAAATCAAAGGTGATGCCCTTGGCCAGAAACGCGGCGAAACTTTGACCGCCAGTGCCGCTGCAGGCCACATAGATACTGTCATCAGGCAAACCCTCTGGCTGACGTTTGATCAATGCACCCGACAGCATCGCGCCAACTGTGCGGTTGGTGTTTCTCACCTCAGTTTCAATGCGCACAGGCGTGCCTTGAGTTAAGGCAGCAGAGGCTTGGCTAATTAACACCTGATCCAGCGCGTGCTCTAGGCCGTGTTCTTGTTGGCTGTTGTGTAAGCGCGCAACCTCTGCCGGTGCCGTGGCTAAAGCTAAGACGCGGCTAAAGTCGAGCCCCTTGGCTTTCCAATGTTCAACACCTTTGCGCATATCCAGCAGATCAGCGCGACCAATCAGCTCATCAAAGTGACGCACACCGAGCTGCGCCATAATCTGCCGTACTTCTTCGGCAATAAAGAAGAAGAAATTCACCACATCCTCAGGCTTGCCGGTAAACTTCTTACGCAGCTCTGGATCTTGCGTAGCAATCCCGACAGGACAGGTATTGAGATGGCACTTGCGCATCATAATGCAGCCCGTGGCAACCAAGGGCGCGGTGGCAAAACCGAATTCATCAGCTCCCAGCAAAGCACCAATGATCACATCTCGCCCAGTTTTCATCTGCCCGTCGGCTTGGATGCGCACGCGGCCACGCAAACGGTTAAGCACCAAGGTTTGCTGAGTTTCTGCCAGCCCCAATTCCCACGGCGTACCGGCATGCTTAATTGAGGTCCAAGACGCCGCACCGGTACCGCCATCGTGCCCAGCAATCACAATGTGATCCGCTTTAGCTTTGGCCACACCAGCGGCAACAGTGCCGACGCCCACTTCAGACACCAGCTTTACGGAAATATCCGCGCTTGAATTTACATTTTTCAAGTCATGGATCAGCTGGGCTAAATCTTCGATCGAGTAGATATCATGGTGCGGTGGTGGCGAGATTAAGCCCACACCCGGCACCGAATGGCGCAGCTTGCCAATGTAGTGGGTGACCTTGCTGCCCGGCAACTGTCCGCCCTCACCGGGCTTAGCACCTTGTGCCATTTTAATTTGGATTTGATCCGCCGACGCCAGGTACTCTGTGGTGACGCCAAAACGGCCGGATGCCACTTGCTTGATTTTTGAGCGCAGGCTGTCACCCTCACGCAAAATATAATCCACCTCAACTGTGTCTTGACCCATGATGTCAGTCAGCCGTGTACCCTCGGCAATGCTTTGGCCTTGCAGCTCCTGACGATAACGCGCGTGATCTTCGCCGCCTTCACCGGTATTACTTTTACCGCCCAGACGGTTCATGGCAATCGCCAGATTCATATGCGCTTCAGTGGAGATCGAACCCAAGGACATGGCACCGGTGGCAAAGCGCTTAACGATTTCTCTGGCCGGCTCAACCTCCTCAATCGCGATGCTGCGCGCAGGATCAATACGAAACTCAAACAAACCGCGCAGCGTGGTGTGACGCCTGGACTGCTCATTGATGATGGTTGAGTATTCGGCAAAGGTTTCGTAGCGGTTGCTGCGCGTGCTGTGCTGCAACTTGGCAATGGCATCTGGCGTCCATGCATGCTCTTCGCCGCCGGAACGCCAAGCAAACTCACCACCCACATCCAGTTGCTGATTGGCTAATGCTGCAGGGTTAAACGCCTGCTGATGATTACCAATTGCCTCTTCAGCAATATCAAAGATATCCAGTCCAGCAATTTTTGATGAGGTGCCAGTAAAGTACTTTCCTACCAGTTCTTCACTTAAACCAATCACTTCAAAAATCTGCGCACCGCAGTACGACATATAGGTGCTAATACCCATCTTCGACATGATTTTAGTTAAGCCCTTACCGATGGCTTTAATAAAGTGATCGCTCGCCTGCTCTGCTGTGACGCCTAATTCTGGGGCAATATCCGCTAAGGTCTCTAAAGCTAAATACGGGTGAATAGCTTCGGCACCGTAGCCGGCCAACACCGCAAAGTGATGCACTTCACGGGCACTGCCGGTTTCCACCACCAAGCCCACAGAAGTACGCAAGCCTGCGCGCACCAGATGCTGATGAATTGCCGATAACGCCAACAGCACCGGAATTGCCACCTGCTCACGACTCATGTGCCGATCAGTAATAATCAGAATATTGCTACCGGCATGAATGGCCTCTTCAGCCTCTGAGCACAGATAGGCGATACGCGCTTCGATACCGCTCTTACCCCAAGCACAGGGGTAAGTGATATCAATTTCACTGGTGCGAAATTTCCCACCGGTGCTCTGTTCGATATGTCTTAGACGCGCCATATTGGCCACATCTAAAATGGGCTGCGCGATTTCTAAACGCAGCGGTGGGTTACTCGCGTTAATGTCCAGCAAGTTCGGACGCGGACCGATAAAGGACACCAGCGACATCACCACTGCTTCACGAATGGAGTCGATGGGTGGATTAGTAACTTGCGCAAAAAGCTGACGGAAATAGTGATACAAAGGCTTATTCCGCGCTGACAGCACAGCAAGAGGGGCGTCATTGCCCATTGAGCCTACGCCCTCCTCACCTTGGCTGGCCATCGGTGCCAGCTGGTACTTAATATCTTCCTGGCTGTAACCAAAGGCTTGCTGACGTAGCAGCAACGGCTCGGCGAAGGATAAAGGCTGTGCGTCCGTGTTTAACTGGTCTAAACACAGGCGCACATTATCGATCCACTGCCGGTACGGTTTAGCCGACGCATGGCGCTGTTTAAGCTCTTCATCTTCAATGATACGGCCCTGCTCTAGGTCGATCATAAACATTTTGCCGGGCTGTAAACGCCACTTGCGTACAATTTTCTGCTCGGGAATGGGCAACACGCCGGTTTCCGAGGCGAGTACCACTAAATCATCATCGGTCACCACAAAACGCGCTGGACGTAGACCGTTGCGATCCAGTGTTGCGCCCACTTGGCGACCGTCGGTAAAGATCATCGCTGCTGGGCCATCCCAAGGTTCCAGCATCGCGCCGTGGTATTCGTAAAAGGCACGACGCTGCTCATCCATCAGGCTGTTTTGCTCCCAGGCCTCAGGAATCATCATCATCGCCGCTTGCGCCAGCGGATAACCTGCCATCACCAGCAGTTCTAGGGCGTTATCAAAGGTGGCGGTATCAGACTGACCGTCCATGCTGATCGGATAGAGCTTTGGTAAATCATCACCTAAAATCGGTGACGACATCACCCCTTCGCGCGCGCGCATCCAGTTAAAGTTACCTTTAACCGTGTTGATTTCACCGTTGTGCGCCACCATGCGATAGGGGTGCGCCAATGGCCAAGACGGAAAAGTATTGGTGGAAAAGCGTTGATGCACTAAAGCTAAAGCGGACACCAACTGTGGGTTTTGCAAATCCAGATAGTATTGCCCCACCTGATCAGCCAGTAATAAACCTTTATAAATCACGGTACGACAGGACATGCTTGGCACATAGTATTCAAAGCTATGGGTAAGGCCTAGCTGAGTAATCTTGGCGGAGGCGATTTTGCGAATCAGATACAGCTTACGTTCCAACGCGTCTGACACCAGAATATCCGCGCCACGGCCAATAAAGACTTGACGAATCACCGGCTCACTGGCGCGCACATCAGCGGACATCAGCAGCTCATGATTGACCGGGACATCACGCCAGCCCAATAGCACCTGTTTTTCTGCAATGATGGCGCGCTCTAATTCCCGCTCACAGGCTTGGCGTGACGCAGCTTCTTTGGGTAAAAAAATCATCCCTACCCCGTAGTCGCCAGCCGGTGGTAGCTCAACACCTTGTTTGGCCATTTCAGCGCGGTAGAAGTCATCTGGGATTTGAATCAGCAAGCCCGCACCATCACCCATTAAAGGATCAGCACCAACCGCACCACGGTGATCAATATTTTCCAGGATCTGTAGGCCCTGCTGGACAATCGCATGGGATTTCACCCCCTTAATATGCGCAACGAAGCCAACTCCGCAGGCATCATGCTCGGCATTGGCATAGAGGCCAGTGTCCACCGCAGTTTGAATTTCTTGTGCGCTAGCACCCTGCACACTATCTGCAACCTGATCGCCAAAAGTCGTTTGAGTCATAGATGCACTCCTTACCTAAATAAAAATAAATGGCTGTGAAGCACGTGAACTGCTTCAATTGATTTTTATTTTGCAAGGATCAAGCCAACCTGTAGAAACACGCAAGAATGCGCTTTACAGGGGCTTTTCGTGGTCTTTAAAGGCTTTGCAGCGGTGTTTTTGCACCAAAACTGTGCAGGCGTGTGCTAAAACCGTGCACCAAGGGCGTTATGGGCCACGCGTTGAATCTAGATCGATTGCGCCAGCTAAATCCGCACGCACTATAGGCGTAATAGACAGGATGGAGCGCAAGTGCAGCAGCTGCGACTTGGAGCGTTAGCAGCAGCCAACGCTATATGCACAAAAGTATTAGTCTTCGCTCGCGTCATCCGCGCTTGGGCTATCCATATTCAATTCTTTGATTTTGCGCGTCAGGGTGTTGCGCCCCCAGCCTAATAGCTGCGCCGCATCGCGCCGCCGTCCACCCGCCTGCGCTAACGCCGCTTCGATCATCACGCGCTCAAACATTGGCAGCGCACGCTCAAGTAAGCCGCTACTGCCCTGTTGCAGTGCATCCTCAGCCCAGCCGCGTAAGGCTACGCTCCAATCCTGCGCCGCAGCCGTTGTCGCCTTGCTCTGTAACAGCTCAAAAGGAAGATCGCTGACCATCACTTCTCGGCTGGAGGCCATCACCGTTAACCAGCGGCAGGTGTTTTCCAGCTGACGCACATTCCCCGGCCAGTCTTGTTGACTCAGATACGCTTGTGTTTCAGGCAGTAAAACGCGGCGCTCAGTGGCTAATTCCTCTGCTGCTTTTTTTAGAAAGTGCGCAGCTAATGCAGGGATATCTTCGCGCCGCTCGCTGAGCCTAGGAAGATGTAGGCGAATCACATTCAAGCGATGATACAAGTCCTCACGAAACAGCCCCTTAGCAACCAAACCCTCAAGATCACGGTGGGTAGCAGCGATAATGCGCACATCAACCCGAATAGGCGTATGGCCGCCAACACGGTAAAAGGTGCCGTCGGCCAACACACGTAACAGCCGAGTTTGCGTATCCAGCGGCATGTCACCAATTTCATCAAGAAACAGCGTACCCTGATGCGCTTGCTCAAAACGCCCATGCCGGGCACTGGCAGCACCGGTAAACGCGCCTTTCTCATGGCCAAATAGCTCAGATTCGATTAAATCTTTGGGTATGGCGGCCATGTTCAACGCGATAAAAGGCTGTTGCGCGCGCGGGCTGTGACGGTGCAAGGCATTGGCCACCAACTCTTTACCTGTGCCTGATTCACCATGAATCAGCACGGTCATATGCGAGTGAGACAAACGCCCAATAATGCGAAACACCTCTTGCATCGCCGGCGCTTCACCAATAATGGCGCTGCCCGAAGCGGAATCATCTGTGCTGGCCGCTGCTTGCTGAGAGTGCGCTAAAGCACGTTGCACTAAGGCAACAGCATCATCGAGATCAAAAGGCTTAGGTAGGTATTCAAAGGCACCGCTTTGATAGGATTGCACCGCACTGTCTAAATCAGAATGCGCCGTCATCACGATCACCGGCAGATGAGCATAACGCTTATGTACCTTGGCTAATAACGCCAAACCATCCATGCCTTGCATGCGCATATCGGTGATGATGACACTGGGCTGGGTATCAGCCAGCTGTGTCAGTACTTCCTCGCCACTGGCAAAGGTGCTGGTGCTGAATCCCGCTTGGTTTAAGGCTTTTTCCAATACCCAGCGCATCGATTTATCGTCATCAACAACCCATACCTGCTCAGTCATGCTCGACACTCCGTGTTAGACCTTAAAATAGTTAGCTCTCAAAATGATTGGACATTAAAACGGGGGACCCTAAACATTGTTAGCCCTCAAAATGAGGCTCAAAGGGAATTAAAACACGAAAAACTGTACGTCCAGGCCTGCTATCACACTCAATCAGGCCGTCGTGTTCTTGCATGATGGCTTGAGCAATCGGCAGCCCCAGTCCAGTGCCTTGCGCACGCCCCGTCACCATCGGGTAAAACAGCGTTTCCAATAGTTGACTATCAATCCCGGGACCGTTGTCCTCAACCTCCACTAAGCACACCAAGCGATGGCACTGGTTGCCAATCGTAAACTGGCGCAGCGCACGCGAGCGCAAGATGATTTCAGCAGGACGTTGGCTGGGGTTTTCCAGCAAGGCTTGCGCAGCATTACGCACAATATTGAGCACGACTTGAATCAAGCGATCTAAATCGGCATGCAGCTCTGGCAAGCTGGGATCGTAATCACAGACCAGCGTGATCGCCTCGCCCACTTCCGCTTGCAAGATCAGGCGCACCCGCTCTAACACTTGATGAATATTGATGCGGGCAAAATCCAAACGTTGCCGCGGCCCCAACATTCGGTCGACAACATGACTTAAGCGATCGGTCTCACTGATGATGACATCGGTGTATTCTTTTAACTCGGGTGCCGGCAGTTCACGCGCCAGTAGCTGCGCGGCGCCACGAATACCGCCTAGTGGGTTTTTAACCTCATGCGCCACCCGCGCACTAACGCACGGGTGACTTGATGGGCAGTAAATAAACTGTCTTCACGGCTCAGACGCAACACGCGATCTTGTGGCAACAATTCCACAAGCAGCTGTTTATCTTGAGACTCAGGCGCACTGAACGGCGTGACCGTGTAATCCATGGTGATCACCTGAGCAGTACTCGGCACATGCAAACGCGCTTCACGACGCGTATAGGGGCGCTGGTCGAACAAGGCATTGCGCACGGCATCCAAACAGTCATCATCTTCCCAAAAAAACTGGGCAACCGAGCGCTCAAGCAAATGCGCATGACTGGTGGCAAACAACTGTTCCGCCGCCGGATTGGCGTAGAGCACACACAATTGCTCATCCAGCAGTAATACCGCTGTTGAGAGCTGTTCCAGCATGGCAGTGCTTAGAGTCGATGCGTTCATCGTTGAATAACTGATCAGTGGTTTCTATAAAAATAAGTATGCCCCAAAAAGGGGCATAGGTGTTTACAAGCTGTTTACAGGCTGTAGTACATATCAAATTCAGCCGGATGCACCGATTGACGCAGGCGCGTGACCTCCTCCATTTTGCAGTCAATGTAGGCACTGAGCATGTCTTCAGAAAACACACCGCCCTCCAATAAAAAGTGTCTGTCCGCCCACAAAGCCTGCAAGGCTTGATCCAAGCTGTACGCGACTTGCGGAATATCTTTAGCTTCTTCAGCCGGCAAGTTGTACAGGTTTTTATCCATCGCATCGCCTGGATCAATTTTATTCTTGATGCCATCCAAGCCAGCCATCAACAAGGCGGAAAATGCTAAATAAGGATTAGCCGTTGCATCCGGAAAACGGCACTCAATGCGCTTGCCCTTAGGGCTTTTCACCCAAGGTATGCGAATAGACGCCGAACGGTTGCGCGCAGAGTACGCCAACATCACTGGCGCCTCAAAGCCTGGTACAAGACGTTTGTAAGAGTTGGTACCCGGGTTGGTGATGGCATTCAGCGCATGCGCATGCTTAATAATCCCACCGATATAATGCAGCGCCATGGCAGACAAACCGGCATAACCATCGCCAGCAAATAAGTTTTTACCATTTTTCGATAACGACTGATGCACATGCATACCTGAGCCGTTATCGCCGACCAATGGCTTAGGCATAAAGGTTGCGGTTTTACCCGCGGCATGCGCAACATTGTGCACGCAATACTTTAACAGCTGCACTTCATCGGCTTTTTTTACTAGGGTATTAAACGGCACACCAATTTCACATTGCCCAGCGGTGGCCACCTCATGGTGATGCACTTCAATCTCTAAACCCATCGCTTTCATCGCGTTGCACATGGCCGCCCGCACACCTACAAGGGCATCCACTGGCGGCACGGGGAAATAGCCGCCTTTAACCCGTGGACGATGGCCTGTATTTTTACCTTCAGCTAATGTTTTGCTGGCCCATGCACCTTCATTTGAGTGGATTTCAAAGCCCACTTTATTCATCGACTCTTCCCAAGTCACAGCATCAAACACAAAAAATTCAGGCTCTGGGCCAAAGTACGCGGTGTCGGCAATGCCGGTGGACTTAAGATAGTTCTCTGCACGATGGGCAATCGAGCGCGGGTCGCGATCATAGCGCAGCAAGGTGCTCGGCTCGGCCACATCGCAACGCACGATAATGGTTGGCTCTGCAGCAAAAGGGTCGAGAACCGCAGTTGAATCATCAGGCAACAGGGTCATATCCGAGGCTTCAATGCCTTTCCAGCCATGAATGGATGAACCATCAAACATTTTGCCTTCTTCAAAGGCTTCTTCATCCAATGTTTCAGACGGAAACGTAATGTGGTGCTCTTTACCTAGGGTATCGGTAAAGCGCAGATCCACCCATGGGGCTTGGTGCTCACGAATAAGCGACTGGGTCTTAGTCGGCATGTGAATGACTCCTCTTAAGTCAAAGTAATAATCTCAGCTCAGTGCTGCACTAAAGAGGATTTAGCAAATTGCATGCCATAAGAAAAACACTGGATTTACAGGGCAAAACACCTTGATACAGCACAAAAGTGCACCATTGCAGTGCATTAATTGCAGGTTATGCACCAAGGCGAGACATCAACTCAACCCAACTTAACTTAAAACGTTCGAGAATACGAAGCTTAGGCTCTAACGCCTATAATCAAATCAGCTGAATGCCATAGCAAACAGAATCAGCCCAAGCACACAGACAGAACAGTCAGTCGCAGAGCAACAGATTAAGCCCACGACTTTGTTAATCATTACGTGCTTCTCGCTTTATTGACTAACGCTGAGCTTAACCAGTGCGCGCCAGTTTGGCTTTAAACTCTTGCAGCAGCACTACAATTGTCGTCAGCAGCATAAACACCACAGTGGCCCACAACACGCCCTTGGCGAGGTGTTGATCCAGCAGGTAGCCAAGAAATATCGGCCCAAGCACGCCGCCAATATTAAAACCGGTGGAAACAATACCAAAGGTGCGCCCTTCTGCGCCTTTCGGTGAAGCAGCACGCACCAGCATATCGCGCGATGGCGCAACGACACCGGTAAGGAAACCCACCACTGCCATAACAGCTACAAGTAGTACAGCTGGCAAGGTAACGGTGATGATCAATACAACAAGCAATGCTGCTAAAGCAAACGCACCCGCCGCTAAAAAGCCATGTCGCGTGGTGCGATCGGCTAAATAACCACCGGCTAACACACCAAAAGCACTCATAAACAGGAAGAAAGTTAGGCCTGTGTTTGCGCTTGAGAGCGGCACTGCAAAACCCTCAACCAAGGCCGATACCGAGAATTTCTCAATGGAGCCAGTACTCAGACTTAACAGCATAAACAAGACAACAAAGCCCATTAAAGCCATCACCGGCATTTTTAATGGACGCTTATCGCTGGCCGCTGCACTGTCACTGACCGCTGCAGCAGGGACTGATGCCCTGCTAAACAGCATTAAGCACAACACCGCGACACCCACGCCACTAGAGACAGCAAATGCCCAGCGCATATCAAGCACGTGCGCCAGGCCCAATAACACCGGTGGCGCCAGCGCAGCACCGAGAAAACCAGCAAAGGTGTGAATGGAAAATGCACGGCCCATTTTGTCCACCTGCACACCCTGCAACAGCAACGCATAATCAGCCGGGTGATAAACACCATTGGCCAGCCCAGCAATGAACATCGCAAATAGCAGCATCGCAAAGACCGGCCAAAGTGCAAGTAAAGCAAAACTCAGCGAGCCCACTGCTAGCGCACACATCAGCATTTTTTGCGCACCTACACGGTCCACCATAAAGCCTAACGGTGCTTGGACAACAGCCGTCACCACATTAAACACACCAATGGCCAACCCCAGCTGCATAAAACTGACATCCATAAACAGCGGTAGCAGCGGTAATAAGGCTGGGATCGTCATAATGTGCAGATGACTGACTAGATGAGCCAAGGAAACCTGCAGCAATAGTTTGTTATGCATACGACTTTTTTACTCAGTACTGCGCCCTATAGATTAGGGCTGCAACAGCAAGGTGTTTTCATCAAACCGTTTTCATCAATGTACAGCCGCTCTGCTTAGTGGCATTAACTCAAATCTATGATGGATAACGGTGCTGGATCATCAGCATGCTCCAGCAATATACGGCGCACACGTTCCTGCCAAAGGCGCGCAAACTCCGCCTGCTGTTCAGGTGTCTCGCGATTTTGGATGACCGCCTGCATGCGCTCACGCTGCGATGGATCGACAGGTGTTTTATGCGCATCAAAATTAACCAAAACAGCAGCGCCAGTATCAAGCCGCTCAAAACGTACAGCACCATCATACTCAACACTGTCCACTGCGAAACTAAGCAGCCCATTACGAGCGAAACGCCCACCGATACCTTTAAATCCACCCTGTGTTGCGGCGCCGGTAATTAGGGTGATCACCTGCGCGACCACGCCCGTTGTGCCTTCGGTTTCAGGTGACGGCATGTGCACGCTGATACCACCCCGTTCAGGCAGCGTATCTGGATACAGTACTTTTAGCGCCGCGCGTGCCGTTAAAAAAGCACCCGCTACAGTTGGACAAGAATGCCCAGCCAAGCGTACTGCATCCACATAGTGATAATCCATGACGCCGTCTGTTGCGCTACCGAGCAGCTGTGCTAATGGATCACGTATACGAATAACGGGGGCTTTGTCGAAGAAATCAGGATACATAATGGCACTCTCCTTAAAGAGCAGACTGTCGAAAGTAAGGGCATGAGATTAGCAGGCCAGCTAGGGTTTATCACTCTAGAGCATCAAACCCGTGTTTTCTGTAAAGAATCAGCACATAAGCTCATACTTTTGGCAAGATCAGCATTAATACGCAGCATCGATGGCCCAAACTCTGCTGCTGTTATGGGGCGGGAAAAGTAATAACCCTGCACAAAGCCACAACCTATTTCACGCAATATAGCAAGTTGCTGCTCATCTTCTACCCCTTCCGCTACAACCTTCAGCCCTAAGCTGTTGGCCATGGTTATGATAGCCTCGACCAAGGCGCGATCACTTTTATCAATGTAAAGATCACGAATAAAAGACTTATCAATTTTTACTTTATCCATCGGGAAGCGCTTTAGATACGAAAGCGAAGAGTAGCCTGTACCAAAATCATCTAGATAAATACACACGCCTAGCGCACGTATACTCTCAACCCAAGTTTGCGCGACTGCAATATTCGTCATCAATAAGCTTTCGGTCACTTCAAGCACAATGGCGCTGGCTGCCTATTGTGCAACATGATCAATTACAACTTGATTCCGCCCGGTATTTTTGGCTGCATAGAGCGCTATATCAGCACGTGCTATCAGGGTTTCAGGGTCATCACCGTGCAAAAAACCTGTCACGCCAAAGCTTGCCGTAATGCGCCCAGCAAAAGGAAGTTCGATATTTTCTAGCGCAGACCGCAACTTTTCTGCGAGCAGTGCTGCGTTGTTGGTCGAAGTGTTGGGTGCGATTATCAGAAACTCTTCCCCGCCCCAGCGGCCAACAATATCAGCGGCGCGTGTATTCTCCGCTATGGTTTGTGCTACTTGCACCAATACTTTATCGCCCATTAAGTGACCATGGGTGTCATTGATGTATTTAAAATAATCCATATCTAACAAAATAATAGAAAATAACGCGCCATAGCGCTCCGCTCGTTTAACTTGCTGGTCTAAAACCTGATCCAGTTGCAACCGGTTTGCCAACTGGGTCAGCTGATCAGTCATCGACAATCGTGTTGCCCCCTGAATCGAGGCCTCAAGTTCCGACGACACCACTTTGATGAAGCGCATCAGCCTAGCAACAACACGAGCATGTTGATTGGCCAGAGGATCATCTTGCTTTACTAATGTAGCGTTTACTGATTCAGCTAAAGGGCTAAAACCTTCACTCATTTGATTTTTTAGTGGCGGCCCTTCTCGCAGCCCCACTGCCACCATAGTTGCGTTCATCAGTGACAAGCGCGAAGAGCCAAAAAACTCACCGAAGGTATAAAAACCGAAAGTTGGTGCGATAGCTTCGAATGGCAGTGTTTCCAACTCCACGCTTTCTTGCATCAAAAAACGTCGACAACTGCAGGTGTAAAGAAAGATGGCTTGGGGACAAAACTGAGCCATTTTTTCATGCTGCTTTTTCGAGTTTTCAATGATTAAATCAATATCGCCATAGCCGATACGAAAAGTCTCTCCTTCCTTGATCTGCGAGACAAACTGCAGCGAACCATCGCTGTTTGTCGCAACAGGCACCCGAGCCAATAAGTTACCGTCACGCTCCAATAGAAACGGAAACTCCAGCGCGTTAAACAAAAACTCGTCGCCCTTGGGGAGATTGAGGTAACGCTGATAAATGGCAAAAGCGGGTTGTTCATCAACCTGCTGCACATTCAAACCATCGACCTGAGTGACCCGCATAGAATGGCTTAACGGCTGCCACCCCAGATAAGAACTGGACTCAATATGCAGGTCAGTGCCGCTAAAAATAACGGCTACAAGCCCTTTATCAAACTGCTCAGTTTTTGAAAAAACCAGTGATGTGTTTGTCGCAGTATAATCTGCAGCACCGCCACCGAAAATGGGACAGTCAAGCAAAGTCGACTCGATACCCTCAAGCAACAGCGATGCATTAATGCTAATAGTCGTTGCCAGTAACAGAATGCCTGCAACATCGCTAAAAGATTGATTAACACGCCGGCCTACCTCGGTACCAATAGCCTGCTCATCACCATCTTCGCTTGCCATGGCAATAAGGTTAACCTTGGATGACTCAAAAAAGGTGAAACCAATAACGGTTTGATTGGTTACCAGGCGACCATGGGCCACTTCACCAATCGTCGTGGCGCCCACCACAACCGCAGCTGGAAATTTAGCGGCGATAACCGCAATTACCGCGCGGATATGTTCTTTATTCGCTTCGGCACAGTAAATTTGCACAAGCTGCGCCTGTGAGTTTTCTGCCGCAAGGGAAACTGCGCCAGTTCCAATTTCTACCGTCAACGCTTCTAGATCAGTAAAAACATGTGTGACATGCTGAATCATGAGCCTATTCCTTTGGCTAGCTAGCACTGCTTAATTGCTTTGAAACACTGCTGACTCAAGTGGCATCTCCGCAAAAGCAGAGCGCCATATAAATTTTAATTCAACTGACAAGCCAACTTGGCGGCACGCAGTCCTTTCTACACGCCACGATTAGGAATCGTAAGGCGCGAATACAATTGTCGAAATAGTATAACCATAAATCTGCATATACATATAACCAACCATGCTTTTCGTTAAATATATGCTTTATTTTCAAGTCATCGATTTATCAAAGAGCCACTATTTTAAGCGCGCCATTTTTTACGCTGAAATTGCACCACATAAAGCTTCGAAAAGGCTGTTTATAACATCATATATGCTGGTAGAATGTTGAGCGGTTTTGCACTATTTGAGTCAAACGTATCCTTAGCAGTGCAACCTGTGAGCCTCTTAAAGGCGCGCTGGTTTTGACGAAGCATTGCACCGAAACCAGCCAGTGCTTACTGGTGTTGAGCATTTAAGGTTGATAGATATATGTTGGATGCAGCCACGCGCGCCCAGTTTGATATTATTCCATGGGACTCAGGCTTCGAAACAGGTATAGCCATTATTGACGAGCAGCATCGTCAACTCGTCATACTGCTCAATGAGCTTGCTTATGGCTACGTTTGCGACGTAAATCAGAGTGAAGTCGAGCGCATATTAGATGCCTTGGCTGAGTACGCCTGCTATCACTTTGAAACAGAAGAAGCGCTATGGGCTCAGGTGCCAGAAACCGACGACTGGTTTGCTGAGCACTCGATAACGCATAACGGGTTTACCAACAAAATCCAAGCCATGCGCTCTAAGCTGAAAACAGACAACAGCAGCGTACTTGTCGATGATCTACTCTCCTTCCTAACAGGCTGGCTGGTGCACCACATTCTGTACGAAGACAAATATTTTTCACTGGTGCTGCTGCAAATCCGTAAGGGTACGCCACTGAATACAGCCAAAGCGCATGCGCACACTATTCTGACTGAGCAAACTTCAGCACTTATTCAAAGAGTGCTATCCATGTACAAAAAGCTTGCTTCGCGCACGCTGACCTTGCAGCGTGAAGCGCATTCTCGCGAAATGGTACAGCAAGCATTATTAGCGCAAGAACAACAGTGGAGCGCAGTGCTCGGCGCCAGCAGTGATAACCTTTGGGATTGGAGCTTCACCTCCGCCGACACAAGAAACAATGATCAGTTATTAACTGCAGACCGCTTCTCACAAAGCGGCTACACAGTGCATCCCGATGATTGGCCAAATCTACGCCAGAGCTTTCTTAATCACTTGACGGGACACAGTGATGTATTCATCCACCAGCACCGTGTTATCGATAGCGCCGGCAACGAGCGCTGGGTGCAAACACGGGGAAAAATAATTGAACGCGACTCTGGTGGTCGCCCAAAACGCATGGTTGGTACGCAAACCGATGTAACAGAACGCAAAACTGCAGAACTCACACTGCAGCGCGAGCGTGACACCCGTACTCTCATTAGTGAATTTGCAGCTGATTTTATGGCTTCAACGGCAGAGGATTTTGATGCTGCTATCAACCGCGCACTGCAACGCAGCGGCGAGTATATCCAGGCTGATCGAAGCTACGTGTTCTTACTAAGTGCCGAGGGCCACTATATTGATAATACCCACGAGTGGTGTGCTGCGGGTATTGAGCCAGAAATTAGCAGCCTGCAGGGCATTACCTCAGACAGACAGTCTTGGTGGTGGGAACAGCTTAGCGAAGTCGGCTATATACTTATCTCTCGTATCAGCGATTTGCCTGCTGAGGCACAAAACGAGCATCAGGTTCTAGCCTCACGAAATATCCGCTCGATATGTGTATACCCCCTATATATCAACCAAGAGCTCGTCGGTTTTATCGGTAATGACGCCATTAACGCAGAGCGGCATTGGGGAAAAGATGTCATTGAGCTTATGAGCTTAATGAGTGATTTACTGGGTATCGCTTTAGGACACCGCAAGCTGCATCAAAAACGTGCACAGGCTATCACCCAGCTGGAGCGTGCGGAACAGCAAGCCCACCTAGGGCACTGGCATATAGATTATGCGTCCGCTGAGGCCACATGGTCGCAAGAAATGTTCCGTATTTTTGAGTGCGACCCGACTCATTTTATTCCTAGTGTAGAGTCTTATCTTGAACTGACCCACCCAGACGACCGTGCATCAGTCCATCTTTCCTATAAAAATGCGAAAGCTACTCTCAGTGAACTGCAGCTAGAGCACAGGGTTTTGCTTAAAGATGCAAAGATTAAGCACTTGGAAGTACGAGGACGATTTTATGCAAAGTCAGAGGGTCATCCAGCAACCGCTGAAGGTACGATTCAGGATGTGACGGAAAAAGTACAGCACCGAGAATCTCTGCAACGCTTGGCTTTCGAAGACTCTTTAACGGGCTTGCCTAACCGCAGATCAATTGAAAGCACGCTAGCTGATGAAATGGATTACTGCGAACATCACGACTGCCAGCTTGCACTGGCACTTTTGGATCTAGACAATTTCAGTGACGTTAATGCCCAGCACGGCCCAGCCCTAGGCGATGCTTTGCTCAAAGCGTTAGCACAACGCTTAAAACATTTGCTCGGTAACAGCGCTGTCATCGCGCGCGTTGGCGGTGATGAGTTTGTTGTCTTATTTACTCGATTGCAGCCCAGCGACTGCTATTTCCAACAGCTTAACCGGCTGCTGGCTGCCACCAGTCAACCTCTATCAATAGATGGCACCGATATCGTGCTAACCGCCAGTATTGGTGTAACAAGATACCCACAGCCAATGCGAGTGGCTGCCGAGCAGCTTGTACGCCAAGCTCAGCAGGCGCTGTTTCAGGCAAAAATACTTGGTAAAGGCCACTTCCAAAAGTACGATATTGGCTCGGAACAGGATGCCCGCGAACGCACAGACTATTTAGAACAAGTCCGTAAGGCGCTGCATGCCGGAGAGTTTGTACTGTATTACCAGCCTCAAGTGTACATGAAGACCGGCGTTGTCTTTGGTGCTGAAGCACTGGTGCGCTGGCAAAAAAGCAACGGCGAGCTGGTACCACCGGGGGATTTTTTACCGGCTTTGTTTAACCATCCATTAGAAGTCGAACTGGGTGATTGGGTGATCCGAACAGCGCTGGCGCAAATGCGTGCATGGAAACAGCAAGGATTAACGCTTCAGGTCAGTGTGAACCTGAGTAGTCAGCAACTGTTTGACCACGCTTTTGTTAAAAAACTTGGTGAAGATCTTCAGTGCTACCCTGATATTTCACCCTCAGCATTGCAGCTTGAGGTGCTGGAAAGCTGCATGCTGAGTGACCTTGAGGCCGTTTCCGGAATTATGCAGCGCACCCGACAACTGGGCGTCAGTTTCGCGCTCGATGATTTTGGTACTGGCTATTCATCCCTTGCCTACCTTAAGCACCTACCTGCCAGTGTGCTAAAAATTGACCAGAGTTTTGTGCGCGAAATGATGGAAAGTGCCGATGACTTATCAATTATCTCCGGTGTTATTGGTATGGCCAATGCATTTGGTATGCGTGTGATTGCCGAAGGCGTTGAGAATATTGAGCAGGGTAACTTGCTGTTGAGGCTAGGCTGCGAGCAAGCGCAAGGTTACGGTATCGCCCGACCTATGCCAGCTGCTGAGCTGCCCAACTGGATTCAGTGCTGGCAAGCAGCACCGTCTTGGATTGGTCAGCAATCAGTTGAGGTTCAAAACCTGCCACTGCTGTACGCTGAGGTTGAGCATCGCTATTGGGTGATGGAGTTAGAACGCTGGCTGCGCGGCGAGAGCAATGACACGCCAAATCTTGACCACCACAAGTGCAAGGTAGGTTCTTGGATCGACAATGAAGCACATAGCCGCTTTGGCCTGCATGAAAAATTCTCCCACATGGTTAACCTGCATCGTGACTTACACAGCACAGGGCAAAGTGCTATAGCCATGCGGGCCAAAGGGCAGTCAGAGGCGGCACTGATGATGCTGCCACAGATTCACCAGCAATGTGATCTGTTTCTGTCAGAGTTGCGGGCCTTAATCAATTAAGACAAATGCTTGCTGCCAGACAGGTCAGTCGTTGCTGAATACCACACGGTCACGGCCGTTCGCCTTGGCAAGATAAAGCGCCTCGTCAGCGCGATTAAGCCAAGCATCTACCGTTGAACCTGGCAACCAAGGCGCAACACCAAATGACACAGTGACCTCTTCTCCACCTGGTGCTTTAAGTTTGTCTTTAATAGACGACCTAAGGTTTTCAATCAGTATACGCTGCTGCTGATGATTAACCTTGGGAATTAAAAGCACAAACTCTTCACCACCGTAGCGGTAAAGTCGATCATATTTACGAATATTTGCCCTTATAATGGCAACAAACTCTTGCAATACTTTATCGCCAGCAGCATGACCGTACTTATCATTAACCACTTTAAAGTGGTCCATATCCAAGATAGCTAGCAGCTGCTCGGTGCCATTACGTTCGGAGTTGGATAGCGCTGCCTCCATATCCGAGGTCAGGGCACGGCGATTCAACGCGCCAGTCAGTGGATCAATAGTATTAAGAGTTTCCAGCAAGCGCAGCTGCTTCTCATTGTGGCGAGCATAAGAAAGTGCGCTGAGCGACAAGACAACGCTGGTCATCACATAGGAGTCGAGAGAAATCACATCCAAAATATCAGTCAAAACGACCAGAGAAACGCCAGCGATGATACAAATGCAAAAGGCTTTAATAGGCCTTATTAGAAAAAAAGTAGCTGCAAAAACAGGATAAACCCATAAAAAACTATTTACACCATTCATGGCTGCCATAACCACTACGCCGCCATTGATAAATACTGCAATTATTGCACTTGCAGCCCGAGGCTTTTTGGAACGATGCGCATAAATCACTAAGGATATTATGCCAAGCACCAAAGCTACATTCACAGCCGCAACTGCTGTACTGCCCTGCAGGTAGCGTATAGCAGCAAATGGCAAAACACCCAGCACAGCTATGGCACCGATGACGGACAAAATTGAAAGTTGAAATTTTATATTTAATTGATTAATCACAAAGCCTCACATTTAAAGACCTTATTATGAAAAACATAGCAAAATATTATATATAACATAATGACGAATTGATATAAGGGATGGCTTTTTCCGCATAACAGCAAGAACAACACTTAGAACAAGTAACGCTGCTATCCATTTTGTGCGTTATTGCTATTATTATTGTCGTTGATACCCATTTATTTGTGCCTTTATCTACAACCATGCGCTAGCGGCTTGCAATGACTTTATGTACCCCGCTTTAGCTAAGCAACTTTATAGTGCTCTTGCAGCAAATCTCATCCTAGCCTGCACAAGCAAACACACTCAAATGTAAGGTGGTGCTGATAAAATTTCTCTTTAGCAGGCACTGAATAATGTTGCCGAGGCACTCAGGGCGGTGTTCAGCGCTTTTTTTAGCGATGCTGCCCCTTGATTTTATATTTTTTGACCTTATATATATAAGTACAGTAACCCAAATAGGAGAGTAAATATGAGTATGTTTCCTGCACGCCGCCGACTGTTTGATGAGTTGATGGGCAGTTTAGACGGCTTTTATGTACAACCACTCCATGGCGACCCACTGCCACAAAGCATCAAGCTTGATGTTCAGGACATTGGTGAAGCTTACAAAGTCCAAGCAGAATTACCTGGCGTCAAAAAAGAAGATATCCACGTGGATATTGACGGTGCTGTTGTTACCATTAAAGCAGAAATCAAACAGCAAGACAGCTCTGGCGAAGGCAGTCGCAACCTGCGTAGTGAACGCTACTACGGTAGTGTCTCACGTCGCTTTGAGTTGCCCAGCGAAATCGACTTAGAGCATGCACAAGCTCAGTATGAAGAAGGCTTGCTGCTCTTAGAATTACCTAAGCGCAAAGCAGTGGAAAACAGCCGCAAGCTGAATATCAAATAACCTATGCTTTACCAATACCGCCTCAGAACTCTGGGGCGGTATTGATTAAATTCAATAGTGGTTTTCCAGTGTTATATAACGCCACGCCTTTCTAAATCCTTAGAACAAAAAACAGCCTATCAATTTAAGTAAAGCCCAGCACTCACTTGTAATAAACCGCCAACCATAACGTCTCTGTAGCACAGTCTGTCCAAGACACCCTATGCCGAGTATGCGCAGGAATATTGAGGTGATCACCGCTCACTAAACGAACAGTGACCTGGTGTTCAAACTCGATTTCAGCCTCACCTTTTAAGACAATCACCCACTCGTGCTCATCCTGGTCATACCAATCCGTTTCGGCTGTGCTATGCCCTTTAGAAATAATGCGTTCGATTCGAACATTCTCCGCGCTAACAATATTTTCAAACAACTCATTGCGTATTTCGCCTGGGATATGCTCGAAGATGTTACTGACTATTGGATTCATATTGATTTCTCACCGGTTATATAACGACGAACCCCAGTATGAACGCTATAAATTTGAGCGCCGTCTAGCGTTACATTGAATGGTTGCTTTTGTTTTTTATCACTTTCTACACACAAAGCACATTTACTCTCACCGCAAAAAAACTCAGCTGCTAGAATGTTAAAAATCTCAACAATAGGGTAAACAATGAAATACGTTATTTTAGCTGTGATCATTGTATTCATAGCGTTTTACTTTTTTAAAAACTCAAATGCTAAAAACTTATCGCAGGAAAACATCGAGGCTGGCAACGCCTTTTTAGCATCAAATAAAACAAACACAGATGTAATTGAAACAGCTTCAGGCTTGCAGTACCAAGTATTAAACAAGGGCGAAGGACAAGTGCATCCAACAGCCAGCTCCACAGTGAAAGTGCATTATCACGGCACACTGTTAGACGGCACAGTATTTGATAGCTCTGTACAGCGTAATGAGCCCATCAGTTTTCCTTTAAATCGAGTGATTGCAGGATGGACAGAGGGCGTTCAATTAATGGTTGCTGGTGATAAATTTAAATTTTTTATTCCATCTAAACTGGCATACGGCAACAGGGCCGCTGGAAAAATAAAACCTGGATCGTTGCTTATTTTTGAAGTGGAACTCTTGGAAGTCAAATAAAGCAAACGCCTCGTAACAGCACTGATCCAGCCAGCACAGCGCAGTCATGTAACCCCACGGCATGCGCGTGCTAAGGGCCCGCAAAACTTCCGAGTCGTTTGAGGCCATCCAAAAACAGCGATGCTGCAAAGATTGAGCGATGACTAAAGTTAAGGAGCCTCTGAATAACTCCCCACTTTTTGCGATAATAGCCGCATCGACCTTTTTTTTGCCCAGTGAGCCGAATCATGAGCCAACTGACCTTTGCCGAAGCAGAGTACCAGAACAAAAAGCGTAAGACGCGTCGTGAGATTTTCTTGGAAAAAATGGATGCCATTATTCCTTGGAAGCGCTTGGAGAATCGCGCCGCTAAGCATTACCCAAAAGGTGAAATGGGGCGTCCCCCTTATCCGCTCAGTGTGATGCTGCGTGTGCATTGCTTGCAGTTGTTCTACAACCTTAGCGATCCTGCTCTGGAAGATTCGCTGTATGAAATTGAATCAATACGCCGCTTTGCAGGATTGCGTTTGTCAGACAATATTCCTGATGAAACAACGATTTTAAACTTCCGTCACTTCCTTGAAAAGCATGGGCTGGGCAAGCTATTTCTGAAGGAAATTAACAAGCACTTGCAGCATCAAGGCTTGCTGTTTCGCGAAGGCACCATTGTGGATGCCAGCATTATTTCCGCACCGAGCTCAACGAAAAATCAAAGCCGCAAGCGCGACCCAGAAATGCATTCCAGCAAGAAAGGCAACCAATGGCACTTTGGCATGAAGATGCATATCGGCGTGGATGATGTCACAGGTATGATTCATAGCGTGGAAAGTACGGCTGCCAATGTGCACGACGTAACCATGACTGCAAGCCTTCTACATGGCGAAGAAAAGCGTGTATTTGGTGATGCTGGATACCTAGGTGTTGAAAAACGCAGGGAAAACAAAGAGCGCAAAAATCTTGCCTGGCTGATCAGTGCTCGAATCAGTAAGCGTAAAACCATGACCGAAAATGAGCAGGAAATTGAAAAAATGAAAGCCAAGCTACGCGCTAAAGTTGAGCATCCGTTTCGCTACATCAAGTGCGTATTTGGCTATAACAAAGTCCGTTACAAAGGGCTTGATAAAAACCATAACCGTTTATGCCTGCTAGCAGGACTAACGAACCTCATGATCAGCAGAAAATACTTGCTGGCTTAGGGTTAGTGCGCCCTTAATCCGCCAAAACGGCGAATTAAGGGCTAAAAGAGGTGGTTTTACCTCGAAAACGGCCTTTTTTAGCTGTTTTTTTGAGTTTTCGAGTCATTTTCTGAAAAGCTCAATAATAAGCTGAGATTTTCAGAGGCTCCTTAATAACGGCCCTGGAAAAAGCCCCGCAGTAAGCCCCATAACCAGCCCAAAACTTAAGAAATACTCCACGCCAGCTTCAGTCCTGAAAAGAGTGCAAAGATTTGTTTTATTGAGCAAGGCCGACAGCAGGCACACGCACTGCCCTGGGAAAGCCGCCAATGAGTTTGCAGTCAAACAGCCAAAGGCCGAATAACAAGCTCAGCATCACAGCAAACACCACTAATCTTTTTTATCGATAGTAATTTCAATAGATTTGCTATTACCAGCAAACCACTTCTGCACATACAAGGTACCCACGATAGGCGCGCTTCCTTCAACAGGAACTTCCTTATAGCGAACACTGTTTTTTGTTTCTTTCTCGTATTCAAACAGAACTGTTTTCTTTGACATACATCTTTCCTCGCTTAATTTTTCTTAACTTGCTAGGCAGTGCTCACAATGTTTTTAAACAATAAACACGCGTGCTGGTCGTGATTGGGACAGGCGCGCACATCATTCGTGAACACCCAAATCCCCGTTACAATACACGTCGGTCGCGTAAATCCTTAAATGCCATGGCTAGCGCGAGTAAAATAATCAACGTCACCGTCAACAATCCCAAGCTCACCGCAATCGACCAAGTGGTATAGGGACGCACAGCAAAGACAATAGCGGTAATCACCGCAATACCCACCGAAGTACCAATACGCTGCCCGGTTTGCATAATGGCCCCAGAGCTGCCCGCGTAGGCCAGCGGCACTTCGGCCAGGGTTAGAGTCTGGTTGGGACTGATCACCGAGCCTTGGCCCAAACCAAAAAAAGCCAATGACAACAAGAGCCACCAAATACTTATACCCAGATACTCATGCAGCAGCACTACGGCGACACTGCAAAGCAGTCCAAAAATAGCAAAACCCAAGCCGCCAATGACAATTTTACGACCATAGTAATTCACCCGCTTACCCGCCCAGTTGGCGGAATAGGCAGACAGCAACGCTGAAGGGATACCGACCATACCGGCTTCAAACGCTGAGAAACCAAGGCCTTGTTGCACATACAAAGGAATCAATACCCAGACACTGGTCATACCTAAAAAATACAGCGTCATAATAATGCTGCCGTTGCGGTAACTCGACGTGGCAAAAATCTTTAAATCCACCATGGGGCTATAACCACGCCGCGTGTACCAGCGTTCCCAACGTGCCCACAGGTAAAACAAAAGCAAGCCTGCAGGAAATAGCATCCACAGCAGTCCAGACGGGTCCGTTTCAACAAAAGGATAGAGCACTGCCAGCACCCCTAAACCAAGCAACAATGCCCCGACTGGGTCTAGAGAACTCAAGCCTTGATGATGCTGCGATTTTGGCTTGTGGATCAAGGGCCGAGGAAACCACAGCAATGCCAATACAATGGTTAATAGCCCCATTGGCACATTAATCAGAAATGTCAGACGCCAGCCAAGTTCTGCACCACCCAGCTCAATCAATAGCCCACCAAGAATCGGACCAATGGCAACCGACACACCTACCGTAGTCCCAAAAAAGCCAAACGCACGGCCGCGCTCTGATCCTTGAAAATACTGCTGGATCATACCCACCGCTTGCGGGTTCACAAACCCCGAGCCAACACCCTGAACAAAGCGCGCAGCATTAAGCCAATGCGCATCCGGCGCTAAACCAGCGGCAACTGACGCTAAGGTAAACAGGGTTACGCCTAGGATAAAAAAACCACCACGCCCCATCAGGTCCCCTGCGCGTCCGGCACTGACCAAGACCACACCAAAGGTCAGCGCATAGCCGGAAAGTACCCACTGGATATCAGACTGACTGGCATCCAGCGCATCTTGAATCGAGGCCAAGGCCACATTCACCACACTGACACTCATCAGCGACATAAAAACGGCGATGAGTAACACTACAAGAATCTTCCAGCGCACAGGATCGCTGCTGGGGTCGGTGGCGGTATGTTGTGGTGCTGTCAGTTGAGTCATTTAAAAACCATGTAAGGCGATCATATTAGTACCATTCTAAGTTAAGGAAGCGCTGAATAATTACCTACATTGTCAGAG
This sequence comes from Pseudomonas sp. C27(2019), assembly GCF_008807395.1. Lineage (GTDB taxonomy): Bacteria > Pseudomonadota > Gammaproteobacteria > Pseudomonadales > Pseudomonadaceae > Denitrificimonas. The sequence continues at coordinate 1,509,325 of NZ_CP043320.1, forward strand.
CTAGATAACAGTATTCAATACCTCCTTAAAGGTTATTACTGACTATGTATTAATTTTTTAGATACTCACTGGGCACGCCGTAACTCGAAATATATAAATAACGCACAGCACGTGTGGCAGCCACATGAAACAATGCGCGCTCGTTCAAGTCAGTTAAGCGCTGCTCCACGACATCCTGTGAGGCCTGCATAGCGACTCGCAAAGGCACTACGCCATCGTTAATCCCTGCCATCATCACACAGCGAAACTCTAAACCTTTAATCCGGTGCATAGTGGCAAAGCGCACACCATCTTTAGCACGATCATCGACTTTTTGCCGTGACAGGGTGTGCGTTGGCAAGCCCTCGCTTTGTAGGATCTGCTCATAGTCACTGCACAGTCTATTGGTGCGCGCTACGATGCATATTTCTGACAAAGAGACGCCTTCACTTTGCAAGTGCTGAATCTGCTGCACAATCCACCGGCCTTCACTGGCTAAGTCAGCACAGTTCTGCACGATAGGCGCTTGGCCTAAGATCAGCGAACGGTAATCCTTAGTGCCATCCAGGCCGCCATCCAGATCATCAATTTCGACACCCTCTAACAGCGCAGTGGCATAACGGCGGATTAATTCTGTGGTGCGGTAATTGATTTTCAGCTTACGCCCACGCCCCATAATATTGATGCCACATTGACTGAGGGTTGTTTTACGCTGATAAATCCGTTGGTGGGCATCACCGACTATAAACATATCGTTAGGCTGCTCTGGAACCAAGGCACGTAAAAGCTTTAACGCTTCAGCGGCAAAATCTTGGCCTTCATCCAGCACCACGGCATGGTAACTGCGCTTATCATCACCTTTATTTAGCAGCTCAAGCGCGTAATGCACGGCATCTTCTGCGGTAACAAAACCACCGCGCGCCAACTGCTCACGCATCTCTTCAAACACGGGCCATATATCGGCACGCTGTCGACGATTCAAGGCGACACCGCGGCCCACACGGCTAGCAGTAAAGTACTCTTGGCGGCTACGCACTTGTTGCGACAAAATCACCCGCTGCCACTCTTCTTTATAAAAGCTATCAGGCAGACCTAACTCGCCTGGCACTAAAGCCATGGCTTGCGTCCAGCACTGATCATAGTGCTTATCACGGCCGCCTGGATAAATGATGCTGGATTGGTAGCCATTACGCTTTACAAACTGGCTGACCCAAGCATCTAAGTTAACCACTTCAATACGTTGAAATTGTTCTGGTGTGCAAATTTTGCGCAAGTTATCGGCAATATCTAAAGCCAGGTTGCTGGTAAAGGTGGTAAACAATAAACGCGCCCCTTTCGGCCAGTTTGGCTGTGCGACTAACCAACGGGCGCGGTGCATAGCCACCACCGTTTTACCTGTGCCTGCGCCACCCAAAACCCGCACCGGCCCCTTCCAATCACGCTCAACCAACTGACGTTGCGACGGATGCAAAAACACACGCCAGCGCTCCAGTGGCGCATTGAGCATACGGCCTAACTCTTGCTCATCTTCAGGCACATGGAAGCGGCGCTGAGTGGCTGGATGCTCTAATGCTGCGGCAAAGTCTTGGGTGTCGACAGAGTGCTGCTTAGGCGCAGCATATTCTTGCAAGACATCGCTCAAAGAGGTGCCGGCCGCCAACAAATACAAGGCTTCAAAAGCTTCAACAGGCAAACGTGCTTCAGCTTTTTCTAGCGCCTGCTCGCTGCCCAAGGCTTGCACTAAAGCCAGACGTTCTTGCGGCACACCTAAACTCAACAAGGTTGCTTCATCTAAATTAAACAAAGGTTTGCTCGACTCAGCATCTTGCGATGCTGGGCTTTGAGTCTCGACGTGCTGAGCATGCTCTGCAGCGCTTGCAGGTTGCCTAGTTTCTTCGCTCTCACTGAGAAGCTCGTGCTCGACTTCAAACAACTGTAAGGAGCCGGTGTTTGGGTGAATTTGGCAACGATGACGCATGGCCCAAGCATAGGCATCATCATGCTTATCAACCCACAGCAAAATGTAGACATTGCCCTGCTCAGGACTGAGAACGATACCGCGATAGTTTTGATCAATACGCACCGATCGGAAATTACTGTCACGGGCGTTGCGGATCACTTCATAGTTAATACCCGTCGCACGCGGGTTGGCACGAAACTTACTGACAAAACTCATCACGGCTTTTTGTTGAGCACGCGGAATGGCCGCAAACGCCTGTAAAAAACCATCACCTAAGGCCACTTTGGGGTGTAATTTAGACATGATTTACTCCTCTCCTAAGGCTGTTTTAAGCTGCTCGAGCCAGTTGTCCGACTGCAGTGAAATACACTGCCAACCTTGCAGTTCAGAAAATTGATCAATTTCTTCCGTAAAAACTGCAACGGTTAAATGCTGCCACGCCAATTCAGCCGTGCCGATGGTGGCACCATCGCTATTCAGTAAATCCACACCCACCTCAGGCGCAGATGAGGTCATAGACTGCAGCGCCTGCACCTGCTCAGTACTTAAACAACTCAATTCGCGGACATCCAGCCAGGCACTGTCCATTACCGCAGTGGTGGACATATCCTCTGCGCTTGCGTCAGCGCGCTCGGCTAACAGCTCAGTAAACAGCCCTGCCTGTAACCCTGATTGCGTCGCCACACTAAAACTTGGCGCATATTGCAGCACATTGAAAGCCTGCCAGATCGCCCGCCATTTATCCTTAAAGCTTTTGGATTGCGCAGTTAAACTCTGCGCAGCAGAAAAGCCTTCGGTTGTTGGCTTTTGCGCCAAACTGTCATTGAGCGATAGCAGCACATGGATGCGCGGCTTAGGCGTGGTCAGGCTTTTGCGCTCTTCGGGGACAAGGTAACTGAGCAATTGCCATGCGCTTTGCGCAGGATTGTGATTATCGCTTTGTGCATTCCACACCTGCGCTTGGCTCGGCAAAGCGGTTAAGACGGGCTCATGCCAATCCTCTGCGTTACTTTTTAGCTGCGCAACAAACTGATCAAGATCTGGATTGGGCGCAAGTTGCAGGACTGCGGCACACAGCGCCGACTCAAACAGTTCTTGCTGTGTCGTGACAGGGTTGGCGAGCCATGCTGTGAGCCAGGCGAAACTGCCCTGCTCGAATAATCCGCGCACCTGGCTGTCAGTACGCCACTTGTGTAATGGTGCTAGATTTTTCCAGAGCACCTGCCCAGGACTGCTTGACTGTACGCAACTTAATAACAGCTGCGGCATGCTCACCGCCTGCTCAGTACTGTGTAAGTCCAAGTCATCCCAGGTCAACACCCATACCTTACGACCGGAACGCAACAAACTTAAACGCTTGCGTAGATCATCGGTAAGCTTATCCCAGTGATACTCAAAGCCATCAGTGTAAATAATTAGCTCAGTCTCTTGGCTGCGCTGTGCCTGTTTGTGCGGGCGCAGAACAAAATCTGCACGGGTGTTTAAAACGCCATCCGCTTCAGCAAACTCAACCTGTGGCTCCAATTCCCAAATGCTTGTGCCCGTATCAATCCAGTATCCGGGCTTATTATTGATGCGCTCTTTAGTGACTTTAAAGTGCTTAGCCAGCGCCTGGACAAAGCGCTCTTCCAAAGCACTTTCCAAAATATGATTGGTTGGCACCTCGCTCAGGCCGTCCACAGGCACCAATTTATCTTGGTTATGCAGGATTTTACTCAGCACCTGAACCGCGGCTTGGCGGGAAATATCCTGACGATGACGGCTATTGCGGTACGCCAAAATACAGCTGTAGCAGCCATCTTTGCTTTCATCACTGACACAACTGCAAGTGCTGAGTTTATGCTGAGCTTTTTCAAGCATGTCAAACAATGCCGCAGGACTGATCATCAGCTGTTTTAAATAACCAGTACCGCCGGGAATGCGGTCATAAATCACTAAATATTGTTTATTACCGGTACTGCTGGGCTCCAGCATTTCAGTGACTTCAAGGTGCTGCACAGCACCGCGGAAATACTCTTTTAAACCTAAGTTAATCGCTGCAATCAACGAACGGCGCGCAATCTCAGATTCAGCCACATCAGCCAACGGCAATAAAATACGCACGGCTTCGGATTTAAGCTCACGGAACAAATACAAACTTTCAAACCAATCGGCTTCTGTTGCAACGCTATCAGCACGGGCCAGCTTACAATCTAACGCATGCTCAAATTGACCCGGCTTGGGCTTTTTACGGCGCACCATACCGCAGTGTCGGCAAATCTGGAAACCATTGCGCACACTGCTTTGCCCGGCGACATCGAAGCTATTATTTTCACCAAACTGCTCACCAAAGTTCACTTCACGAAAGGTGGCACTGCGCACAAACTCAAAGCCAAAGGGCACTTCTGGGTTATCAATACGCATCGCTTTAGTGCAGTTTTTTTGCTCAATATCAATTAACAACTGACGACGGAAAAACTTTGGCTCACGCTGATCACTGTCATCGCTGATACGGTCATAACGCGAATTGGCTCGCGCATAGACTTGACGCAATTTGAGCATGTTCTGTTTTTGCTGCACATCGGCCCAATACGGGTCACCGCAGCGTGGACAGGCGCTGTGCTGATCACCGGATAGAGTCACGTCCTCACTGTAATGGCAGCTGGGACACAGACGCCATTCACTGGGTGTGGATAAGCGCAAATCTACTTGCTCGATGCTGATCTTATGCTCTGAGACATAAAATACACTGTCGGGCACCAGCTCGTTTAACGCGGCTTGCGCGGGGCGCTGAAACTTAAGGGTAACTTGCTCATAGCTTTGCTGAGCGCCTGCTGAGTCATCTTGTTTCTTATCTGTTTTACGCACGATGACCGAGTTAAGCGTCACACCCTCTTCAGGGAAGGCATAGTTGGGCAGCAAGCCTTCATCGGTAAAAAAGTTGAGCGTCGGCTGCTTATTAATGCTGCTGATCAACGCCAGCAAGGCTGAACGCTCACGCTTTAAATCATCCAAACGCTGATCACGAGCCGGATCAGCAGGTTGCTTTTGCAAAGCATCATGGTTTTTCTTTAGATCATTGGCGCGTTTGCGGTGACTTTCACGGCTCTCAAGTAGCTCTTGCAGACGATTAACAATACGCCAGCTTAATGGCGTGTGCTCGCCCTGCTCTGCTGTGATTAAGGCAGTATCAGCGTCAGCAGCTTGCAAGCCAATAAAAGTACGCAAATGCTCGCGGCCGTCATCGTCCAGCTCGCTAAACAGTTGCACAAAGCGGCCGAGTAACGGCTCTTGCTGCTCTTCAATAAAACTGAGTAGGTTATTGGGAAAGCGCTGTACTGGCGCGTCTTTGCCCTGCTGCAAGCCATTTAAAACCGCACCCAAGGTTGGCGCGATAGCATCTTCACTGACGCCGGTGGCAACCCAGCGATCAAAACAATAAGCAATCAGCTGGCGTTCCAATACCGCCATGGCATTTAAGAAAATACCCGGCGTGGCGACGTCGCCGGCGATCATTTCTAGCGGTTCATTGTAAAAATAGTTGTCGTGGTTATTACCATTGGCAATGGTCAGCGCCAAGGCATTGCCGTTGCTGCGCCCCGCTCGGCCAATGCGTTGTAAGTAGTTGGCTTGCGCCGGCGGCACCGAACAGAGCAACACCGCCGATAAATCACCGATATCAATCCCCATTTCCAAGGTGGGTGTGGCAGACAGCAGGTTTACATCCCAAGCTTTATCACCATAAATAAAGGACTTCTCAATGGCTAAACGCTCTTTACCTTCCAGTAAGCCGGTGTGCTCACTGGTGACCAAACGCTTGGGCAAAGTGCGGTAGGCCAACTGCCCTTGCTGGCCACTATTGACCGGTGCATAGCGGCCACTGCAACTGGCCTGCAAACACGGCAGGTGCATCCAGTCCGCTTGTTGCTGGCTGGCAATGGTTTGTCGATTACTACAGCGATCACAAGCAAAACTGGCCACCGCTGTCACCAGTTGCCAACGTTCTGTTTGTAACAGCCAGGCACTCTCGCCCTTGCTGGTAGCCAGCTCTTTAAGCCACTGCCCTTTGCTCAATACCGTCAGCAAAATCCGTATGGCCTGTTCGTATTCAGCGCTGGCGAAAAACTCATCGCCAGCAGCAATGGTTTTATTAAACCAGTGCTGATACCACTGCGAGCCATTGCCAACCAGATTCTGGAAGCTACTACTGACCGGTGCCAGTGTCAGCGCCGCCGGTGGGCGCGCAGAAAAACCGTAACCGGGTAGCCATGGGATGCGTTTGAGCAAAAATGTTGTACCACCCTCGCGCACATAACCCTCTAGCACAGGGTCATAAAACGCACCGTGCTGGCGTAAACGGTGTAAAAACCCCAATAAAAAAGTTTGTACCTGCTTAGGCTGCAAATGGCGTAACTGACCCAGCTCTTCTTGCCAGTGTTTAAGCAAGGTGTGCACACAGCCATTTAACGCCGCCGGATCAGGCTGAATCACCGCAACCGCCGAGCGCTCTAAAGTGCGACCAATACGTGAGCGCAAGCCCAGCTCTGTGAGCGCCTCCCAACGCAAGCGCTGACTGACTAAATGAAGCAAGTCATCACGGACCTCTGCACCTTGCGTCATAAGCATCTGCTGGTAGCTGGACAGCCACTGCATATTGGGCGCAATAAAAGTGCCGACAAAGCTCGCGTTATTATCAAGTTTGCGCTGCCAGTAACGTGGTACTTCTTCAATAAAGCGCGACAAGGCCATATTGTCGCCTTCTTTACGCACCACATGTGCAAGCGCCTGACGTATGGTTTGCGCGTAAGTACGTGCGCCGAAAAAACCAGCGCGGTGCGCGGCGTCTTGTACCGAGTCCGAGAAGGCAATCAGCTTATGGTCATCATTGCAGTGCGAGCCGTAAATTTGGCCAATCGCTACACTGGCTAAACTGGCCGCGCGCGAACCTAAAACCATCAAACTGCCACTGGCGCTGCAACGCGGGCAATCATCAGTGCGAATGTTTTTAGTCTGGCCTTGGCGCTCGACCTGCTTAACCAAATGCGGCAACCAGACTTTAAGCATCGGCCTATCACAACTTTGGCAGTGGTCTTGATGCGCTGGCCTTAACTCGCAGCACTGGCTGCATAGATTCAGCACTTCATCGGACCGTGAGCCGTTCGCCGGTTTTTCCTCACCGTCAACCAGCGGATACATCAGCACTGAATCTGGCGATTGCGCAAACCAACCCGCATAAAAGCTCGACAGCTCAGGATTGATAGAACGCTCACCTTGAGTACGCATTGCACCCCAGGCTGCCGAGTGACACTCGCGGCAATGAATAACCGGCAAATGCAACGGCTGGGTGGGATCGATTAAATCATCGGAATGCACCAAGCGCGGCTGCAGCTCGACACTGGCTAACATACGGCGCAATTCACGTAACCACAGTTGCACCCGCACCTGTAAAAATGGCCGCACTTTTTGCCGTGTATCATCGGCCCAAATCCGTGCAGTAGAAATCAGCGCAGTGAGACTATCGAGCAATGCCAAGGCGTACTCAGTGCTAGATAAAGCAAAGTCCTGCTGCCACTGCTCAGCCAACTGGCGCACATCAACCAATTGGCTGGCGGCGCGTAGCAGACTTAAAAAAGCAGTGTGCTGGTGCAGGTGTTCACCCAAGCTGACACAGGCCGCTCGGTACAGCGCAGGATCCGCGCTGTCTAGGGCTAGATCCTTACCAAACCACAATTCGGCTTGACGGCGCAGATACACACCTTGCGGTAAGGCACCGGGCAGCAACTCTTGCTCATAGACATCAGGCCATTCCGCACGCAAATCCGGCATTGGGTTGGCACTGTCGTGTGCTGCATTGCCTTGAAACTGCTCAAGGTACTCATCTACCGACATGCGGTCTTCAAGAATAATACTGTCGAGCGAAAACTCTGCGGCAAACACTTGACTGGCATAGTCAGCCAGCTGCCGACGTGCACTTTCACCACCAATAGTGGCCGAGGTACCGACGCAAGCTAAATTGTCTTGTAACTGTAACTTGTCGCGCAAACGACGAATCAAACAGGCTAAATCAGTCCCTTGCGCACCATCAAAGGTATGCAGCTCATCCACGACTAAATAGCGCAGTAGATCTTGCGTATTAAGATTATGCCGCCATAAACGCTGATCTTTGGGGCGCATCAGCAAGAAATCCAACATCTTATAGTTGGTTAATAAAATATCTGGTGGATTATCGCGCAAGGTGTCTTGGTTGGTAATCACCTGCTCGGGGCTCATCATCCGTGAATCCGAACCACCATCACCGGTAAACATGCCCACAGTTAATTGCGCCGACAGTCCAGCCACTTCCTTAGCAAAACGACGCGCTTGGTCAGTGGCCAAAGCATTCATCGGGTAGACAATAATGGCTTTAATGCCCTGGCGACGTTCTTGCAGGCAGTAATTTAATATTGGATATAAAAAACACTCAGTTTTACCCGAACCGGTACCGGTCGCCACCAAGGTTGATTGTGGCTGCAGACTGGCCAAACGCTCAAACGCGCGCTGCTGATGCATATAGGGTGCAAAGCCCAGCTGCACATAGGTCAACGGCGACTCTATGCTGCTCGCAGCGGTGCGAAATGGCAGCTTAATTTCCAGCCATGGGCCTTTGAGTAAGTTATCGGGCTGCTGTGGATCATGCAGAAACTGCTCCATCAAGCCAGCATCACCCTGCCCTTGAAACCCTGCGGTGGTCATCGGAAAACTGCTGGAAAGAAAGTTTTCGAGCTCAGATTTTATTTCACGGGCGATGAGCGAGGGCAGCATGGAAAGTCCTTTTATTGGCTTTTAGTAGATCAGTGGCGGGCAGATGGTAGCGCAATTTATGGTCTGTAACCCATGGCTATGAGTAAATCATCATTATGTTATCGCTTAGCGCCTTGGATATGTTTCATATTGGCTGGAGAATTATTGTTATTTACCGTCCGCATCATCAGAGTTAAACAGCGTTTTATCCCACAGTTTTGAGCGAGGTTGGGAAGATTTTTTGTTTGCAATATCACTCAACCCATCTGACGCAGGTTCAGGCTTGGCAGTGACGATTTTTGAACTTGCCCGCTGACGTTTTGGCTCAGCATACATCTGCTCCAGCTGCGCAATAGTCATAGTGCGTCTGCTGAACAATTCCTGCAGCTCTTGTTGCAATCCAAGCGCAAATACCACAGCAATGAAGGTTTCTAGCGACGTGTTTTTACCGTTTTCTAGATTAGAAACCGTCGGCACAGAGATACCCACGCGTTGCGCTAATTCAGCTTGAGTTAAATTTTGTCGCAGGCGCTGCTGCTGCAAGCGAGTACCGAGTTCATGCACAACCTCTGAAGGACGCATTAGGCTTATAGATTGCATACACAGCACCGCCTATTAAGAGATAAGATAATTTATATTAACAGATAAAAATCAACTCAACACTAAATATAATTTATATTAAGCTAAAGGCTAACCATGCTCACTTGCCCCTCAACGGCCTTACCCTGCCGGATACTTAGCAACTGCTTGCAGCTGTCATCATTAAATACCCAATCTAAGATTTTGCGCCACTTCATCAATCAGTATTCGCGGCACTTGAGCCTCAGTCGCAAGCCTTTCCCAGCCAGCTACCTTTTCGATAACTTCATCAATAACACTGTTAATAAAACTTCGGCTAAAAAGCGGGCTCAGCTTCTCTAGCGAATAAAAGTCTTCGCGTACAAAATCATCACGCTTACCATTAAGGCTCATCCAATGACTGTTAACCCATTTACTGCCAGGTTTATAGCTGTAGGCCAAATCGTATGCAGGCGCTAAACCCCACTTATCACCGCGCAACATAAAACCGAAGTTTTTTGCATGATCATCATGGTTGCGCGCCACAATGTTAAATACCATGCGTCTAAACAACTGCTCAGCATCCACAGCAGACAGTTTAAGCTGCCTTAACACAGCAAACAGTTCTGCATAGGAAAAAGAGCCCGGCTTTTTGTAATCCACATGGGCAAGACCATTGAGCGTTTGCACATGAACTTTCTCATTACCCACCCGATCAAAGCGCTGAGTAATAAAATGCCGGCGCTGACCTTCAGGTAATAAATGACAGGGCATCATGTCGATGCCACAGTCTTTAGCCATCAGATAGTAAACAAATTCCATTGCACCAAAACCCAGTGGATCACCAAAGGTTTCTTGGTTTTCATTGTGCTCACTGACGCCATCAAACTTCATTAAGTAATGCGTGAAACCCTCTGGCGCGTCCGTTTGCCCCGATCGGGCTTGAGTGAAATCTGCATTAAACGCGAGCACCGCTTTTGGTCTTGCACCGCCCGCACTCATACCCACAGACAACAGTGCAAGCATCCCCTCGCGGTCGTCTGCGTGATTTTGATTCAGCTCTACAGAAAAATCATTGCGGGCATTTAAAATCGCTTGGGCAATAGACAGCAAGGAATCAATGTCCACCTGCTGGGAAGCGTTAAGGCTTTTGATCTGGGTGGCTGGCGCATACTCAAGCGCGCCCATGCCGCGTGCCCCAGTATATTGCAGGCGCTGCAAAGGCGTAATGTCATTTGGAGACTTACCACGCATGGCCACCCAAGCATTTAGCACAGCATTACCAAAATCGTCTGGCAGCGAGTCTGCCACCAATCCAGGCAAGCCTTTGAAAGTATTAAAATCCAATTCTGGAAAGCTATAAATACCTTGCGCTAAAGGCATTTTCAGCGGTGATAATTCAATACCTTTGTCAATAAAACTTGGCGCATATTCAAACGCACCCAAGCCTGTTTGGGTATCAAAGCTGACTGCTCCCACCTCATGCTGCTTGAAGCGGACATTGATAACTTCCATTACCATTCGGGTTCACCCTCTTGCTCTGCTGTTTTTTGTCCTGAAGCGCGTTGTCGCTGCCGACCTTGCAACTGGGCAAGCTGCAACGGAGATATCTGCTGTTTTGGCAAGAACAGTTCCAAATGGCCGGTTAGATTTAATGCGAGCAAAATAGCCACAAATACCTCAAGTTGAGCCTTGCCTTTTTCGGCATTGAGAACCTGCCTGCGACTCACACCAACAGACTCAGCCACTTCTGCCTGGGTCAGATTTTGATTCAGCCGCGCTTGCTTTAAACGCTCGCCGAGCTCTTCTGCGATAGCAGATGCTGACAAATTCGAAAGACTCATAAAGATCCTTTATGTGTACTTAAACGCTACTTAAGCGTTTTATGTGCAAAATATAGCACCTTATAAAGGTCTTTAAAAGAAGATGGAACCATGAATAAGCGCATGGTGATAATACGCTATGGAAAAAACCGGGTCGAAACTGTGACAAGCGTAGCTTTAAGCGGGTAATTGCTGTTGCATGACGTAGCAAAAAATTAAACTTTGAATGTGCAGATAAAATACCCTGTAAAACAAACCTGAAAACGCTGTGCAGTTGCTCCTCTACTTTACACAATGCTAGCCTGAGCAATTTTTTACCCACACCCTTACCCAGCCACTCTCGCCAAGGCCAATGTACAGAGATCACAAATGAAATTAACGACTGGCAAAAAACAAACCAAGACCACAAATAATTCCGAATCATCCAGCCAAGAGCTGTTCAACAAGGCATGGGAAAGAGTCGCTCATCAACAAAAGAAAAATGACCGTTTACGCGAACAAATCAAAACCTTCGCCGAACAGGTTAGCGAGGCGGTTGAGCAGCAGGAGAAAGCCTACGTTACAACCCTGTATCAAAGTTGCGAGCATCTACTGGTGTTTTATGGCCGCAAATCTTTAGCTGCATGGCAACGTGAAGTGCTCATGGAGTGGATACTGGACTACATAGATACCATTACGAGCAATCCCTTTGCTGGCGGTATTGATCTGACTGCCCTCTATCAGGCGATGGACGCCACTATGGAAAAAATCCACCCTGAGGCGTTTGAGCCTTTCCAAGATGATGAACTGCACAGCGAACACGATTTCTTCGATGAGATGGCTGATGAAGATGACGCAAGCATTTTTGAGAAGCTCTTCTCTGATTTTCAGGATGACCCGCGGTTTGATGAGTTTTTCCGCCAGCAAGAATCATTCGAGCAGCAAATAAAAGATGATGAGCGGGCGCTGAACAAACTGATGAAAGGTGGCTCAATCAATAAATTATTCCGCCGCGTCGCACGTGTTCTGCACCCCGACCGCGAACAAAATGAAGAGGCGCGCCAAGAGAAAAACCGCCTGATGAGCGAGCTGATTGAGGCTCGCGACAATAACGACATCACGACCCTGTTTGCTTTCTATGCTGAGTATGTTGGTCAGTCACCTCTGCAAGAACTGGGCGGGGATCTGGCTGACGCTACAGAACTACTCAATCGTCAATATGCACAGCTACGCTCACAGCACGCTGACATTTTGCATGAAGACCCTAAAACAGCCGCTTTGTATCGACGCTTCCATAAAAAAACCATGAAAGCAGCACAGCGCGAAATTAATACTCACCTAGAAAACTTGCAGCAAGATATTAATAACCTGACGCTATTCTGCAAAGAGGTGACCAGCTTAAACAAGCTCAAGCCCTATCTGCAGATGCGCTGGGAGCATATCAATGAAGAGCGCTGGTGATTTAGCGCTTTTCTTTAATACTCTCATGCATCTGCGAGCGGCATTGACATAACCCTATAAATACTCAAATATAAGTAAAAATCTAAATTTATAACCATAAATACTTATATTTGAGCCTTTCATGAACAAAAACGATCAAGCGCTAGAGCCCTTAGGTGACAACCTTAGGGCTGCCCGCAAAAAATACTTCCCCATGGATGACTTGCAGGCCTTTGCCTTACGCATCGGTGTCAGCCGCGCCACGTTACAACGCATGGAAAAAGGCGATTTAAGTGTATCCATTGGCCGATACTATCAAGCTGCCCAAGTGCTTGGATTGGAGCAGCCTTTTGCGCAGCTATTGAAGCCGCCAGTGAGTTTATTTGATGATTAAGCGATTTGATTTGTATCTCAATACAGCCGAGTTAGGCGTGATGCATATTGCTGATGTCGCGTTACAGGAAGAACACGGTGTGATCAGCAAAGTTGGCTTTCGCTATACGGCCAATTACCTTGCACAACCACAGGCATTTGCCATCGATCCTGTGCAATTGCCCTTGAGTGCCAAGGAGTTCATCCTAACCTGCAAGCAAGCCGCACCTGCTTTTATTGATGATTACCTGCCCGATGCTTGGGGTCGAAAAGTCCTAACTAAACTGGCCATGCAGCGTTACCAACAACGTCTTAATGCCAACTGTATCAGTGAAATGTTGAGCTTTTCGCAACAGGTTCACAGTCGTATTGGTGCGCTGTGTTTTGTCGAACAAGGACAAGCGCCCCACTACGCAGCAGGAATCGCCCTAGAACAATTACATGACGCAGAGCAAACCGCACAAAACATCGACCAGCAGGATTTTGCTCATTTAGATATGAATGCCATGGGCCTGGTGTATTTAGCCAATTCAGGATCAGGTGTTGGTGGTGCTCGACCCAAGGCATTGGTGCATGATCAAGGCACTGCTTATCTAGCCAAGTTCAACCGCAGCACAGACCCCTACAACAACGCCCGTGTAGAATTTGCCTGCTTATTAATGGCGCAAGGCGCGGGTATTAATATCGGCCACGGCAAAATTATCAGCGACATCAACCAGCGCGATGTATTGCTGCTGGAGCGCTTCGATACGCTTGGTAATGCTCGCCGCCACTTGATAACGGCCAACGGTTTACTGAAACACCCCAGCACTCAACAAGATCCCGGTCATAGTTTTCGCTACGACGATTTGCATCGCCTACTGCAACGCCACTCTTACAACATAGAAGACGACTTACAGCAGCTTTTGCGCCTGATGCTATTCAACCGTGCCATTAACAATACTGACGATCACGAGCGTAACTTTAGCTTTATGCATAGCGCAAAAGGCTACCAACTGGCTCCGGCCTATGACTTAGTGCCAAGCATGGCAACCGGTGAATACCGCGCCGCAGGTTTTGCTTATCAGCCCTACCCGCCAACCATTTCTGAAGCAGAAAAAATGGGCAGGATATTTGGTCTGCCTAAAGATGCTGTGAGCGCGGCAGCACAACAGGTGCGTGAGGCGGTTGAGCAGTGGTCAAGTTATGCTGAGCAAGCTGGGGTGGATGGAGAGCAGATGCAGCGGGTGGGTAAGGTTTTTCAGGTTTAGAGGCTGAACTTGAAGTTGCACTTTTTGTACTGACTGGCTCGAGAATTGATCAGCCAGACAAGATTTATTTAGCTCTGCATCTTATTTTTTAGGCATTATATTGCCATTTATCTTGTGCATGCTACTATTTAAGGCATTATATTGCCTCATGGTAAGCCGATGGAACATCTAACTGTACAACTCTATGTAGAGAATCAGTGGCACGACGCTGCACAGCTGAGCTTTACCAATGCACAGCAAGGATTACGAGCAGGCTGCACTTTAGGTTACATACCTAACTATTTAGTAGATTGTCTCGATAAAGAACAAAGCTGTTTAGCTTGGGCTCTGAGTGCAAACTTACCGCTCGGCTGGGACACGTATTCAGGTGCGCCTGTTTGGGCTGCATTACAAGATATGACTCCTGCAGGTGCTGCGCGTCGATTTTTAGAGCAACGCTATGGACAACTGCGCCCAACAGATATGGCCATGGACGTTTTTTTACTTTCACAATACACGCCTGCACCTATTGGCCATTTACGCATCAAAGAAGCATTTGAGTTAGTCGCTTCAATACCCCCTATTGGTTTTTCTCGTGCAGAAGTGGTGCAAAGGGATCATCGCTTTTTAGAATATGCTTACGAGCAAGGCGCTGCTATTGGTGGCGCTACAGGAGCAGGCGGAGAAGCCCCTAAATTATTATTGACAGAAACAGCGGATGGTTTGTTATATCCAGATGCAAGCATGGCAGATACGCGTGCAGTAACGCATTGGTTTATTAAGTTTCCACGTCACAAAGCAGGCGCGACTGATAAGGATATTTTGCGCAGTGAGTACTGTTATTACCGCGCCATTCATCAGCTTGGTTTTTCCACAATTGAGCAAAACGGGTTAATGCTTGAAGAAGGCAGCAAGCCCAGCTTATGGATGCGGCGCTTTGATCGAAAAGTTGAAAACCAGCACGTGCGTAGGCACGCAGTTGAGTCGATTTATTCGTTATTAAAAGTGACTGAGCCCGGAAGTTATTTACAACATTTGGATGTGCTAAAACGCCTATTGAATCTCTGGCGATCTGAGCGACAAGATGCAGCTATTGCTGATTTAGTGCTGGAATATGTACGCAGGGATTTATTAAATCAAGTGTTAGGTAATAGCGATAACCATGGTCGTAATACTTCGATTATCCGCGATGAGCACGCTATATCTCTGGCTCCAGTTTATGACTTAGCACCAATGGTCATGGACGATGAAGGCATTACTCGCACAACTAAATGGCCACAGACGGTTGAGCGCGGCGGAAATGTTGATTGGTTTGCAGCCTGCCAGTTGGTGAGTGAGTTAGCTGATTTACCGCAAGAGTGGTTGTATCAACAATTACGCGATACCGCGCAGCAATTGTTAGCTTTACCCGACCTGCTGCAAGACTTAGGTCTGCCAGATAAAACGTGGCAACACCCTAGAATACCGTTGCGCCGCTTACAACAACAGTTTACTGCCTGGGATTTATGTTGATGGATATTCTTGAGCGTCAGCGCTATTTACAAGATTTACGTGAGCAGCTGGCCGAGGGGAAAGTCAGCATCGGCGAAGCGGTTTGTCGGTTACGCAAAGAGGTCACGGGGTTGCGTCAGGATCAGTTTGCACGCATGTGTAAAATTTCCTTGCGGGCTTTACGACAGATTGAACACGACGCGGGAAACCCGACACTGCACACTTTAAATAGCATTTTTCACTTGTTTGGTATGCAGATGGGCGTGATTAAACGCGTGCAAGGCTAATCCAATTAGCAGTCAACACGATCCCAGCCATAGCTTTTGCTACGATGATTTACACCGCTTGCTGCAACGCTACTGCTGCAGCATAGAAGACGACCTGCTTATTTAACCCAGTCGCCTCTGCTAAACTGCTAACAGGTAATCCAAGGACTGTTTCGCCATGGCTGAAGCACTTATTAATCCGCATATTTTAATGTGGGCTCGTGAGCGAGCAGGCTTTGGCGTGGCTGAAATAGCAGAAAAGCTCAAAATCAAACAAGAACAGTGGCTGGCGTGGGAGCGTGGCGAGAAAAACCCAAGCTTTAGCAAAGCTCAAGAATTCGCACAGAAAACCCACATTCCTTTTGGTTACCTGTACCTTAACGAGCCACCCAAGCAAGAGCCTCTTCTGCCGGACTTGCGCACCATTGGCGATAAACCTATTGGCGAGTTCAGCCTAGCCCTAGAAGACAGTATTCGTATTGCTTTTGAACGCCGTGATTGGTATCGCGAGTACAACATTCAAAACGAACAACCAGCACTAACATGGCTTGGTTCTGCAGACTTGCAGCAACCACAAGAAGCGCTTGCTGCGGCACGCACATTACTGAATGACGTGATCAGTCAGCGCCCTAGACAGTTCGATGCATATTACCGCACGCTGATTGAAAAAATAGAAAATACCGGCGTACTGGTGATGCGTAATAGCATCGTGGGTAACAACACGCACAGGCCGCTCGATCGTGAAGAGTTTCGTGGCTTTGCCATTGCAGATGACTACGCTCCCGTGATTTTTATCAACGCGGCTGATATCCCCCAAGCACAGATTTTTACTTTGCTGCATGAGTTCGCTCATTTACTGGTTGGCGAGTCTGGCGTGTCTGACTTGAGCCCTCGCAACAGCAACCGTATAGAAAAGTTTTGCAATACGCTGGCGGCTGAATTTCTAGTGCCTAGCGACACATTCACTGAACAGTGGGATCAAAGCACAGATAACTGGCTTAAAAATCTGCCTGAGCTGGCAGAGTTCTTCCATGTCAGCCAGTGGGTGATTGCGCGGCGAGCACTTGAGCATGGCTTTATCACTGAAACGCAATATTGGGCGCACTACCGCAAAGTACTCGAACACTTTAAGCAAGAAAAAGAAACGCTGAGAGACAAACCCGGTGGTCCTGCTTTTAACAGCATGATCAAAATGCGCTACAGCGCAAAGCTGGCCAAAGCCGTCGCCAGTGAGGCCCTCAGCGGTAGAATGTTATTGCGCGATGCCCAGTACTTGATTGGCATACGCCCCAGCAAACTAAAAGAATTTGCACGCAAGGAGCTTGGATATTGATTTATTTACTGGACGCTAATTCTTTTATTCAAGCAAAAAATTTGCATTACCGCATGCACGTTGTGCCTGGCTTTTGGCAATGGCTGACATCAATACACCCGCATCACCAGATTGAAAGTATTGACCCGATCTACAAAGAGCTGACGAAAAACACCAGCGACCCTGACGAGCTCCATCACTGGGCGATGTCCAACAAGTCTCTTTTTAAAACGGCTAACAGCCTTGACACTCAAGGTGTTTTTGCCGAGATCGCAAATTACTTAGCCACTCACCCGACCTATTCGCAAATTGAAGTATCGCGGTTTCTTTCTGGTGCTGACCCTTGGTTAATTGCTGAGGCCAAAACAACTGGCGCTAAAATAGTGACCCATGAAGTCCCGGTACCTGATAACAGCCGCAAAGTTAAAATTCCTAACGTTGCAAAAACCTTTGCCGTTGAGCATGTGGATATATTTGATTTGCTGGAGTTGTCTGAGTGCAAGTTAGTGATTGGGGCTTAGATGCAACCTTGAGTGTGCTCCCCTCCGGGCTGCCGAAGCTAAGCTGTACATATCCAACCATGGGTATAACCCATTCGTTACACATCTGTAGGCAATCAGGTTAGAAACTTGGCACCCAACTCTGCGCTCCTCGTTTGGCCGTAGCTTGACAATTACCGCCGCCTAACACGCTTGTCTACATACAAATGCCCGACAATATCCCAGCTGGTCGTACTTACCTGCCCGTCAACAGTCTTAGATTAACAACTGCTGGGTTCTGTCAGCATTGACCTCATCACGCCACAACCAACTGGCATAGCGCTGCAAGATATAATCAGGCGCGTAGCTGTTGGTTTGACTGCGCTCTTCAAATTCCAGAACAGGAAAATAGTCCCATTGATAGAGTACAGTAATAAATCAGCTAAACATTCCTTTTATTACATCAGCTTCTTTAACCTGCTCAGAGGTAACCACAGCCTCTTTTAACAAGTGTTTCCGATCCAGTAGCAACGCCAAATGCTCATCAAATGATTGCTTATTAGGATGCAGGCTAAAGGGATAGTAAATACAGACATCTTTTTCTTGTCCGATTCGATAGACGCGGTCAGTAGCCTGTGCCTCTTTTGCCGGGTTCCAGTGTCGCTCCAGATGAATCACATGGTTAGCACCCACAATGGTCAAGCCGACTCCTGCGGCGATCGGTGACATGATAATAATGTTGAAGCCAGGCTTAGCTTCAAACTGCTTAATCATGCTTTTCCGAGTAAGTGACTCACGCCCACTGTTACTCTCTACAGTTTTAGTGTCACCATTAATAATGTCGATTTTTAAACTGTAGAGTACATCTAGCGCTTGCTTGAGCATTAGCTGCAGACGCTTATTAATCGTAAATATAATGACTTTTTCTTTTTTGTTTTGAATTGCATCCAGTACTTTCTTGAGGGCAATGAGCTTGGCTGAGCCAGATACAAACTCGAGCCCTTGCTTGGCAGTCATCATATTCAAAGTGCCGGGACTCTGTAGCTCTGGGTGCAAGCTAATATTACGCAATGCTGCTAGAGCCGTGAGCGCTGCCCCTTTTTCTTGTGTTCCGACCTGCTGCTGATAGCCGCTTAAGATACCGTCATACTCTTTAAGCTGAGTACCCCGCATATCTTGTCCTAAATACTCTAAAAGCTCTGTATTGACTGCGTTTTTCTGCAGCAGTTTTCCTACAAATGAGCGCTTTTCTGGCAAACCCGGCAGCTCTTCTTCTTTGGTGCGTCGCAACATAAATGTACCGGTGGCATTGCGCAGCTGCTCACCGATTTCTATACGTTTATTCTCTTTTTCTTCAGCTCCAGCTCTCACAATTGGGGAAACCCAGTTCTCACGAAAAACAGGCCAGTCACCTAATAAACCGGGCTGAGCAGTATCCAGTAAACACCAAAAGTCAGCCAAACTGTTCTCTACTGGTGTGCCGGTTACCAGCATTTTAAAGTCAGCTTTTAATGCTTTAGCAGCTCGAGTTTGCAAAGTATTCGGGTTTTTAATGTTTTGCGCTTCATCAAAAAACACCAAACCCCAGTCCACTTTGCACAAGGAGAACTGGTATGAGCGCAAAGTATCGTAAGTGGTAATGACTAAACGTCTAGGCATATCTAAACGTTTCAAACCTGCTTCTTGCCCAACATGCAATGCATATTTAATTTCAGGTGTACCTTGCTCGCTGCCTTCACGCTCATTTATTTGCTCAGTGAGCTGGACTGACTCACGCTCAACACCTGCAACACGAAACTTATTTAAATTTTTACCTGACTGTAAAATCTGGATGTCAGTAAATGGTGACTTTTTAAATGTCACAGCCACTTCATCTTCCCAGTTTTCTAATAAGCTAAGTGGCG
The DNA here is from genome assembly GCF_008807395.1 of Pseudomonas sp. C27(2019). Taxonomy (GTDB): domain Bacteria; phylum Pseudomonadota; class Gammaproteobacteria; order Pseudomonadales; family Pseudomonadaceae; genus Denitrificimonas. Next base: position 1,528,876 of record NZ_CP043320.1, read on the forward strand.
CAACAACCAAAATGGGTTTATGAGTTTTCTCTTGCTGATCAAGCAAACGGTAATATTCGTTTGTTGCGACTAATGACATATAGGTTTTACCTAACCCCATGTCATCCGCTAATAGCGCGCCTTCGATACGTACAGGCTGCTCACTCCTTGTTAGCGCTTGACTGATTAAGCTAACAGCCCACTCAACACCTTTACGCTGGTGTGGGTAGGGATCACGCTGGCAGGCTTGCCAGTCAATCTGATTAGAGTCAAATTCTTGGTTGGCTAGCTCAAGTAAATATTTGTTTTTCTCTTCAGCAGTTTCGAGCAAAAGCGTCCATCTTTTGGCTGGCTCAGCATTTTCTTGCTCACTACTGGGGCTGTCGTCTAGCCTAGTACTCTCGCCATCATCAAACTCACCTTCAGCATAACGAGCCCCTAAACTCTCTATCTGCTGAGTGACCTCTGAAGGCTTACTGATATCAACAGTTTTTCCGTCAAACTGCATAACCGTCGCATTACTGGCCCGCGCAGCCTTGTACTGCTCTGCGAATCGTTGCAAATCTTCAGGGCATTTAATAACTGCATCAAGGTTTTTTATTGGCTGTTTTTCAATTAGAGCATCACTGAACCAATCTGTTTTTTCACTATCGAGCTCACCAAAAGAAAGAAAAACCAGCTCACCAATGCCAGTTACTCGCGTGGAGAACCCTACATCCAAATCAATTAAGCTCGCATCTAAAAAAGCACTCGGATTTTCAATAAAATTCTTAACCTGATCCTTAGAGATATGTTGATTGCTGAAGATCTCATCAATCGCTTGACGCTTTTTCTTATCCAGCAAAACAATAGTATTCTCAACGCGTAACGCGCCACTGTCTGGCGAACCAATCACCTGTCCCCAGCGTGACTCTAATTGTTCATTGGTTAATGAATCGATACTGGGACGGAGCGTTAAACTATCATCACTGTTGCGATGAACATGCACACCTATACTTTCAGGAACTTTTACAATGAACTCCTCAAAGTGTTTTAAATCAATATCCATTCCAGAATCTTTAGCGAGCTGTAGCTGCGCTATTAAGCGCAGATTCTTTAACTCGCTGCGCTGCTCAGCAGTGAGTTCTTGATGCTGCTGCCATGCTTCTAGACCAATCAACTCACCAGTGTTTAAACGTGCATGCCTGTTGCCTGGCAGTTTTATATAAGGCCCTTTTAACTCAACAGGAAGCTCACCGTGCTCTGCCGACTCAACTAATAATGTTACTGAAAAGTCTTTTTGAGTAGTAAAACTGCGTGGCTGCGCTATAAACTTCAGCTTTTGTCGCCGCTCAATGCCTAAAATATTTGCATACTCAAGATCTTCAACTTCGCTATCACCAAGCTGAGCACACACCACCTCTTTTGGCAGTAAAAAACCATTGGGCAACGCTGTAGCTAAACCTTGCTCTACAAGCATTTTCAAAATGGTATGTTGTAAAGAGGTTTTTTGAGCATTTTCGAGTGCCGAAAATAACTCAGGTGCAGTGGCATATAATAATCCCTCGGAGTTAGCTGTCACTTGATAGATATTCGATGATTCTGAGGCCTTATTACCAAGCAAAGCTCTAAGCGTATTTATAATGCTCACGTCCCACACCTATTCAATAACTTTCAGATATTATTTATACTGCCTTTCGCGCAAGTAAGGATGACCAAACCTACTTATATAATACTTATAATCTTCACGGTTCATTATTTTTTCAAGGTCGATTTTAATACCGTTACCGTATAAAAACTCAACAACTTCATTTCGCCAGGTATTTTCGTGATGAGTAATATCTCTATAGGGCCAGCCCGGATATTTTTGTCGATAACTTGCTGGAATTTTATGTATAAGTTCAGAGTGTGTTAATTTAACTTTAGGATTGTAAGAATCAAACAATTCCGTTGGCTTGGCGAGATACAACCATATTTTAAAACTGTGTGACCCTTGAATTAAATAAAAATCGCCACAGTCTAAATAGATAACGGCCGTATCCGTCATGCCAGTTAAGGGTATATAGCTAATTTTACTTTCTTTACTGATACTTCTATTAACAAACCCTGCAGCGCGAGTGCCTAGCATTAAACGTGCATTTCGAATAATTCCCTGCTCAAACAATCCCTCCAAAAATCTTTTGCGCGCTGGAAACATCCGTTGCAGCGCTTCATCATTCGAGCTCACCCCATACGCTTCTACTGCCTCAAGGAACAAGCGCAAATCCTCTTTAGCTAGCCAGCTTCGAACTCGTGAAATTCTTTGCTCACCTAAAGGCTGCCACCACTTACGAAAGTTGCCGGCTGTGTTGCTAATGCGTGGATCACCAGCGATTTCAAGCAAGACTTTAAGCCAGTTATCGGTCGGGCTAACAGTAACTTTATCAATCAGCAGCTGCATAGCCACGTGCCCTAACAGTTTCTGACCGTCGTAAGGCGCATTAAAAACTGATCTGCGTTGTATTTCTACCAGTACAGAATCCCATTGTCCTTCAGCCAAACTCTCGATTTTTTTGATGTAGAACAAATAGCGACACTGCTCAGCAAAGCGCCCTGTATCAAAACCTTTTAAACCAAGCTGATCAAACAAAGAGTTATGGTCAAATCTGGTGTACGAGCATCAGGCGGTTTTCCTGTCTGATTGCTCCATTACTTGTTCGCCGTCTTGGAATTTAACGTTATTGACCACGAGGGTTAGCAGTTGAAATCCTTTCAGGCGGTTCCAGCGCTTCTGCGCTGATTGCAGCAATTTATAAACCATTGCTAGGGTTGTGTTTCTTGAACCGCAGTTGCGAGTTTTGCTGGTTCTTAAACGTACTGTAGCGAAGGCAGATTCAATTGGGTTGGTGGTGCGTATACTCACCCAATGTTCTGCTGGAAAATCGTAGAAAGCCAACATGCTCTCACGGTCTTTAGCTAAGCATTCCATTGCGCGTGGGTACTTAGCAGTAAACCTTTCCAGCGCTATATCAAAGGCTTTATGAGCCTTCTCACGCGTCTCAGCCATCCAAATATCATGCAGTGCCTCCTTCACTTTGGGCTGTACTGCTTTGGGCAATTTATTGAGCACATTGGCCGTTTTATGCACCCAGCAGCGTTGTTGTTTGGTCTGCGGATAAACCTTACTCAGGGCTTTCCAGAAGCCCAATGCGCCGTCAGCTGTTGCCAGCTTTGGGCAGGTCGTAAGCCCACGCGCAACCAGGCCATTCAGCAGCTCAAGCCAGCTGGCTTCAGACTCACGATAGCCTTCTTCAACAGCAATCAGCTCCTTGCGGCCATGCTCTGTCACGCCCATCACCACCAGCAAGCACAGGCGGTCATCGAGGCGGACGTTGCTGTAAATACCGTCAACCCAAAGGTACGCGTAGCGCTTGTCACTCAAATCGCGCTGTCGCCACTCTCGGTGCTCATCAATCCAGCGTTCCTTGAGCCTGGAAATGGTGTTAGCTGACAGGCCTTTGGCATTCTCACCCAGCAAGGCTGCTAGGGCTTCTTGGTAGTCTCCAGTGGAAATACCTTTGAGATACAGCCACGGTAATAACTCTTCAACGCTGCGGGCACGCTTGAGGTATGGCGGTAGCAGTGCGCTGGTAAAACGAATACCAGAGCAGCTACGATCACGCACTTTTGGCACCTTGATATCAACATCGCCAATGCCCGTTTGGATGCTGCGCTCAGGCAAATAGCCGTTACGCACCACAGCTTTGCGGCCATCGGGTAAACGCAGTTCTTCATGAGCTTGCAGCAGTTGCTGCAGCTCTACTTCAACTGCTTGCGCAATGAGCTGGCGAGCACCATTACGCAATAAAGCAGTTAGCACATCAGTGCCAGTTTCATCTGGTTGTGAAAGAACATTCAGGGTAGTATTTGTCATGGCGTATCGCTCTACTGTTAATTATTTCTTGGTCGAAACAATCAACAGGATACGCCACCCTCTTTTCCCCTCATACACCACAAATGACTATATCTCTCAAACAAATCCTGCAAATCGAGATTTCGTTTCGCCGCATAATCGACAGTTTCTAGCACGGCATTATCTGATAACAGCATGTCTTGATGCTCAACAAAGGCATCAAACAGATTTTTAACTGCTGTTTGATTCCGTTTTTTTCTTCTTACTGAGAAATACTCAAGCTGCTTTATTAAGAGAACTTTTAGTGCTTGTAATAAACCTGCGGTATGCTTGCTTAAATTTTCAAGCTGCTTGTAAAATTTTAAATAAAGGCTCATCAGCTGGATTGTAATTAAACGACCTAGCCAACCTGTCCTTTGCTTTAAATATTCTATGATGTCTGTGCGCAATAAATGACTCCGCATGGACTCATCATTCAGCCATAGCCAAGTCAGCGCTCGCAACGTAAGACGGTCTTCTAAAAAGCTTATAAATTCTGCCGCTGAGCCACCGCCATTAACCCAAGCTTTAATCTCATCTACTCGCTCATAGAAACGTGCTGATTGTGTACCAGTACCTTCGCTGCGAACCTGCTCTATTACTTCTTTCCATTGCTGAAAAGTATTCCCTGGCCACTCAGCTAACTGTATTTCACTCAGGCTAGGTAGTTTCATCTTGGTTCTCAGCATTTTCATTTTGAGCAGACTTAATTTCTTCGCTTTTAGGCCTTCGAATAGTGATACGGATATCAATGCGTCGATTAGCGCTAAGCTCTTCATCTGTCTCCTGCTTTTTTGTCACTGGCCGTGTTTCACCATAACCACTTACAGAAAACAAAGGCTTATTATCTTTATTGAACATAGCTTGCAAACTACCTTGTGCAGGTAATGCATCGCTCCAATATTGCCACAAGGAAATGGCTCTGAAGGTGGAAAGCCCCCAGTTGCCTGTACCCATAAGACCATTATAAAGTCGATTATCGGTATGCCCTTCTACAAAAACAGTGTCCAGATAATCAAGCCGATCCTCATGACTGATAACTTGGTGCAACACCTCTCCAATCGAATATGCAGTCCTGCGGTATTCTGGCTGAATATCATAAGCAGCTGTATCAAAGCCTAAAAGGTCATTTGGTACACGCAGCACGCTGTCGTTTTCACTTACAACAACTTGAATACCTCGTTTAGCAAGTTCTTCAGCAGCTTCGTCTAGAATAGTTTTCCGAATCTTTTCAGCGGCCTCCAATACCTCGATCTTTTTATCGAACTTCCCCTCGGTTTCCATCAGCTGAACCATTAAAGCAATCGCAGCAAGAATAAAAACCACCAACAGCGCTGACATGATGTCGGAAAACGACATCCAGTACGGGTTTTCTTCATCGACTGGACTTGCCGGCTGATACTTACGCATGGGTCTCTACCTTTTGCTCAATATCATCAACCAAGTCACTGATCATACTAACCGCACTTTTCATTTCTTCAGCAAAACTTATAGTTTGTTCGTTCCAAACTTGCATGCGCTCAACCGTTTGGCTGTTAACTTCATTGCTATATGTTCTTAGCCATTCTTCTGTTTGCTTTTCAAGTCCCTGCACCTGATCCGTAAACGCCTCAAGCGTGTCACCAAACTCTTTACGCAAACCTATTAAGAAACTTTTTTGTTGCTCTTCAAGCTGGCTAAAGCCTTGACTTGCAGACTCTGCAGCTACCCTCAACTCGCTTGCTGTTCCAAGCAAATTGTCTTGTAAACTTTTTAACTGCTGGCTTTGCTGAATTAAATGACCAGCAAGCTGACTGTTTTCCTCACTGGTTTTAGCAAGCCCTGTAGTTAACACTTCCAAAGCTCCAGCCAATTCTGTCGTTGCAGCCCGAGTATTGCTTGAAAGCAACCCTAGCTGTTGACTGGTGCTTTCGAGGTTCTGGCTGCTACTTTCCATGCCTTTTATAGCTTGCCCTAAATGGGTGCTTAACTGCTTATGATGCTCAACCAATAAACGGTTCTGCTCAGCAGAGTTTCGACTGAGCTCGGCTAACTCAGCAAGTAAGCCTGCCTGCTCTTTTCCCAACTCCTGAATCGTTGCGCTGACTTGCTCTTGCCTTATTTGCTCGCGTGTTTCAGCTTGCTGCCGTACTTCTTGCTGCTGCGCTGTCAGCTGTTGAATTAAACCTTGTTGCTGGACAGATACATTGTTAATGAGTTCTTGATGCTGTTGCTGTGTCTCTTTAGCCTGCTGTTGATTATCTGCAGCCCAATCCTTTTGTTTTGTTTGCTGCTCTTGCAGCATCGCTACTAAGTTCTCTTGCAGCTTTTTCTGTTGCTCCTGTTGCTGGTTTTGCTGCTCAGTAGATTTAGCTAAAAACTGATCTTGTTGGTTATTTAACCGCTCAAAAACTTGGTGCAGTTGCTCACTGATTTGCTGCATAGAATCCTGCACTGCCTTAGCTGCACCATTCATTTCTTGAGTTTGTGCTTGCCCTGCTTGACGCATGCCACCTACAAACTCATTCATTAGCCCTTCTAGCACCTGGGAAGATTGTTGCTGTGTATTATTCACCAAACTATCAATCGCAGGTTTCATAATACTGTTGAGAGAGCTAGTCAATGCGGCCTGCATTTGCTCACCCATATTGGTCACAGACTTTTGCAACTCGGAACCAATTTTCTCATGCAGAGTTTGTAAAGCAGATGTGCTTTGCTCGCTATAGTCTTCAATATGCAGCAACGACTGCTCATTTGAGATCATTGGAAACATTTGTGCTAACTGCACATTTAGCTTTTCAACAGAGGTATACGCTTTTCTTTCTAGCGCCCTTTCGAAAACTCCTGCGAGTAAACTTAAAAACACACCCCATACAGAAGTAGTGAATGCTATGGATGCGCTACCAATGAGCTGATTAATTCCAGTTTTGAGAACTGCTGTGTTATTTGTATCAATATCAAGACCTTTCAATCCAATCACTAGACCAACAAATGTACCTAAAACACCGATAGCGACTAATATGCTCGGCACTGAAACTATAAACCGGTTATTACTTAACCAAGGATAAAGACTCTGACTATTGAAAAAATATTTACTATCAAGCGTAGTAAAAACTTTTGTTTTTGTTGGGTTGCTAACTAAATGCTGTTCAAATTGAAACCATTTATTTTTAAATACCTTGTCTTTTAACTCGTCAATTTGATTTTTAAGATTGGCTTTTAACGCTGCACCTTGTTCATTCTGTTCAGACAACAGTTTTATAATGGTTTCTGTGCGTTGATTTTTTTTAATTATCAAATAGAAAAGTAGAAAACCCCCATACAGTCCAGTAATCGTAAGCATGGAATAAACAATAAGCTGGCTAATACTGTCACTCGGCTTGACTGCTTCAAACAAGCCTGTCAAAGAAAAAAAACTTTCCAAAATCACTCCTCCAAATACTTAAATATTTGCTTACACAAAATGGAATTGCTAACTATGCATCCCGATCTTCGCGTAAATAAATTCTCATGCTGTTTTCATCAATATAAAAATAATCAAGCACTTGTATCAGTGTGTCTTTAATGGTGTTTGCGGACATGTTTACTTCGGTGTAAAAGCCAGCGGTTAAAGCATGAGCCACACGCAGCTTTTCTTTTTGATGTGCGAATAAGGGGTTGCCGCGATTGCTGATGAAGCGTTGCTCGGTGACTAAGGCTGCGAATTTATCGGGGTTGGTGCTGTACAAAATATCCAGCACTTTTAGATAGATCGCTTTCCAAGTGGTGATTTGGGTATAGGCGATGCCGTTCAGGACAAAACCGTAGGGGCGTTTAAAGGTGAAGTTGTCACGCAACGAATAGGCTTGGCTGCGGTCGAGCTCTTTAATCATCCGTTGGTTTTTCTGAGCATCGTCGCTGCCGTGCTCAATAACCGGCTGCAGGCTTGCGCTGTCTTGTTGAAAATACTGGCTGAGTTGCTGCTCTATCGCCGCGGCGGTTTGGCTCAACTGTTGCGTGGACTGGTTATAGTCTTGAAGAAATTGAGCACCGGCCGTTATGGATTCATTATTACGTGGATCGATATCCAGCCAGATATCATCGGCAAGGGAAATCAGCTGTTCATTTACCTCAGTCAATTGACCGAGGATGTGTTGTATTTTTTTAATGTCCATTATTGGCCCTCTCCCGCAAAAAACGCCCACGCGGTGGCGTAGTCTTCTTCTCTGTTGGGTTTGAAGAATGGGGCTTGGTAGGTGATGGTGCGTTGTACGGGGCCGGTGGATTGGGTGGTGTCGGTGTAGGTTTTGCTGACGGTGTCGCCGGCGGTTAGGTGTTGGATGTCGTTCCAGCCGAGGGCGATGCCTTGTTCGGTGGTTGTGGTGGTGTCTGGGGTATTGCTGTCGCGGGCATGGCCCGCTCGTACAGGTGAGTAATCCGCTTGTGCAGGGGGTTCGTTGTTTTGTAGGTCGGGATTTATCCCGACTTGTTGGGCTGAAGCCTGACCTGCATTAGATGGTTCTGGGTTATCGCTATCGCGGGCGTGGCCCGCTCGTACAGGGGAAGCGGCGGCTTCGGGATTGGCGATGGTTATGGTGTAGCTGATGCCGTTGTCGAGGTCGGTTTTGCGGGCGGTGCGGGGGAGGCCGACGTCGACGAGGCCTTTGCTGGGGGTGAAGATGATGCGGCCGTTTTGGTCGTACCAGGTGTCGGCTTCGTATTGGCGCATGACGGGAAACTGGACGCGGTAGATGGTGAGCAATTCGTCGAGGCTGAGGCCGAGGGCTTGGGCGACGAGGACGTCGATTTCTACTAGGGCTTGGCGGCGGGCGTAGTCGCTGCGTAGGGCGCAGTGGCGTTGCCAGTTTGGGGTGAGCTGGTTAAAGAAGTCTTGTGGCAAAACCTGTGCGCCGGGGTGGTCGCTGTCGGGGCGGATGCTCCAGCTTTGTTGGGTGAAGGCTGGGTTCCAGCAGTCGCTCCAAAGGTCGGCGTAGTGATTGGTAATACAGTTTAATGTTAGCCCTAAGAGCTGCATGCGCCCATTTTCTAGTAGCGGAAAAGTAGCAAGCAGCGCACCGTACAAATCACTTTTACCGGTGCTTTTTAGGAAAAAATCAAAGCAGACTGAATAAGTCGAAGCCGCAAAGTTTGATAAGATTTTACTATCAGAAACTGCTGTGGCAACAACAGTATTAATGTTTGCTACGTTCGGTGGAATAAGCGTTCCTATAAATGACCGTTCTGATGAAGAGCCAAACATACGCCTATTAACAAATCGATAATATTCCGTTATACGCTTAGGCTCCGTTGCACCCTTATCAATCCAATTAACTTTGGGGGTAAAAGCACGATATTCATCTGGACTGCAAGCAGGTACATAGTTAGTACGTGGTAGGTAATTTTCAGGAATAGTAGCCAAATCAACTCCATCGTAATGACTACTTAACATGCATTGCTCTCGCGGGGTTTTATAAAAAGAACTGCCTACGAAAAAGTGTGGCCCCGAGAGCACCCACTGGTTAGTATCATCTGGAAAACTGGTTTCTCTGCGTATAATGCCATCACGTTGCGCGTAAGTTTCATCGAACATGACGGTTGAAGTTACTAGGTTTTTTAAGTCACCTAAACGTTTAGGTTGAGCAGCAAACTTTTCCAATACAGCAAGCAATTGCTTAGCATGCAAAGCCGGTAAACGAGCAGCTAAAGGCTCAGTACCTGCTTCGTCATAAAGCTGGGCAAACAATGCAAGTTCTTTTTCAGTCACGTGAATAATTCGATCATTATGACCTTGAGTATTCCAGGCTGATCTAACCGCTCCATTAGCAGCAATAAACTCTTCTTTAAGCCCTGTTACTTCGCCTTGGCCATCATGCACAAAACAAGAGTCAATAGTTGCAGCAACGAATAGATTAGCAAGGTGCCTAAAAGCTAAATCGTGCTGGCACGAACCATAAATATTAATGCTATACGTCGTTGCATGGTGTACTTCAGAGAACAATGACATTTCATTATGAAACTGAAAATGTGCCCTTAATCGTGGATAAATCGCCTTTCTTAAACCACCGCCTTTAGGATCATCATAAATCCCTTCCGGATGCAAAAAGCCACTGACGCCTTGGGCGCTGGTATTGCTCCACGCCTGCGGTAAAAAGCACTTATACAGATTGGTTTGCACACCTTGTAACAGTGGGTAGTTACAGACATCGTTTAAGAACAGCTGCGTCCCTTCACTTTGCTCATATTCAGCCAGCCAAGTGCTCACAATCGCAGGGTTATCGGCAAATTTTTCATCACGCAGTTTCGCCATTTGTGGCGCGGTGAATTTGCGCAGAATAAACATCGGCTCAAAGTCACCCAGCACCGAGCCGGAGTTCCACTCGACTTTTAACCACGGCGGATTCCCCAGCATCAAATCAAAACCACCGTCATGGGCTGGAGTTGTTTCATCTGCTTGCGGCGCACCAGCAAAGACATCGGCAAACTGCAAAGTCCAGTGGAAGAACTTATGCAGGTTGGCCAGTTGCTCCACCAAATCAAAACGCGGGAAGGCTTGCTTGAGCAGTTGGGTGTCGACCACGCCGTGTTGGCTGATAAAGCGTTTGCCCTCTTCGGGGTTTTGCGTGCTGGCAAAGAGGTCGTGTTGCTCACTGGCACGCACGCCAATGGTGTCGCCAAGCAGCAGGCTTTCCAGCTCAAACAACCATTCTTCACGGCTGGGTAAGTCGCCTGCTTGTTCGATGGGCCAAAACCACAGGGCGCACCAGTAATCCATCGCCAGTTTTAAGCGGCCAAAGGCGCTGCTGTTGCTTAAGTCGCGGGCGTAAAGCTCTTGCGCCAGAACTTGGTCTTTGTAATCCAAACTGGTTTGAGTGCGGCCGGTGCTGGGCATGCCATAAATATCGTAAGGGTCGCTGGTTTTTTGACGAATCTCGCGCTGCTGGGCGGCGTGCAGTTGCCAGAGTTGTTCAACCTTGGCGCTGAGTGCTTCGAGGCGGCGCTGCTCATCGGCATCCAGCGGTTTTAAAAAGTTTTTGCGCCACTCGCTGAGCTGTTTGAACGGCTCGGGATAGAGGCTTTTGACTTCTTTATCTTTGTAGTGGGCCATACCGGCGGCGGGCAATAAAAAGTGCCAAATCTGCCCTGCACTGCGCGGCTGACTCATGGCGATGGCCTGCGGTGCGCTTTGCAGCCATTGCTGGGAGTCGTTGTTTTTCGCTGCGGTTTGGCTGGTTTTATAGACTTCGCGGCGCGCGCCAATCAGCGAGTTACCGTTATACAGCTGCATGCCAAACCAGGGCACAAAGCGGTCAGCAGATAAGGCGTTGAGCCACAGCGAGACTTCGGCCAGCTCCACCGCCACAGGGTTGAGGTCAATGCCGTAGACGTTGTTATCGGCCAGATACATTTTGACCTTTTGCAGCTCAGCCACATACTGCTGCTGGGGAATGCGCTCATTTTGCGCGCTTTGCATCAGCTCTAGGTATTTCTCAGCGAGCTGGTTAATGGCTTCGTTTAAGAAGGCGGCGCTGCCCATGGCAGGCTCGCAGACGGTGAACTGCAAGAGGCGCTCGGCACGCTGACGATCGTTGGCCAAGGGTTCAAGCTGCTGGGCGTAAAGCTCTTTGAGGGCGTATTTGACCAAGCTTTTGGTTAATACTTCGGGCGTGTAATAAGAGGCTGACTTTTCTCGGTCACGCCCTGCCATACGGTAAATAAAGGTGCCTTTGGGGTATTTTTTCAGGCTTTTGTGGCCGTAGGCATCGCTGCTGTGTTGTTCGTAGACTTTTTCGTCGTCTTTGTAGTGCTCTAAGGCGGCGGCATTAACGAAATAGCCGGTATCGAGCAGGTTGTATGTCTCGCCGGCTTTTTGTACTTCGTAAAGGTCTTCAAGGGCGAAAAACCCCCGGTAGCTGAGCAGCGCCTCATACACGGCACCGAGTTGGTTAATGCCCAGTTGCGCGTAGGAAATACGGCCACGGCGGCGTTTGCCTTTGGCCGGACGGCTGAGCGACATCAGCTGAATAATGCGCTGCAAGAGATGGTTAGGAAACACCACTTTGGCCAGCAAAGCGGTGTGTTTAGGGTCGAATAAGTGCGATTTGAGCGGTGCCATGCTAAAGGCATCGCGGCCGGTTTGGCTGGCGGTGCTGAGTAAGTCGGCATGGTGCTGCTGCTGATCGGGCGTGCCATTGGCCACCAACATAAAGAGGATGTTGAGGGAGTCATTAAAGTAACGGCCTTGGCGCTCTTGTTCGCTGGTCAGCGGCATCAGTTCCAGCTCGCGCAGGTGCTCTAAAGAATAGCCTTTAAGGTAGACATCGTTGCTGGTCGGCGCGTAGCCCAGCTCGGGGCGGGCTTCGATATAAAACAAAAACAGTAAGCGGTACATATAGCGTAAACACTGGCGCGACAGCTCATCGGGGTCGAGCTGGTTTTTGCCGCTCCAAATGCCACGGTTTTGTTGACTGGCGAGGGCAATAAGTTGCTGGGTGGCTTCATTACCGAGCAGCTCGATGCATTCACGCAAGGCGTATTTTAAATCCTCGGAGACACCATAGGCATGTTTATGGGCGTTTTCATCGAGGGTGTCGAGCAGGGTTTGCCCTTTGGCGTCGAGTAAAGACTCTTTGTGCAGCAGCACGCTGACGGCTTTGAGGGTTTCGGTTTCGCGGCGGCTGAGCAGCTCTTGCCAGTTAAAACGAATCAGGCGGTTCTGGGCGTATTTGCTGCGGTCGATTAATAACCATTGGTGCGGGCTGGCGAGAATCACCCAGCGCGGCGGCAGCGTTTGGCTAAAGACGGTGCTGGAAAGCAGCTTTTGCCAGTTGTCTGGGTTGCCGTTGCGTGCGCTTTTGCTGGTATCGGCATGGTATTGCGGCAGGTTTTCAAGCTGGGCGCTGTGCAGCGGTAAAGCTAAGGGGTCGCTGTCGGCATCGTACTGATCACCTAGCGGCTGGGCTTCCAGAATCCATAACAGTGGCTCGCCTTGGCTGTTTTTTAACTCACCGAGCAGCGGTAAATAGCTTTGTGTGTGTTCGATGTAGTGCGCGCGCGGTGCATAGGGCAAGTTTAAAATCGCCAAGGTTTGGCTGAGCAGGTCGCGGCCGAGTTCGAGCTGTTCGTGTGGTTTGTGATTGCGGCTGTATTCGTCGAGCAACAATAAGGTATCGCGGGCGCTGTGCTGGAGGCGGTTCCACGGTGTGCGCCAAGCGTTGCGTTTATCCTGCTCGGTAACGGCTTGTTCGCGGGCGCTGGTTTCTTGTTGCTGCCAGTTTTCCAGGAGCGCTTTGACATCGCTGTCACCGGCGAAAATTTCAGCCATATAGTGCTGGCTGTAAAATTCGTTTTCATTGCTGATGCCAGTGAGGTTCATTGTGCGGCTCCTGTTGCGCTGTCGGCTCCTGCGGCGGCATGTGGCAGGCCGGTGAATACGGCGGCCACTTGCAGGTAAGGTTGTTTTTCAATGATCTGGGTGTTTTCCAGCCACTCCCAGTAATCGTCAAACAGACGATCAATTTCGCTTTGACGGTTGGCGCGCTGGCTGTCTAATTGGCTGCCAGTGACGCTGCTTAAGTCCATTTCCATTTGCTGGGTGTGCTTGGCTTTGAGGGCTTCGAGGGCATCATACTGCTTGTTTAACGTGGCATTGCTGCGCTGCTCATAGTTGTCGCGCTCAACTTGCAGCTGTTGTTGGGCTTGGTGAATGGCGATGGGCAGCAGTTGAGCCAGCGCGCGGGTGTCGCTGCGGCGGCCGGGATTGACCAGTGTATTGAGATCAATGCGCTGGAGAAACTCAGGCAAATTGCAGCTGTTAATCACTTGCTGATCTTGAATGTGTACCGCGCACCAGCTTTGCAGGTGCATTTGCCCGCGACGGTTGGGGAAGCCACCGTGCAGCAAGACCCAGTGTTCGTTGCCTTGCAGCTGCTGCGGCAGGCGAATCACCGGCGCGGTATGGCGGCCAAAGGCATTCAGCGAACGGTCGTAGAGCCATTGCATCACCGGGTGCAGCGGCCAGAGGTAGTGAATCTGCGGCCAAGGGCTGTCTTCTTCACGGCAGCGTTTGAGTTCTTCACTGATGCGCGCGCGGTTGCTGGTCAGGGCAAAGCGGTCATCTTCGGGCCAGACTTCACGGGGTAAAAAGCGGCGGCGTTGTTTTAGATCATTGGGTGCGGTGAGGTGCAAGCTGTCACCGTCGATTGCCACTTGTAATGGCACACCGGCTTCTTGTTGCAGCCAGTTGACCGCGGCGCTGGCGTAGTCGATATCGCTGTTAAATATTTTTGGACGCTGGCCGAGCATGTCTTCCAGTGCCAGTGCCGTACTTGTGGGGGCAAAGGCATCGAGTAAATCCACCGGCGCATTGCCGCTGCTGTCGACGCCGCTGAAGAAGTTATTGATCAGATCATCAAGGTTGTCGTCATCACTGCTGACACGCTCAATCAATTCGGCAGTGATGGCCTCGCCTTCTTCCTGGCTGAACTCGCTGGGGTCGCCAATGTTTTTACCGGCTTGGGCGTCTTTTTCAATCAGCACTTCGAGAATGCGGTTATCGCCTTTGATTTTTGGGTTATCGCTGTCGGTGAGCAAATAACGAATCAGCGGCTGGCGGCTTTGGCCATAGCGGTCAATCCGGCCGTTGCGCTGTTGGAACACCATCAAGGACCAAGGAATATCAAAGTGCACCATGCGGTGACTGAGGTGATGCAAGTTGATCCCTTCGGAGGCGACATCAGAACAAATCAGCAAACGCGCGGGACTGTTGCGCTGGTTGAACGTATCAACGGTGTTGGCCAGGTCTTTGTCGCTCATATCGCCGCGCAGAATCAGCACTTGGTCTTTCTTGAGTTTGCAGTCTTTGGGCAGGTGCTGTGCTAAAAACTCAAGCGTCGGAATGCTTTCGGTAAAGATCACTAAGCGGTCAGTGGCGTCTTTGGGGTTCCAGTTGAAGGCTTGGCCTTCCGTTGTGTCGGCATTTAATAAGCGCACTAGCTGTTGGTATTTGCTGAAGCTGTTGGCATCAATGTTGTGTACGGCATTGGCTAGCGTGTGCAGGTTGTCTAAGTCACTGTTAATGGCTTGACGTTGTTCTGCGGTTTTGGCGCTGGCGAGGTTTCTTTGTAAACGTTGGGCGCGATTGCTCACGGTGCTTAATAAAGCCGCCGGACTGGAAAACAAAGCTTTGGTTAAAGTGGTGCGAAACAACTGCCCTGCCCCAGCGCCTTTTAGGGTTTGGAATTCGGTGTCGAGTAGGGTTTGGTAGGCGTGCTCTTCGGGCAGGCTGGCGGGGGTTTTTAAGGTGTCGATATCGCGGTCAGGGAAGCTGTCGTTCAGCTGCTCGCGTATGTCTTCTTTAAAACGGCGCACCACCAAGCCTTTATCGCGAAAGTCTTCTTTGGCGTAGTCCGATGGGTTGGCGATGGCGGTTGGGTCGAGCATATTGACCAAGCTGGCAAAGCTTTCTGGTTTACCGTCGTGCGGTGTAGCCGAGAGCATGATCAAGGTATCGGAACGGGTGGCCAGTAATTTGGCTAAACGGGCGCGCTGGGAATGGTTGCTGCGCTCGGCGACGTTGTGCGCCTCGTCAATAATGATGATGTCCCAGTAGGCCTGCTCAAGGTAATGGCGGTAGTCGATGTCTTGTTTGAGCGTATCAATGGAAATAATGGATCGGTCAAAATAATGGAACGGGTTGTGGTTGGTCGGGATACGGTTGCGCACGCGCTGCAAACCTTGGGAATCCAGACGGGTTAAACCAATGCTAAAGCGGTTCCAGAATTCCTGCTGAAACTGGCTGAGCATGGATTTAACCGCCAACACTAAAATGCGTTTGCCTTTGCCACGGGCAATCAATTCACTAACGAGAATACCGGCTTCGAGGGTTTTACCCAGACCTACGCTGTCGGCAATCAAAATACGCTGACGGGGTTGCTGCAGGGCTTGGCGTGCCGGTTCGAGCTGATAGGCCATGACATCTAGGGCGGCGTGTTGGCCCAGATAGACTTTTTCATCGACGGGCGGCGCTTGGCGGATGAGCGTGGCAAGGTATAAACGGCTGGCACGGTAGGCGCTGCTGGTGTCATCGACTAAAACAGTGTCTTCCGGTGCCAGTACGCGGATATTGGGTTCGATTTTAGTTAAGAAAGTTGCTTCGCGGCCACGGACTAATTCAGACAGGCCTTCGCAGGTCAGCAGCTCGCCACCGTCAGAGGTGTGGTCAATGCATTTAATTCGCCATTCGGCATCACGAATTTCAACACGGACACCGGGAGCATAACGTTGCGACATAGCAGCCTTCCTTAAGCAAAAATGGTCTTTCCGAGCTGTTAGCAGGTCATTCAGGGCTAAATGTGAGCCGATCGACACTTTGAAAGTGCGCTCGAGTTTAAGCAGATTCAGTAAGCGGCTCAAGACCTTAAAGGTAAAATACTTATTAAGTATATTTTCACTGCGCTACTTCAGGCCGAAATGGGTTCTCAAGAAGGCTTTAATACGCAAGTGTGTGCCGTATTCGGCTTCTAGCCCGCTGCTGCCGCAGCGCTTGCAGCAACAGGGCACTTCGTCTGGTGTAAAGCAGTCACTGGTGGGACGGCAATGGATGGTCCAGTCGCAAATCCGGCAACGTAAATTAAAAGGACGCGGGGGAAAAGCCATGGGGTATTCCTTGATTAGATTGGCGTAACTTCGTTGTACGCTAGTGATACGACAGACTGTGTCGCTTGATTAACGGCACATTAATTTTTGTAAGTTTCTGCAGGCATCTGTAGGGTAGCCAGACTGTATGCGTGGGCATAGCTACTCGTACACGGGCAATTTCATGCGGGATTTTCCAAGTGACACAGGTGCACAACGGCAGATTTGCATGCAGATATGCATTAACGACATAGTTTGTCGCATGCCTGATTTATGCTGCATTCTCATTAATGAATAAGAGCCGTTAGCCTGTTCATTAAATCGATAAAGCAGCAGGAGTAGAACAATGATTAGAAATATTTTAGCCTTGGTTGGCTTGGTCGTCGTGGCAAAGGCGGCGTACAGCCACTATGAAGAATTTAGCGATTTGAAACGTAAGCAAGCCGAGCGTGAGACACGCGAGCAGAATAACCCGACTTAAGTATGACTGCGGCAATGCTAATAGAGGCTAGCGCAATCAGCGCAGGGTTTACTGTATTGGCTAGCGAATAGAAAAGATCAAAACACAATATGGCTTTTTTTAACTTTGGCAAAAAAGATCAATACGGCAAGCAACGGCGTATTGAGCATCGCGGGAAAAATCTGCGCATCAGCCGTACAGGCGGTGTTGCCTTACGCACGCAAGCAAAAGCCGCTGGATTAACGGTAACGGCCAATAGCAAACATGGGCTGCGAGTCTCCAAGGGCCTAAGCAAAGGCACGCAAGTCGCTTTACAAAACGGTCGCTTTGTACTGCGCGGCCGTTATGGTCGCGGTCCAACGCGCCTTAATTTATCCAAAACCGGAATGAGCGTATCGACACGTAACCCGATAGGAACCTTTAACTGGATCAAGCCCAACCGCTCCTCGGTGAAAATTGCTGGGCTACAATTGCGTGGTAAGAAAGCTGCCAATATTCAACTGCTCTACATGCTATTTATGCTTATCGCGCAAGGGCTGCAGCTGTGCGGGCGGATGTTGAGTTTTATCTTTCGCGGCACAGGCAGTCTGCTTGTGGGCTTATTCAGCTGGATCGCCAGCTTGCCGCAACGCTTTAACGATGCATTAGAACGTCGACGCAATAGCAAAATCGCATCTTACCTTGGCCGCACCGAGCACCTGTTTGAGCCACCCATCAACCAATGGACAGCATCCGAATTACAGGCCGCACTGCTGTTAGTGCTCTGCGGTTGGGGGCGCGGCTTAACGGCCCAAGAAACGGCGGTACGCCTTGAGCAGCGTGCCCAACAGCAGGTCAAAACATCTGACTCAGCGCCAATACTGAATGTCACTGTTTCTGAGCTTAATAAAGTAGCGCAACGCTTAGAATACTTGCGTACAAAAAATGAAGGTCAAGTTTTCGCTGAGCCGCAGGCCGTCACTGCCCTGCTCGCTCAGCAGTTTGCCCTGACTTTTAGCCCGGAAGATTGCGCAGAAGCATTACTGAATGCGGATGATTGGATAGTGGCATTGGATGAGCGAACAGCGCTGCAAGAACAGTTGGTGAAAATTTTCATGCACTTTGCCCAATTGCGCTTTGAAATCGCAGAGCCGCAGATGCCAGAGTCCAATGAGCATAGTCGTTTTGACGACGCCGACAGCCTCAGCACTGCAGCGCTTAGGCGAACCTCACAACACGCGTTTGCTAATAATTCAGCCGCGCAAAACGACCTGATCAACCTAAATACTGCATCAGTTGAGCAACTGCAGACACTGCCGCATATTGGTTTTGAGCGCGCACTTGAGATTCTGGCGCTACGGCCTATCACTCAAATTTCGCAGCTCACCGCTATTAAAGGAATTGGCCCCGCACGGCTCGCCGATATCAAGCAGGCAGGGATTGTGCTGTAAATGGTGTGATTTCGGCTGCAGTCTCAGTCGCAGTAACGCTACCCACAAAGCAAAAACTCAGTCTTTACGGCCTAACCGGGAAACTATGAAATAGACGGTTCTGCAGGATTACCAAAATGCCCATGCACAAAAACACAAAAACCGAATCAATGTAACAAAACCGCTGTAAACCCTCGCCCTTGCGCTGAGAAGTCACGCATTTGTTATTTCTTTAGCGGTGGTGGCTTTGAACAACACACATGCACGTACTTGTCACTCGTGCGTACATTTTCGTCAGTGAATCTATACCACGCGAGCCTTTGATTCTGCCACCAGCCGCCTTTTACACGACCGCCATACGCCTCAACACGTTCTAACAGTGCGTCAGTCGACCAGTGCCTACCATCGAAGGTGACAATCAGTTGAGTTGCTTGCTTAACTTCAGCGAAATCAATACTCGGATGCTGATTCAGCTCTTGAATAAGCGCCTTCCATTGAGTCTCTACGATGTTTTCAACAACCAGCTTGCGCCGAAGCAGAAACTGCGCTTGGCTTGTTGCTTTACGGGCTTTGATCATGGCTTTACACCTCTAAGCTTGTGTCTGTGCTGACCCATTTTATCACAGCAGCCCTGCCTTGATTGCAGCCGAAAACTCTCAGATAGGGATAACTTAAGCTGATTTAGCATTAAACAAAAAACACGTAACTATTGATCGGCTACACGCCTAGATTAGTGCTCAACCGCTAATTTTACAGGCTGACAGGAGTGCGCAACTGTTTAACTTCGTAGCTGGCGTCATGAGCACTCTGCTCCAAGGCCTGCACGTGCAGATTAAAACCTGCAGCACTCTGATATTGAAGTTTTTTGGCTCAATAGTGATATTAATGGCCAGCAGATTGGTTTGCTCGGAAACATGATTCACTTGAACTAAATACTCATCACTTCTTGTAGCGCTTGCAGCAAATCAAGTTAAGTGTGCTGACGCAATCTCTTGTTTCAGCTCCCCCACTTGCACTTGATCGTTATAAATTTCGCGACTGTCTTTAATCTGCTGCCATCCCCGTTGGGCGCTCTTAATTATTTGCAAGGAAGGTGTTGGGCTCGGTTTGGCAAAATAATAACCTTGCAAGTAATCCATACCAATTTCACACAGGGTTTCAAACTCTTGCGCGGTTTCAATGCCTTCGGCAATCACCTGACTTTTAACCGAGCGTGCTATGGCTACAATAGAACGCACAAATTCACGCTTAACCTTGTTTGTTTGAGATATAGTCATTTGTGGTGTATGAGGGGAAAAGAGGGTGGCGTATCCTGTTGATTGTTTCGACCAAGAAATAATTAACAGTAGAGCGATACGCCATGACAAATACTACCCTGAATGTTCTTTCACAACCAGATGAAACTGGCACTGATGTGCTAACTGCTTTATTGCGTAATGGTGCTCGCCAGCTCATTGCGCAAGCAGTTGAAGTAGAGCTGCAGCAACTGCTGCAAGCTCATGAAGAACTGCGTTTACCCGATGGCCGCAAAGCTGTGGTGCGTAACGGCTATTTGCCTGAGCGCAGCATCCAAACGGGCATTGGCGATGTTGATATCAAGGTGCCAAAAGTGCGTGATCGTAGCTGCTCTGGTATTCGTTTTACCAGCGCACTGCTACCGCCATACCTCAAGCGTGCCCGCAGCGTTGAAGAGTTATTACCGTGGCTGTATCTCAAAGGTATTTCCACTGGAGACTACCAAGAAGCCCTAGCAGCCTTGCTGGGTGAGAATGCCAAAGGCCTGTCAGCTAACACCATTTCCAGGCTCAAGGAACGCTGGATTGATGAGCACCGAGAGTGGCGACAGCGCGATTTGAGTGACAAGCGCTACGCGTACCTTTGGGTTGACGGTATTTACAGCAACGTCCGCCTCGATGACCGCCTGTGCTTGCTGGTGGTGATGGGCGTGACAGAGCATGGCCGCAAGGAGCTGATTGCTGTTGAAGAAGGCTATCGTGAGTCTGAAGCCAGCTGGCTTGAGCTGCTGAATGGCCTGGTTGCGCGTGGGCTTACGACCTGCCCAAAGCTGGCAACAGCTGACGGCGCATTGGGCTTCTGGAAAGCCCTGAGTAAGGTTTATCCGCAGACCAAACAACAACGCTGCTGGGTGCATAAAACGGCCAATGTGCTCAATAAATTGCCCAAAGCAGTACAGCCCAAAGTGAAGGAGGCACTGCATGATATTTGGATGGCTGAGACGCGTGAGAAGGCTCATAAAGCCTTTGATATAGCGCTGGAAAGGTTTACTGCTAAGTACCCACGCGCAATGGAATGCTTAGCTAAAGACCGTGAGAGCATGTTGGCTTTCTACGATTTTCCAGCAGAACATTGGGTGAGTATACGCACCACCAACCCAATTGAATCTGCCTTCGCTACAGTACGTTTAAGAACCAGCAAAACTCGCAACTGCGGTTCAAGAAACACAACCCTAGCAATGGTTTATAAATTGCTGCAATCAGCGCAGAAGCGCTGGAACCGCCTGAAAGGATTTCAACTGCTAACCCTCGTGGTCAATAACGTTAAATTCCAAGACGGCGAACAAGTAATGGAGCAATCAGACAGGAAAACCGCCTGATGCTCGTACACCAGATTTGACCATAACTCTGTTTGTTTCGATACCCGTAATAAAGTGGCGATCAATTTTTACAAATTCAGGTTGCACCTCTGACCAAAGCCGCAAACTGGAATAGCCTGCACCTAAATCATCCAGCGCAATGGAAAAGCCCTCGCCTTGATAATGTTTGACGGCTCGGCGCATCAGCTCGTAATCATGGGTCGGTGAGTGCTCGGTTATTTCAATGACCACCTGCTCTGGGCTGATCCCGAAATTATTAACCAGTTCAAGCGTCAAGCCTCTGTGGTGATCGGGCTGTAAAAGTGTTTCTGGTGCGATATTGAGAAATAACTTGCCCGGTAATTGCTGCTGGGTAAATTGCTCAATAGCATTGGTACGACAAACACTTTCTAGGGCAAACAGCTTTTGTTGTTTCTTGGCTTGCTCGAAAAGATTGATGGGGTTAAACAAGATGCTTGCAGAAGGTCCGCGGCTTAAGGCTTCATAGGCATAAATCGATTGTCCATCAGCGCTGATAATTGGCTGGAAATATGTATTAATCAGTTTTGACTCAATTATTTCTGACAACTCATCTGCTTTTTTCATCTGTTGTACACCTTAATAAAGCTAAACAACGCTCGGTAGTCTCATGAAGCTCGAGTGTTAGCCTGCACTGCAATGCCTAAACATTCAGAGACACGCTCTAAAAACTGCTCGTCGTAACAGCAAGCCTAAGCAACAGCCCTTTGCCTGCATGACGTCCTCATTACAGCAGTTGATAATGACAAAACGGTTACATTGATGGCTTGGTAGGCCGTCGCCTGACCGCAATTACGCCAGCCCTTGTTGGTGGCAGCATGGGATTTAAGTAAGAGAAGGCTGTACGACGTCTACGCGGCAAAGCCTGCCTGCCTAATAGCGCAACCACTCAAGCTCGCATGTTTTATTTATTGGCTATCCGCACAGGGCGTATACATGGATGGGCTTTAGGCTTATTTAAGCGCCAGTCATTTTTACGATTCTACTTGGGTATTTCCATTGTCAGAGTTCTACGTTCGGTCTTGAGTTGTTACCTGTGATACCACGGGCTGGGTGTTGGCAAAGCCCACTGCGCAAATCGCTGCGGTGCGGTGCGGTGCGGTGCGGCAAAATTGACACCCTCTTTGCTCAAGATAAAACTGAATTACAGTCGATCATGACCTTTACTCATGCACCAGCTGAAATTAGATCGTTTTTGTTCATGTCGCCATCCACGTATAAATACATCCATTCCCAGCTCTAGAGCGCTAGAGCGATTATTAATGAGCGATAGACACCAATAGGTGCTGCAGGTTGCTGACTAGGATTGCCAGCCAGTCCAGCAACAGCACAGTTTTATCGCACGAATTGGATACCAGAGCATCATGAGCAACGACTTTGTATTTGCTATCAACAGCATTGATTTCGACGAGAACTACCATCCTTCAGACAACACACGAGCGACGACTAACTTTGCAAATTTAGCCAGAGGCGAGAGCCGCCAGCAAAACTTGCGCAATACGTTAGCGATGATTAACAACCGTTTTAATGCCTTAGCGCACTGGGATAACCCCAAAGGCGATCGTTATTCAGTTGAGCTAGAAATCATTTCTGTTGACATGAAAATTGCTCATCAAGGCAATGAAAGTAGCTTCCCAGCGATTGAAGTATTGAAGACCACTATTGTTGATCACCAGACCAACAAACGCATCGATGGCATGGTCGGCAATAACTTTTCTTCTTATGTGCGCGATTATGATTTTAGCGTATTGCTCAGAGAGCATAATAAAGGCCAAGCTGAGTTTAGTGTGCCTGATGATTTTGGCGAGCTGCATGGCAATCTGTTCAAAAGCTTTGTCAATTCAGATGCCTATCAACACAACTTTGTTAAAGCGCCGGTGATCTGCCTCAGCGTTTCAGACAACAAGGTTTATCACAGAACGGGCAATCAGCATCCGATACTCGGCCTGGAATACCAGCCCAACGAATCCTCTTTAACTGAGCAATATTTTAATAAAATGGGCTTAGAGGTGCGCTACTTTATGCCGCCCAACAGCGTCGCGCCGCTGGCCTTTCACTTTTCAGGTGATTTGCTCAGTGATTACACGGATCTTGAACTGATCAGCACCATAAGCACCATGGAGTCATTCCAGAAAATTTACCGCCCTGAAATTTATAACGCCAATGCTGCGGCCGGAAAATGCTACCAACCCAACTTAAAAAATCAGGATCATTCATTAACGCAAATTGTCTATGACCGCGAAGAACGTAACGCACTAGCCATTGAGCAAGGGAAGTTTACTGAAGAACACTTCATCAAACCCTACCAAGCCCTACTTGAGCAATGGTCTGCTCAATACGCTGCCTGAATTTGCGCATTATCACTAACAAGAATTGAATACGAGATCCACTATGAGCATTTTACTACCCACATCCACCGCAGGCAGCCTGCCTAAACCCTCTTGGTTGGCCGAGCCGGAGACCATTTGGTCGGCTTGGCGCTTAGAAGGCGACGCCCTAACTGAAGGTAAGCAGGATGCTTTGCGCGTGTGGTTGCACGAGCAGCAACAGGCAGGCATAGATATCGTCAGTGATGGCGAGCAAACCCGCCAACATTTTGTGACGACCTTTATTGAACACCTTGATGGTGTTGATTTTGCCAAGCGTGAAACGGTTAAAATTCGTGACCGCTACGATGCCAGCGTGCCCACTGTGGTGGGTGCCGTGAGTCGGAAAAACCCAGTCTTTGTTGAAGATGCCAAGTTTTTACGTCAACACACCCAACAACCCATTAAATGGGCGCTGCCCGGTCCCATGACCATGGTTGATACGCTGTATGACGCCCACTATAAAAGCCGCGAACAATTGGCCTGGGAATTTGCCGTTATCCTCAATCAAGAAGCCCGCGAGCTCGAAGCCGCTGGTGTGGATATTATCCAGTTCGATGAGCCTTCATTTAATGTGTTTTTTGATGAAGTGAATGACTGGGGGATTGCCGCGCTAGAAAGAGCCGTAGAAGGTCTGCAATGCGAAACCGCTGTGCATATCTGCTATGGCTATGGCATTAAAGCCAATACCGATTGGAAAAAGACCTTGGGCAGCGAGTGGCGTCAGTATGAGGAAGTCTTTCCTAAGCTGCAAAAATCCAATCTGGATATTATCTCGCTCGAATGCCAAAACTCTCATGTGCCCATCGATCTGCTTGAGCTGATACGCGGTAAAAAAGTGATGCTCGGCGCCATTGATGTGGCCACTAATAGCATTGAAACCCCAGAAGATGTCGCCGCTACGCTACGCAAAGCACTGCAATTTGTTGATGCCGACAAGCTCTATCCTTCAACCAACTGCGGCATGGCGCCTTTATCGCGTGCAGTTGCCAGAGGTAAACTCAATGCCTTAAGCGCCGGCGCAGAAATCATCCGACGCGAGCTCATGGCTTAGCTTAGGTTTTATTTGCCCAGCGCATTGGTATTGAACTCGCCACCTTGCGCAACAGGGAGCAAGGCCGAGGTGAACCAACTGGCCCAACCAAGGCGCTGTTGGCGGCGATTAAAAATAACCCGAAGCAAGTATTGCAGGCGCTGGAAGCTTGAAACTTGAAGCATAAAACAGCGAGTTATGGTCAAATCTGGTGTACGAGCATCAGGCGGTTTTCCTGTCTGATTGCTCCATTACTTGTTCGCCGTCTTGGAATTTAACGTTATTGACCACGAGGGTTAGCAGTTGAAATCCTTTCAGGCGGTTCCAGCGCTTCTGCGCTGATTGCAGCAATTTATAAACCATTGCTAGGGTTGTGTTTCTTGAACCGCAGTTGCGAGTTTTGCTGGTTCTTAAACGTACTGTAGCGAAGGCAGATTCAATTGGGTTGGTGGTGCGTATACTCACCCAATGTTCTGCTGGAAAATCGTAGAAAGCCAACATGCTCTCACGGTCTTTAGCTAAGCATTCCATTGCGCGTGGGTACTTAGCAGTAAACCTTTCCAGCGCTATATCAAAGGCTTTATGAGCCTTCTCACGCGTCTCAGCCATCCAAATATCATGCAGTGCCTCCTTCACTTTGGGCTGTACTGCTTTGGGCAATTTATTGAGCACATTGGCCGTTTTATGCACCCAGCAGCGTTGTTGTTTGGTCTGCGGATAAACCTTACTCAGGGCTTTCCAGAAGCCCAATGCGCCGTCAGCTGTTGCCAGCTTTGGGCAGGTCGTAAGCCCACGCGCAACCAGGCCATTCAGCAGCTCAAGCCAGCTGGCTTCAGACTCACGATAGCCTTCTTCAACAGCAATCAGCTCCTTGCGGCCATGCTCTGTCACGCCCATCACCACCAGCAAGCACAGGCGGTCATCGAGGCGGACGTTGCTGTAAATACCGTCAACCCAAAGGTACGCGTAGCGCTTGTCACTCAAATCGCGCTGTCGCCACTCTCGGTGCTCATCAATCCAGCGTTCCTTGAGCCTGGAAATGGTGTTAGCTGACAGGCCTTTGGCATTCTCACCCAGCAAGGCTGCTAGGGCTTCTTGGTAGTCTCCAGTGGAAATACCTTTGAGATACAGCCACGGTAATAACTCTTCAACGCTGCGGGCACGCTTGAGGTATGGCGGTAGCAGTGCGCTGGTAAAACGAATACCAGAGCAGCTACGATCACGCACTTTTGGCACCTTGATATCAACATCGCCAATGCCCGTTTGGATGCTGCGCTCAGGCAAATAGCCGTTACGCACCACAGCTTTGCGGCCATCGGGTAAACGCAGTTCTTCATGAGCTTGCAGCAGTTGCTGCAGCTCTACTTCAACTGCTTGCGCAATGAGCTGGCGAGCACCATTACGCAATAAAGCAGTTAGCACATCAGTGCCAGTTTCATCTGGTTGTGAAAGAACATTCAGGGTAGTATTTGTCATGGCGTATCGCTCTACTGTTAATTATTTCTTGGTCGAAACAATCAACAGGATACGCCACCCTCTTTTCCCCTCATACACCACAAATGACTATATCTCTAAAACAGCTTTTGCAAGCAGATTGGGAAGCTATAAAAATGGCCCGCCCTGCAGGATTTGAACCTGCGACCTATCCCTTAGGAGGGGATTGCTCTATCCAGCTGAGCTAAGGGCGGTAAAAGAAAAGGCGCTAAAACTGCTTACAAAACTACTAAATAACAATAGCAATTTTGAGCACTGCCCTACTGGGCAAACATTCAAACAGCATGCTCTTTTTATGGAAAGCTCTATGCAAACAAGCCAGCAGTACATGCCGGTTTTTAGCGGGGCAAAGCATACCGATTTGCGCTCAAATTGTCATGTACAAGCGCAGAAAAATCACTGCCAATCTTTAAGTGCTTGCTGTGCTGCCCTATTGAGTGGCTTGGCCAGCAAACCGGTAGGCGCAAGGCTGACGCTGTATACTGCGCCGTCAGCGATGGGTAAATAGTTGACTCTCAGGGCATTGGCTTCAACTACAAACAAGTCTTTATTGAGCGTGCGCAGCCCTTGCCAAAAATCAGCACCGTAGAGGCTTTTAGCCAACTCGACACGGGTAAACTGCGCTAGATCCTGTTGTTCCATAGAGAAAAAACGACCACTAAGGGTTTCTAAGCGATACCCTTGCTTCAGTCCAATCAAATCCGCCAGACCTTTCCACTTCAGTTGGCGCACATCAAGCTGCCAGAGTTCGCCATCCAATAAGAAACTGCGCTCAACTGCGCCCTCAAGGATATTGATACGATAGCGCTGTGGTCCTTCAGCTTGCGCACTGAGCATAAGCAATGGCTTATCACTTGGGATTTGTTGATAGGTACTGATATCGTAAGCGATTAAACCGCCAGCGACAGCTGTACCGAGCAGTGTTAAGCCAAACATGCCGCGTAGCCAGCCCATAAGCCAGCGTTCGGCAAATAAAACACGGGTAGCAAAAAGCAACACAACCAGCGCTAAAATAGCAAAGCCAATGCCAAGCCCGATAAATTGCATATACTAATTCCTTCTAAGGTAATTGAACTGGCATTATGCGCGGCTTCGCCACGCACGTCCAAACTCTGTTCTGTGCATTAGGGCACAGCTTAAGGTTTTTTATGTCTTTGTCACTGAGTCTTGTTGCTGATCCACATATTTTACTGATTTTAGTCGCAGTGGCTTTTATTGCTGGTTTTATTGATGCCATCGCTGGCGGTGGCGGCTTGTTGACCATTCCAGCTTTATTAATGGCAGGTTTGCCTCCTCATTTAGTGCTGGGTACTAATAAACTTTGTGCCACCTTTGGTTCTGCGACTGCCAGCTTCGCATTTTATCGCAAAGGGCTGTTCAAGCCACAGCAATGGCGCAGAGGTTTATTCGCTACGGCTGTTGGCGCTGTGCTTGGGGCGTTATTAGCACAGAAATTACCTGCGCAATGGCTCAATCAAATGCTGCCTGTGGTGGTGTTTGCCTGTGCTGTGTATTTATTATTTGGTCGCACACCGACAGTTAGTGAGGACAGCAATCCTATTATAAAAACCAAGCGCCAATGGCCACAAGGCTTGGGCTTAGGTTTTTACGATGGCGTGGCCGGTCCAGGTACGGGTGCGTTCTGGACGGTCAGCACCTTGCTCCTCTATCCGCTCGATATACTGCGTGCCAGCGGTGTGGCGCGCTCGATGAATTTTGTCAGCAATGCTGCCGCTTTGAGTATATTTATCATCAGCGGTAATGTCGCTTGGACGCTGGGTATCGGTATGGGCGCCGCATTGATGCTGGGCGCGGTGGTCGGCGCACGTGTTGCCATTGGCGGTGGCAACCGCTTAATTCGTCCGATATTTATTTTGGTGGTGATGGCGCTGGCGGCACGCTTAGCTTGGCAGCACTGGTTCGGTCTGACCTAAACGCTGGGCAACGTATAAATCAATAAGATAACGGGCAATGGAGTGCTGAGCGGGTAACGGCGGCAAATCATGGACACTGAACCAGCGTGCATCTTCAATCTCTTCGGGCTCTGGAACAATATCGCCGCTTTTATACTCTGCATGAAAACCAAGCATTAACGAGTGCGGAAACGGCCAATTCTGACTGCCAATGTAGCGTATATTTTTAACTTCGAGGCTGACTTCTTCACGCACTTCACGCTCAACACACTGTTCAATGGTTTCATTGGGCTCAGCATAGCCAGCCAGTGCGCTGTACATGCCGCTGACAAAACGTGGTGAACGTCCCAATAATATTTCATCACCACGCGTGACCACTACGATCATGCATGGCGCTAAGCGCGGGTAGTTTTGTAACCGGCAAGGTGTGCACTGCATCATACGATGCCCTACTGCTTGCTGCATGGGCTGCCCACATGCACCACAAAAACGGTGCTCGCGTGCCCATGTGCCAATTTGACTGGCAAAGGCTAATAAGCGAAACAGCGGCATGCGCCCTTCCAACATAAAATGGCGCATGCTGTGCCACTGCAGGTTGGGCAACTCAAGCGGTGTATCGACTTCAAAGACAAAAACCGGCTCACCATTTAAGTGGCCAATACCTTGCTCAACAAGAATATGTTCGGCTAACTGTTCGCGCAGCCATTGCCGAGGAAACAACTGACTACGCTGATCACCTAAAAAGCCCATTTTGTAATGCGCAACAGCCAAACCAGCTGGTTCAAGCACGCTTGGCATGCCTTGCTGCCAGTCAAAAACTGTATGTTGTTGGTTAATCATTTACACCTGCATGGCTAACGCTTTTAAACTTTCATCCGCTAAATCAAGCACGCTGCGATTTTCTTTTGCATGCAATAGCACACCGCCTTCTAAATAATAAGCAAGACTGGTTAAGGCATCAGCTAAGGTATCCAGCATGTGCTCAGACGGCATTGTTGTTGCTTCAAGCATGTGTGTTTGGATGTATTGCCCGCAGGCTGCTACCTGCTCAGCTGCGCGATGCTGATCTAAAAACCATAAACCACCACGCACCAAGTTTAAGCTGCTTGGCACATTGACCAAATGCAATTTGTCTCCATCAGATTCAAGGTACGAAGTAATTGCACGCTTGGCTAGACTCAAGCCATTTTTGGCTTCTTCGTTGACCACGATGCGTGCTTCGAGCAATTGATGTTTGGCAAAGGCTTCATTCTCATCAGCCGGCTCACTCTTGAGGCTTTTAGCCTGCATCTCTCCACGCTTTAATCCAGCAACCATGCCTTCGACATACAGCAAGGTATCCGCTAAGGCTAGCAATGCCCCATGCTCAACAGTCATCACATCTGCCCAGCTTTCAACCACATTCAAATGCTTTTTCAGTGCGTTACTGGCACCACTAAGACCGACCATTGCCAGTGTTTTCTCAAGTTTTGCCAAAATATTGAGCAGGTTGCTGAGTACTTCGTTTTGCGCAGTGCCGCGTTCAATTAAATCCAAGATATCTTTTGCACTGGCTAATTCTTCACCAATGGCTGTTGATAATGAACTCAAGACGTTTTGTCCGGGCCCGGACAAGCGCTGGTACTCATCATCAAGCATCATGTCGGTAAACGGCAGTGTCGGTAAGTTGGTTAAAGTGCGCACGTGTTCAGCAATTTCACCATGCGTATCGGCCAACGCCACTAAATACAATAAATCTTTAATCACACCACGCGGCGCGGTGTAACTGCTATTTTCACATAGCAGCTTAATTTCTCGATCGACACGAGCAAACAGCTGCTTGCGACTCTTTTTTGCCAATAACTGCGCATCGGCAAACGACTCAAGCGCAGCGGCAGCAACCCAATACAAATGACTGCTGGGCTGGTGGCTATACAGCTGATCTAACCGCAACATGGCACGCATCATCAGACGTAAACTGGCTTGTGGGTTTTCATCACGAATAAACGCCAGCAATCCCACTTGATACATGTGGCGCAGGCGGCGTGCCAGTAAGTTGTTGTCAGTGCTATCCGTGTCATGTGTGATAGGCGAGGGACTTGCTGGGCGCTGTACATCAACGCGCGCAGCAAAAAAGAAACTTTCTGGCAAGGGGCTTTGCTGACCGGCAATACGTAATTTGTTAATGGCCGGCAGCAGCAGCTCCGGCATTTCTACACGGTGCGCTTCTAGTTGTTCTAAATAGCTGCGCAAGACATGCATTGCATTATTAATGGCTGTCAGTTGATGATTGCGTTCATCAGTAGCGCCAACCGGTATATCCATTGCAAGCAAGCGTGCTTCCTCAGCTAACAACTCAGCACCAGCCAACTCAACCAGCGACAAAATACCTTTAATTTGCTGCAGATTAGTGACTGCGTTTTGCAATAAAGCACCATTATCTCGCGCATCTAGAAACTCTTCTAAATACTGCTGCGTTTGCGCCATGGTGGCGAAAAGCTCATCGCGCACCATGCTAAGAGATGTTGCTCCAATAACCATGCCTAGCATCCTGTAAGGTAAAATTATATTGCAAAAGTAAGTTGCCAGTATGAGTTCGCAGGTGCTTATTGGGCGGCTGCAACGCTAGCGTCAGCCATCATAACAAGTCAACGCGTCTTGCGTGCAGCCACTTACTGAGAATATGCAGCATTTAACACCATGCTTACACTAGCCGATGGTTTAATCTTGGAACTCAGGTGTTTTTTTACTCATGTGCGCGGCCATAGCCACACGTAAATCTTCTGCTTGCAACATTGCAGCATTCCAAGTGGCAATGTAGTTGAGGCCATCAGCGATTGTGTGATCACGCATATAGCGAATCATCTCTTTGCTGCCCTGCACAGCAATAGGTGATTTTTTTGCTATGGTTGCGGCTATCTCAAATACACCTTCGAGCAGTGCTGCTTGATCAGCATAGGTGCGATTGACTAAACCAATGCGCTGCGCTTCTTCACCAAACACACTGCGACCGGTATAGGCCAGTTCGCGCATGATGCCATCGCCAATAATGTGTGGTAAACGCTGCAGTGTGCCGACGTCAGCGGCCATACCAACATCAATTTCTTTAATTGCAAACTCTGCATCGACAGTGCTGTAACGCATATCACAAGCACTGATTAAATCGATAGCACCACCTAAGCAGTAACCTTGTACCGCAGCGATAACTGGCTTAGAGCACTGATCAACGGCATTAAATGATGCCTGCAGTTCTTCAATCTTACGTTTTAAAGCGCGGGCATTACGGCCTACTTCTTTACCGAGCTGGCCGCCCACCTGTGCCAACAGCATTAAATCAATGCCCGATGAGAAGTGCTTGCCGGCGCCTGATAGAACAACGACGCGTACTTCTGGCGTGTCTTCAATCCAAGCAAAAATGTCACGTATTTCGGACCAAAAATCCGCATTCATTGCGTTTATTTTTTCCGGCCGATTGATTTGTACATGCGCAATATTGTTATTCAGTTCGACATTGAATGCATTATAAGCAGTCATGCTTTGCCCCCGGTTGAAGTTTGTTTTTTGGTTTTTATTTTTTACATCCAGCGCACACTATAACAAGCAATAAAAAATGTCGATGCTGGCATAAGTGCTTATTTTGCTGAGCAGCGTTTAGCAATTGTGTGCAGCCTTTTATTTACCAAGCCAATCGAGTGACATTCAGCCTATATACTGCTGCTTTGCAGTCGCGGCATAAGCATGTTGGCTTGCTGGCGTATTAACCAGCAGACATAAAAAAACCGTAAACACTTTTATTCGCTTACGGTTTTTACACAACCATGTTTTTACTAATCCCAAACCAGCTCTACACCGCTGCTTTTTTTTATTTTCTCTAAAAACTGTTGATGCGCCTGCAACTCATCCGGACTGGCGTTCAGCACAGTTAAAGGCGCTCGATTGACATCAATTCGGCGTATTTTCGAGGCACTGATATACCCTCCGCCATCATCACCGGCATCGCCAGCCAGCGATAAATTGGTTTGACCGCCGGTCATCGCCAAATAGACTTCAGCTAGAATTTCCGCATCCAGCAAAGCCCCGTGTAAATCACGCCCAGAGTTATCAACACCATAACGTCGACATAGTGCATCAAGGTTGTTGCGCTGCCCTGGATGACGCTCACGCGCCATCACTAAGGTATCTAAAACACTGCAATGCGCACTGATATCCGAGCGCTCAGACTGACCCAGCAGCGCATACTCATTGTTGATAAAGCCAATATCAAAGGGTGCATTATGGATAACCAGTTCTGCGCCTTGAATAAACTCAAAGAATTCATCAGCAATATCTTTAAAGCGCGGCTTATCCTTTAGGTATTCGTCAGTGATACCGTGCACCGCAATGGCGCCTTCATCAATGGCGCGATCGGGCTGCAAATACACATGATAATGGCGGCCTGTAGGCTGGCGACCTTCAAGCTCAATACAACCGATCTCAATGATGCGATGGCCGTCAGTGACTGGCATACCGGTGGTTTCAGTATCTAAGACGACGTATCTCATGCCAGCACCTCATCCACGCCGCGATTGGCCAACTGATCAGCGCGCTCATTACCAGGATGACCGGTATGGCCGCGCACCCATTGCCACTCAATCTCATGCTGGGTGACCTGCTCATCAAGTTGTTGCCACAAATCAACATTTTTAACCGGCTGGCGAGCGGCAGTTTTCCAGCCGCGCTTTTTCCAGTTGGGCATCCATTCCTGAATCCCCTGCATAACATATTTAGAGTCGGTGACTAAGCGCACTGAACAGGGCTCTTTAAGTTGCGCTAAACCACGAATAGCAGCCGTCAGTTCCATGCGGTTATTGGTGGTTGCACGCTCACCGCCCCACAGTTCTAATTCTTTACCTTTATACACCAGCAATGCACCCCAACCACCGGGACCAGGATTGCCTCTGCAAGCACCGTCAGTGTAAATATCAACTTTATCTGTCATGTTCTTCGCTATTTTTAAAATTTTTCTGATGATGTGTTTGTACTGCGACCACACTGGATCGTAATTTCTGCACGCTTATTTTCATTTTCTGTGTCTGCGGGTGCATACCATGCACCATTTTACGGGCAACCAACATATAGCAACCCCCTAAAGGTGCTTTTTTACTGACAGCATAGCGCTCTAACCAAGACAATTTACTCTGCAAACCAGTGGAGCTAAGCAGCGGTGGATAGGCTGCAAAACAGCATTTTTCTAAACTAAAGCCTAAAACACCCAGCCAGTCGGTAATGCGTGCCGGCGGTAAACAGTGGGCATGCCGCCAAACGCTACGTGTGCCAAATCGGTACAGACCAAAAAAACTCCACGCATGCGCACCCACAATCACCAAGTGCCCGCCTGCTCGCACGCAATGAGCTGCTTCGCGTAGTACATCATGCGGCGAAGCGGCAAAATCTAAACTGTGTTGCAACACCACCACATCCGCAGTGTCAGCGGCAACCGGCCATTTATTCTCAGTGCACTGCATGTCCACTTGCAATGATTTATCACCCAAGCTGACTCGATGACGAATACTGGGTGCAACTGGCATCGGCACCGGCGGATTATAATGCACGATATAACTGCCAAAATGCCGATTGAGTTGTGGTTCAAGTAAATCACGCTCCATACGCTCGAGCTGCTGCCCTTTAGCGGTTAAAAACCATTGCGCCAATGGCTCTGCCAAGGCCTTATGGGGGCGCGATAAGAAACCTGAAAAACGTTGTAATTTCATGCGTGGCTACCTGCTTGATCGACTGCAAGCACAAAAACACTTAATGGGAACATGCTAAGCTTGGTTTATCTGATATTAAGGATTCTGTCATGCTTACCTTTACCGCTCTACCCGCATTTAATGACAACTATATCTGGCTTATTCAAGACACTCAGCGCCAATTATGTGCTGCTGTTGACCCAGGTGATGCACAGCCGGTGTTGAATTGGCTGGCTGAACATCCACAGTGGCAACTCACTGATATCCTTATCACTCATCATCATCACGATCATGTTGGCGGCGTCAGTGCATTAAAAGCAGCAACGCATGCACGTGTGATTGGCCCTGCTCGCGAATCTATTCCCAACCTCGACTTGCCTGTCGATGAAGGTGCAAGCATCGAACTGATAGGACACACCGTACAGGTTTTTGCAGTGCCCGGACATACTTTAGGCCACGTCGTCTTTTTTTGCCAAACCGATCCAGCGCAACCTTGGCTGCTGAGCGGCGACACATTATTTGCTGGTGGTTGTGGCCGTATTTTTGAAGGCAGCCCTGAGCAGATGCTGACATCACTGACGCGCCTTGCCGATCTTCCGGATACCACACGTGTATACTGCGCCCATGAATACACTCTGAGCAATATGCGTTTTGCACAAGCCGTTGAACCCAACAACGCAGAAATTGATCAGCGTCTCTCTGATGTGCGCCAGTTGCGTGAGCAGCAGCAAATTACCCTGCCCAGCACGATCGCCATAGAAAAACGTTGCAATCCATTTTTACGCTGTGAGCACGCTGATGTTATACGCGCTGCCGAAGAAAAAGCAGGTGCTTCACTGGATAACAGCACAGCCGTGTTTGCAGTTTTACGGTCATGGAAAGATACATTTTAATCGGTCGCTATTGACCAAGCGGCTTGACCCCTGCCAATTCACTTCATAAACTCGCGCAAACTTTTTGAAAAGTATATGTAGTGATGCCTCTTCTCGACCGCAACAACACATCTATTTATCGTTCTATTCGCCGTGCAGTTTGCCTTGCAGCTGTCACGGCGGCAGTGCTCTTAGGCTCAGGTTGTCAGTCCTTTAACGGGGCAAATAAAGATGCAACACAGAGCGCACAAGCAAAAAAACAAAGCGCAGACGCCTTTCTCCTGAACTCACAAAGATCATCACGCTGGATGAGCGTTGCTGATACAGAGCCTGAAGTTGATATTTGGCAGCGTATTCGTCAAGGTTATCAGCTGCAAAGCTACCTTGAGGAGAGCCCTCGAACCGATCACCAGCGCCTATGGTTTGCCAGTCGCGGCAACTCAATTGAGATCATGTCTGAGCGCAGCAGCCCCTACATGTACTACATAGTTGAAAACTTAGAGGCGCGCAATATGCCGCTTGAGTTGGCTTTGCTACCAATGATTGAAAGCGCTTATAACCCTATGGCGTATTCACGCTCACATGCTTCTGGACTCTGGCAGTTTATTCCATCCACAGGCCATCATTTTAAACTCAAGCAATCACACTGGTACGATGCGCGTCGCGATATTATGGCCTCTACGCAAGCTGCACTCGATTACCTTGAATACCTGCATAAAATGTTTGATAACGACTGGTTGCTGGCTTTAGCCGCTTATAACGCCGGCGAAGGCACTGTTGGTCGCGCAATCAAACGCAATATCGCGCGCAATTTACCAACCGATTACTGGAATTTACATTTACCTGCAGAAACTCAAGCGTATGTCCCGAAACTATTGGCAGTTTCACAACTGATTAACGCACCTGAAGCCTATGGTATTACCCTCAGCCCCATCGCTAATGAAGCCTACTTTACTAAAGTTCCACTCAAGCAACAGATGGAAATAACCCGCTTAGCTAAACTGGCCAAGCTCGATGAAGATGCCCTGATCAAACTCAACCCTGCCTACAAGCAAGGCATTACCTTTGACGGCCCTAAGCACCTCTTGGTGCCGCTAGAAAATGCCGAACATTTACAAGCGCAACTCGCATCCATTAAACCCAGTGACTGGATACAATGGCATCAATACAAGGTGCGCAGCGGTGACAACCTATCAACCATTGCCAGACGTAATCAGGTGCCTATTACCCTGATTAAAGACATCAACAAGCTATCCAGTAATCGCTTACAAATCGGCCAAATACTGAATATGCCAAAAACCCGTAACAGCACGGCTAACACTGTAGCACCATACACAGCTGCAGCGGTTGGCACCCTATACACAGTCCGCGCGGGTGACAATTTATCCAAGATTGCAGCACAGCGAAAGGTCTCTGTCGCTGAGCTCAAGCGCTGGAATAAACTCTCATCGAATGCACTCAAAATCGGGCAAAAACTAAGCCTTACACCCCGTACTGGCGATCGAAGTGTGGCAGCAACATCAAAAGCTACTGTGTATAAAGTACGCTCTGGCGACTCTCTATACGCCATTGCACGTCGACACAAAGTCAGCTTAAAGCAGCTGCAAAACTGGAACCCATCAATCAGTAGCACATTAAAACCTGGGCAAACGCTGTCACTGTATCTTTAACCTTATGTGCTCAGCTAAACTGAGCATTACTGTCGATACTGAACCTAAGTGTAATGCCTAGAGTTTCACGCTCAGTGCATTGTTAGAGTAAACTTCTGGGTTGTTGTGTATCTGTTAGTTAATTAAGGTTTGATGGTGTCTATGCGCGTTTTTTTATTACTCATCAGCGTGCTCTTGTTCAGCCATCAGGCGTTCGCCAGTTTAGTGACCAGTCACGGTTATGCGCAGTTTGAAAAACTAAAATACGGTGCACAGTTTAAGCACTTTGATTGGGTCAACCCAGACGCAAGCAAAGGCGGCACGGTCCGTTTAATGGCATTTGGCAGCTTTGATACGCTCAACCCCTACACCTTAAAAGGCACCAGCCCAATTGCTACCTCCGGTTTTTATAACTACGGAATCAGTGAGCTCAACGAGCCATTAATGGTTGGCAGCGGTATCTATGATCCTTCAGGTGATGAGCCTGCCAGTGCCTACGGGCTTATTGCAGAAAGCGTGCAATATAACGCCAGTCGCAGCTGGGTGGTGTTTAACCTGCGCAAAGCAGCGCGTTTTCATGACGGCACGCCGATCACGGCGAAAGATGTGGCTTTTTCCTACCGCACGTTATTAAAACAAGGTCACCCACAATACCGCACCTACCTGCAAGAGGTAGCGCGGGTCGACATCCTCAGCAGTCACCGCATCCGTTTTGTGTTTAAACGTGCGGGTAACCCCTTATTGATTTTACGTATGGGCGATTTACCAGTACTGCCTGAGCATTACTGGCGCGACCGTGATTTCAGTCAAACCACATTTGAACCACCACTGGGTAGCGGCCCTTATGCTATTACCTCGGTCAAGCCTGGGCGCAATTTGGTCTTTGAGCGGGTAAAAGACTGGTGGGGTAAAGACCTGCCAGTCAATCGCGGTAAGTACAATTTCGACAAAGTCATCGTTGATTTTTACCGTGATAAAGATGTGGCCTTTGAAGCGTTTAAAGTTGGCAGCTTTGACTTTTATCTTGAGCATCAAGCGAAAAACTGGGCCAATAACTACCGTTTCCCAGCCATTGCTAAAGGTGAAGTGATTCGTGCGGAAATCCCTCACGAAATCCCGACGCAAACCCAAGCGTTATTTATCAACACACGCCGTAGCACATTTAGTGATAGCGCCACCCGCCAAGCCCTGACAATGCTATTTGATTTTGAGTGGGCCAATAAAACCTTATTCAACAATGCTTATCAGCGCTCCAAAAGTTACTACCCTAACAGCGACTTTTCCGCGCGCGGAACGCCCAAGGGCGCAGAAGGCTTATTGCTGGCAAAGTGGCGTAAAGAACTGCCTCTGGCTTTATTTTTAGAACCTTTCACCTTGGAAACCACCGAAGGTCGCGGCATACCTAGGGAGACATTGCGTAAAGCGTTAGGCCTGTTTGCCGAGGCGGGCTGGAAAAGCACCACCCGCGGCCTAAAAAACAAGCATGGACACACCCTAAGCTTAGAAATACTGCTAGTGAACCCGAGCTTAGAGCGCATTTTACAGGCCTATATCAACACCCTGAAGGCCGTGGGTATTGATGCGCGCATGCGCACCGTGGATCGTGCGCAATACAAGCAGCGTTTGGATAATTTTGACTTTGATTTAACCCTGCTGACCCTGCCGCAAACACTCAGCCCGGGGCTTGAGCAATGGCAATACTTTCACTCGTCGCAAGCCTCAGTTAAAGGCAGTAAAAACTATGCGGGCATCAACAATCCCATTGTTGATGATCTGTTAGAGCAGTTGCTAAACGCGAAAACCTACAACCAGCAACGCGCTGCCGCTCGCGCACTGGACCGAATTCTATTGTGGAACTACTACAGCATTCCAAACTGGTATATTAGCCACCACCGTATTGCTTATCAGAACCGTTTTGAGTTTGTACGCACACCACCCTATACATTAGGCTTACGTGCTTGGTGGTTAAAACCTTCGGAGATTGATTGATGCTGACTGTATTGCGTCGTGGCTGTTTATCATTGTGTGTCTTGGTCTGTAGTGCCAGCGTGTTTGCGCAACCGCAACATGCGATGACGCTGTACGATGAAGCGCCAAAGTACCCAAGTGACTTCAGCCATTTTGACTACACCAATCCAGAGGCGCCAAAAGGTGGCACCTTACGCTTGGCCGGCTTAAATGGCTTTGACAGCCTCAATCCCTTTATTCCCAAGGGCAACGCAGCAGATCGCATTGGTTTGCTCTATGACACCCTCACCTACCATTCTGCTGATGAACCCTTTACTGAATATGGCTTGCTCGCCGAGCACATCGAAAAAGCTGATGACAACAGTTTTGTACGCTTCTACTTAAACCCTAAAGCGCGTTTTAATGATGGTGAAGCGGTCACTGCGGAGGATGTGCTCTTTACTTTTAACACCCTCGTTGAAAAAGGCCACCCGCTGTATCGCCACTACTATGCCGATGTCGCCGATGTGGTGATAGAGAGCCCGCTGCAAGTGCGTTTTGATTTTAAGCACAATAACAACCGCGAATTACCGCTGATTTTAGGGCAATTACAAATCCTGCCTAAGCACTGGTGGGCTGAGCGTGACTTCACTAAAACCAGCTTAAGCCCACCGTTGGGCAGCGGCCCCTACCGCTTAACCAGCGTTGAAGCCGGTCGCAGTCTGCGCTATGAGCGGGTTAAGGACTGGTGGGCAAAAGACTTACCGGTAGCGCGCGGGCTGTATAATTTTGACAGCATTGTGATTGATTACTATCGCGATATGTCAGTCGCACTGGAAGCCTTTAAAGCGGGCCGCTTTGATTTTAATTTAGAGTATTCAGCCAAAGACTGGGCCACAGGTTATGAGTCCCCTGCTCTGCGCAACGGTGACATCATTCAAACAGCAGTGAAAAACCACAATCCGGTGGGCATGCAGGGCTTTACCTTTAATATCCGCAAGCCTATTTTCCAAGACCGTCGCGTGCGTGAAGCCATTGCTTTGCTATTTGATTATGAATGGACCAACAAACAGCTGTTTTACAGCTCATATATCCGCACCCACAGCTTTTTTGAAAACTCAGAGCTCGCGGCGCGTGGCCTGCCCAGTGCTGAAGAGCTTGAGCTGTTAGAGCCATTGCGCGGTTCGATCCCTGACCAAGTGTTTACTCAGGCATTCAAAACGCCGGTCAGCGATGGCAGCGGTATTATTCGTGAGCGTCGCCTAGAAGCATGGCGCTTGCTGCAAGAGGCCGGCTACCGCATTGAAAATGATCAAATGGTTAACGCTGAGGGTGAGCCGCTGGCTTTTGAATTTATTATTGCGCAGGCTAACTTGGAGCGTGTTCTGCTACCCTTTAAGCGCAATCTGGCTGAACTTGGCATCGAAATGACCATTCGTCGCACCGATGTCTCGCAGTACATCAACCGTATGCGCTCACGGGATTTTGATATGACCTCAAGCATTTGGTCGCAATCCAATTCGCCGGGTAATGAGCAGCGTGACTTTTGGCATTCCAGCAGTGTCGACAATCCCGGTAGCCGTAACTTTATCGGCCTGCAAGACCCTGCTATCGACAGTCTAGTTGAAGGTTTAATCAATGCACCCAGCCGCGCCAGTTTAATCACCTATGCACGCGCACTGGATCGAGTTTTGCTCTGGGGCCATTACGTGATTCCAAACTACTACACTGACAGCTGGCGTATCGCCTACTGGCAGCACCTTCAGCAACCTGAAGTAGCACCTTTATATGACTATGGCTTAATGACCTGGTGGATTAAAGCCGAGGCTGCCGACTCCTCACCTGCGGCGGATCAATAAGCATGCTGGCGTATATTCTTAGGCGGCTACTGCTGATCATTCCCACTTTGCTGGGCATATTAGTGGTCAACTTTATTATTATTCAGGCTGCACCTGGTGGGCCTGTTGAGCAAATGATTGCCAAACTGGAAGGCTTTGATGCGGCGGCAGGCGGCGCCACAGGGCGTATTTCTGGTGGCGGCGCTGAAGTATCAAGCAGTTCAGCCAGCAACTACCGTGGTGCACAAGGGCTTGATCCTGAACTGGTCTTAGAAATTGAAAAAATGTACGGCTTTGATAAACCGGCCGTTGAACGCTTTTGGATTATGCTGAAAAACTACGCGCACTTTGATTTTGGTGACAGCTTTTTCCGCGACGCCAAAGTCACAGATTTGATTCTTGAAAAAATGCCAGTGTCCATCTCCCTTGGACTCTGGAGTACGCTGCTGATGTATATGATTTCCATACCCCTGGGCATCAGTAAAGCAGTACGCCATGGCAGCTCATTTGATGTGTGGACCAGTTCGGCGATTATTTTAGGCTATGCCATTCCCGCTTTCTTGTTTGCCATTCTATTGGTGGTGGTGTTTGCCGGCGGCAGTTATTTAAGCTGGTTCCCACTGCGCGGCCTCACCTCCAATGACTTTGAAGAGCTGAGCCTGCTCGGTAAAATCGCTGATTACTTTTGGCACCTCGCCTTACCGGTCACGGCCTTGGTGATTGGTAACTTTGCTACTCTCACCCTGCTTACCAAAAACAGCTTTCTAGATGAAATCAATAAGCAGTATGTGACCACCGCACGCGCCAAAGGCTTAGCGGAAAACAAAGTTCTGTATGGGCATGTGTTTCGTAACGCCATGCTGATTATTATTGCCGGTTTCCCTGCTGCCTTTATTGGTATGTTTTTTACCGGCTCGCTGTTGATTGAAGTGATCTTCTCGTTAGATGGGCTTGGTCTGCTCAGCTTTGAGGCGGCGATTAACCGCGATTATCCTGTGGTATTTGGTACCTTATTCTTGTTTACGCTTTTGGGGTTACTGGTTAAATTGATCGGCGATATCACCTACACTCTGGTCGATCCACGCATCGACTTCAGCAGCAGGGGCAATTGATATGGCCCTGTCACCCATCAACCAAAGACGCTTTGCGCTGTTTAAATCGCACAAACGCGGCTGGTTTTCTTTGTGGATTTTCCTTGGCTTATTTATTTTATCGCTGGGCGCCGAGTTTATTGCCAACGATAAACCACTGCTGGTGCAGTATGACGGCGCGCTGTACTTTCCGGTGCTCAAGCGCTACCCAGAAACCACCTTTGGTGGCGAGTTTCCGCTGCAAGCCAATTACAAAAGCCCGTATATCAAAGAGCTGATTGCGAAAAAAAATGGCTGGATGCTTTGGCCGGTGATTCCGTTTAGTTACGTCAGCATCAATTACGACCTGCAAGTGCCAGCACCTGCTCCACCGTCTTTGCAAAACTGGCTGGGCACTGACGATCAAGGTCGTGACGTGATGGCACGGGTAATTTACGGCTTTCGTATTTCGGTATTATTTGCCCTGACTCTAACCCTGATCAGCTCGATGATTGGCGTATTTGTCGGTGCACTGCAAGGCTTTTATGGCGGCTGGGTGGACTTGATCGGCCAGCGCTTTTTAGAGGTTTGGTCGGGGCTACCGGTCCTATATTTGCTGATCATTATGGCCAGTTTTATTCAGCCTAACTTTTGGTGGCTGCTGGGTATTATGCTGCTGTTTTCTTGGATGAGCTTGGTGGATTTGGTCCGTGCTGAATTTTTACGTGGCCGTAACCTTGAATATGTTCGTGCCGCACGCGCGCTGGGCATGCAAAACAGTGCCATTATGTTTCGCCATATTCTGCCCAACGCCATGGTGTCTACCCTGACGTTCCTGCCGTTTATTTTAACCGGCGCAATCGGCACCTTAACTGCGCTGGACTTTTTGGGCTTTGGTTTGCCACCTGGATCGCCGTCTTTAGGTGAGTTGGTGGCGCAAGGTAAATCCAACTTACAAGCGCCGTGGCTGGGTATCAGCGCCTTTACCGTATTGGCGTTAATGTTAAGTTTATTAGTATTTATTGGTGAGGCTGCCCGTGATGCATTCGATCCAAGAAAATAAGAGCGAGCAATTGCTCAGTATTGAAGACTTATCCGTTGAGTTTATCAGCGGTGAAGCTGTTACTCGTGCGGTCAATCACATCAGTTTTACTATCAATAAAGGTGAAACCCTGGCACTGGTTGGCGAAAGCGGCTCAGGCAAATCAGTCACCGCGCATTCTATTTTGCGTTTACTGCCCTACCCGCTGGCCCGTCATCCGAGCGGTAAGATTCTCTACAAAGGTAACGACTTACTCAGTGCAGCACCGGAGTATTTACGTACAGTACGCGGCGACCGTATTGCCATGATCTTCCAAGAGCCGATGAGCTCGCTAAACCCTTTGCACAGCATTGAAAAACAGATCAATGAGATTTTGATCCTGCACAAAGGCATGTCCGCCAAGCAAGCGTCAGCACGCACCCTGGAGCTGTTGACCTTAGTGGAGATCAAGAACCCAGCGCAGCGCATGAGTTCTTACCCACACGAGCTGTCTGGCGGTCAACGTCAGCGTGTGATGATTGCTATGGCGCTGGCCAATGAGCCTGAGCTATTGATTGCTGATGAGCCGACCACTGCGCTGGATGTCACCGTGCAGCTGACCATTTTGGAGCTGCTCAAAGACTTGCAGAAACGCCTCGGTATGGCGATTTTGCTGATCAGCCATGACTTGAACTTAGTGCGCCGCGTCGCACACCGCGTTTGCGTGATGCAACATGGCAAGATTGTTGAGCAAGCACCTTGCGAGCAGATTTTTACACAGCCGCAACACCCTTATACGCAAGAGTTACTCGGTGCTGAGCCAAGCGGTACGCCTGTGCCGCATACAGCCAGCGAGATCTTGCTGGAAACTCAGGACTTGCGGGTGTGGTTTCCAATCAAAAAAGGTGTACTACAGCGCACGGTTGATCATGTCAAAGCGGTCGATGGCATTAGTTTTGCCCTACAACGCGGGCAAACACTGGGTGTGGTCGGTGAAAGCGGCTCAGGCAAATCAACCCTTGGCTTGGCCATTTTGCGGCTGATTCACAGCAAAGGCAGCATTTTGTATGCCGGTAACGCCATTGATGGCCTGTCGCAAAAGCAAGTACGACCCCTGCGCCGTGACATTCAAGTGGTATTTCAGGACCCTTTTGGTAGCCTAAGCCCGCGAATGAGCGTCTCAGATATAATTGGCGAAGGCTTACACATTCACAAGATGGGTAATGCGCAGGAACAAGAACAAGCGATTATCGCTGCGTTACGTGAAGTGGACCTTGATCCAGAGACACGGCACCGTTATCCCCATGAGTTTTCAGGGGGGCAACGTCAGCGCATTGCGATTGCACGCGCCTTAGTGCTTAAGCCTAAATTAATCGTGCTGGATGAACCCACTTCGGCATTGGATCGCACTGTACAACGCCAAGTGGTAGAGCTGCTACGCAACTTGCAGCTTAAATACAATTTGACCTATGTGTTTATCAGCCATGATTTGGCTGTGGTCAAAGCCCTCAGCCACCAATTACTGGTGATGCGCCAAGGGCACGTGATTGAACAAGGTGCTGCTGAACGCATTTTTGCAGCACCGCAACACAACTACACACAGCAGTTGCTAGCAGCGGCTTTTATAAACAACCCTGCTCAATTGTGACAGTATTAATTGACTCAAAAAGAGGAAAGACCATGGGTTTTATGACCGGTAAGCGCGTTTTAATCGTTGGCGTGGCCAGCAAATTGTCGATCGCTTCAGGTATCGCAGCAGCCATGCACCGTGAAGGCGCAGAATTGGCATTCACCTACCAAAATGAAAAGCTACAAAAGCGTGTCGAAGGTTTTGCCGAAAGCTGGGGTTCATCAGCTGACCTGTGCTTTCCATGCGATGTGGCCAACGACGAAGATATCGAAAATGTATTCGTTGAGCTATCAAAAAAATGGGACGGTTTAGACTGCATCGTGCACTCAGTG
Organism: Pseudomonas sp. C27(2019); assembly: GCF_008807395.1. Lineage (GTDB taxonomy): Bacteria > Pseudomonadota > Gammaproteobacteria > Pseudomonadales > Pseudomonadaceae > Denitrificimonas. Next base: position 1,572,730 of record NZ_CP043320.1, read on the forward strand.
GGCTTTGCCCCTGGCGATCAACTCGATGGTGACTTTACTGAAGTGACCACCCGTGACGGTTTCAAAATTGCTCATGATATCAGTGCTTACAGCTTTATTGCCTTAGCTAAAGCAGGTCGCAGCATGATGCAAGGGCGTAACGGTAGCTTGCTGACCCTGACCTACCTTGGCGCAGAGCGCACCATGCCAAACTACAACGTGATGGGTATGGCTAAAGCCAGCCTAGAAGCGGGTGTGCGTTACTTAGCCGGTAGCCTAGGCGCTGAAGGTACACGAGTCAACGCAGTTTCCGCTGGGCCAATTCGCACCTTGGCCGCATCTGGCATTAAGAGCTTCCGTAAAATGCTGGCTGCCAATGAAAAGCAAACGCCGTTGCGCCGCAATGTAACCATTGAAGAAGTGGGTAATGCTGGGGCATTTTTATGCTCAGATTTAGCTTCAGGTATCAGCGGTGAAATCATGTATGTTGATGGTGGTTTCAACACCACAGCAATGGGCAATATCGAAGAAGATTAATGCCCTTCGCTGACACCGCTAAAATCATAGCGTACCCCCATTCGTTGACTCGCAGCGTTGGGGGTTTTTTATTACGAGCACATCCATGACTTAAAGCATCATTTTCGCAGCTAACTTGCCCTGTATTGATACTTTTAATAGTGACTCAGTTAGAATGAGGCTCTCTATAACTATGTGCTTATGCCATTAAGGATCTTACGTGGACATACCGACTCGTCGGGCAGTTCTATAAATCCACCCGTTTTTTATACGTCTGCCTTCATCATCACTGCTTTAGTTTTATTCGCAAGTATTTTTCCCGATACTGCACAACAGCAATTCAGCCAGATACAGAGCTGGATCGTAGACCACCTAAGCTGGTTTTACGTTCTTACTGTTGCCATTATTCTTTTATCAACTGTCTATCTCGCAGTCTCCCGTTACGGAGATATCAAACTCGGCCCAGACCACAGTAAACCCGACTACAAAAACGGCTCATGGTTTGCCATGCTGTTTTCTGCCGGTATGGGTATTGGTTTGATGTTCTTCGGTGTCGCAGAGCCTGTGATGCATTTTGTTGCCCCGCCGATAGGCGACGCTAACACCATCGCTGCCGCTAAAGATGCCATGAAGATCACCTTCTTCCACTGGGGCTTACATGCCTGGGCCATTTACGCGATGGTGGCATTGATACTCGCATTTTTCTCTTATCGCCACGGTTTACCACTGACATTACGCTCAGCACTGTATCCGTTAATTGGTGAGCGGATTTACGGGCCAATTGGTCATGCTGTCGATATTTTCGCAGTGATCAGCACCATTCTCGGTATTGCCACGTCATTGGGCTATGGCGTTTTACAAATTAATGGTGGTTTTAATTATCTGTTTGAGTTACCTATTGGTACCGGTATCCAGGTGATTCTAATTGTCACTATCACCGCTTTGGCAACGCTTTCAGTGGCCACAGGTTTGGATAAAGGCATCAAGCGTCTATCAGAAGCCAACTTGATATTAGCTGTGGTTTTGTTAGGTCTGGTCCTGTTTCTCGGACCAACAGTATTGTTATTGCAGAGCCTTGTAGAAAATACTGGTGGCTATTTCTCCGAGATTATTAGCAAAACTTTTAACCTCTATGCCTATCAGCCAACCGACTGGCTCGGCGGCTGGACCATACTCTATTGGGGCTGGTGGATTGCTTGGTCACCTGCGGTCGGTATCTTTATTGCCCGTATTTCTCGTGGCCGCACCATCCGTGAGTTTGTCACTGGAATTTTACTGGTGCCTACAGGCTTCACCTTTCTATGGATGACTGTGTTTGGTAATACTTCGATCCATATGATTTTGCAGGAGGGCATCACCAGTTTGGCTGAGACGGTCAGTGCTGACAGCTCGTTAGCGCTGTTTGCTTTCTTAGAGCACTTCCCCTTTTCCACACTGCTATCGTTGGTTGCCGTGTGTATGGTGATCCTGTTCTTCGTCACCTCTGCCGACTCGGGCTCCTTAGTGATTGATATGCTGGCCTCCGGTGGCAAAACAGATACACCCCTATGGCAGCGTATCTTTTGGGCCTCATCCACGGGTATCGTTGCTATCACGCTGCTGGTCAGTGGTGGCTTAGCTGCGCTACAAACAGCCTCTATTGCTAGTGCACTGCCCTTCTCGCTGATTCTACTGACGGCTATTTGGGGCTTATTTAAAGCACTGCATTTTGACTCGACAAAACGCATACTCAAGCAGCAAAGCGTAATTCATTATTCGCGCCAACAGCTCAAGCCTGGAGGCTGGCAACGCCGCTTGCGCAGTATGATGATGTTCCCACGCCGCTCGCACGTGAACCGCTTTATTGATGAAGTGGTGATGCCTGCATTCGAGGAAGTGGCAGAAGAGATACGCAAGCAGGGCTATAGCGCTGAAGTCGTTATCCTCGAAGATAAGCGCTGCAAAATCGAAGTGCAGCATAATGTTGAGGTGAACTTTGTTTATAAAGTAGAGCCGAGCGCATATATCCGTCCTGATTTTATGACGCCAGAAGAAACAGGTGACGAGGCTGAAGAAGTCGAGGAACGGGAAAAGCGTAAATACTTCCGTGCCGAAGTGCATTTACTCGAAGGTGGGCAAGACTACGACATCATGGGTTGGTCACGCGACGAAGTCATTGAGGACATTCTTGATCAGTACGAACAGCACATGCATTTCTTGCACGTCATACGCTAATCCCGCGCTACAACATGCGCTTTAACTAAAGCCCTCACGTGTTGCTCTGGCAATCGTGGGGGCTTTTTTATGGCACAGTTGCGCTTATCCGTGAATATGCAGAACGCATGGAGTAGCGCAATAAGAAAGCTGTACAAATGAGGCTTAACGGACTGATGCCGCTAGATAATAAAATCAGGATCTATCAGTGGCTTATGCAGTACCCAACTGAGTAGGCACTGCATAAGCCATTTTGTGTAAGCGATGCGTTTAGTAACGCTCTATTTTTGCATCCATCTCAAGTTGTTGCATCAGCGCATTAAAATCAACCTGACCTGCTCGCGAGGCTAAGACCTGCTTGTACTGAGCAAGCTCTTCGCTAGCCAGCGGCTCGGCGGCATCATTGACACCGGTTAACTGCAATAACACATAATCACCACTGCCTAAGCTCAATCCAGCAAACTGTGGGGCGTCAGCCTCAGGTTTTGGCATCTTAAATAAAGCTTGCAACACTTCTGGGTCAACACTGCTTAGATCGCGCGTAGCGGCCTCAACAGTTCGCCAGTCAATGTCGTTTTCAGCCTTACCTTGTTGCAAGCTGGCTAACAGCGCCTCGCCTCGGCTTTTAGCGTGTTCAATAGCACGCTGGGCAATTAACTGCGCCTGAATCTGCTCACGCACATCAGCAAATTCAATAGGCTCTGGGCGATGGTGCTCTTTGACACGAAGCACGATTGTCGTGTCTGGATCAAGCTCAATCGCCATACTGTTAGCACCCTCTTCAAGCACTTCAGTGCTAAAGGCTGCTTCAAGTACATAGCGATTAGAGAACAGACCTTCTGCGCCATCACGGCCAAATGGTTCACTGACTTTAATTTCTAAATTCAACTCACTAGCCGGCTGTTGTAGATCTGCTGATTCATAGGCCACACTTTCTAAATCCTTGACCGCCTCAACAAATCGCTGCTCAACCTGCTGTGCTTTTAAGCGCTGTGTTAGCTTTTCTTCAAGGCTAGCAAAACTTGGAATATCAGCCACTCTAACATCCATCAGCTTGATCACGTGCCAGCCGTAAGCGGTACGCACCGGTTGCGATACCTGCTCTTTTTCCAGAGCATACAACGCTTCTTCAAACTCAGGCTCATAAACGCCCGGCGCAGCAAAACCAAGATCACCACCTTGTTGTGCAGAGCCAATATCACCAGATAGCTCTTGTGCTAAAACCGCAAAGTCTTCACCGGCAGCTAAGCGCTCGATAGCTTGTTCAGCCTGCAGTAGAGCTTGCTCATCACTGACCTCATCACTGACTTCAATCAAAATATGCGCGGCGCGACGTTGCTCAGACAGGTTAGCTATTTCTGCTTCGTAGAGTTCTTTAAGCTGCTGCTCATCGACTTCAACTTGATCAAAAAAAGCTTCTTTTTTTAGCTCGATATAACTCACAACAACTTGTTCAGGCGTCATAAACTCAGTTGTGTGCTCATTGTAGTACGCCTCAAGCTCTTCAGATGGAACAGCCACCTGATCTAAGTCTGGCGCAATGCTGTACATTGAAAAGTCACGCGTTTGACGCTCAAGCTGAGCAAATGCTTGTGCTTCTTGCTCAGTGACAAAGGCACTGCCAGCAACACCTGTGCGCAATTGGCCGGTGCGCATCTCTTGCGCAATCATCTGCCTAAACTGCATGCGGCTGTAGCCCATTTGCCGAATCACTTGGTCAAAACGGTCTGCATTAAATCGGCCATCAACCTGAAACTCAGGGGCCAACAAAATAAACTGATCAACTGCCGCATCCGAAAAGACAATGTCAGCTTGGTCAGCGGCCTGTACTAATAACTTACGCGCAATCAAACCGTTAAGCGCTGCCTCTGTAAGCAACGCATCATCAATAAGGTTGGCATCAAAATCCTCACCCAGTTGCTGCAGCAGCTGTCGGCGCTGAAGATTTTTCGCCTCGGCAAGCTCATTAAGAGTAATGTCTTCGCCATTCACTTTAGCAGCATTATTAGTGTTACTGGTTGAGCTTAAAATTGCTTCAAAACCGGTAAACGATAGCAACACCACAATCAAACCAATAATTGTTTTAGAGATCCACCCCGTGGAGTTATCTCGAATATTCTGCAGCATGCATCCCCCAGTGGAGCCATTGAAAATAGCTGTGCATTATGGGCTGTCTTACAAAATAAAGGCGCACCCAATGATGCGCCTTAGCATTTAGTGGTGCGTACAACTGTTTTGCCTTTCAACCAGCAAGACTCTATTGATACGCACCGCACTCATCAAACTAACAGCTGATGAGCGCTAAGCACTTAGTTGTTAACAGCGTCTTTAAGAGCTTTACCTGCTTTAAAGCCAGGAATTTTTGCTGCTGCGATTTCAATTGGATTACCTGTTTGTGGATTGCGACCTGTGCGTGCAGCGCGATCCTTGACAGAAAATGTACCAAAACCAACCAATACGACGGAATCACCTTCTTGCAGTGCACCCGTGATGCTTTCAATAACGGCGTCTAATGCACGTCCTGCAACGGCTTTAGGAATATCTGCCGAAGCAGCAACTTTATCAATCAACTCTGACTTGTTCACTCGTAAGTCCCCTTAGGTTTTCTAAAAAATATGATTGCAATTTTTCTGCAAGCAATTGAGCACTATTATGCAATCTATATGACACCGACACCCTGATTTATAACAAGGTGCCAAAAAGCATGTCAACCGTAACTGTTTTTAGTGTGTACTGAGACGATCATTGACCTCAGTATCGCGCGATTCATCCTTCATCAACAGCTCAGATGCGACATCAGACAAAGGTTCCGGCATGTATTGCAACGCAATTTGCAGCACTTCGTCAATCCATTTTACTGGCTTGATGTCTAAATCGGCCTTTATATTAGCTGGTATTTCTTTCAAGTCACGCACATTTTCATCTGGGATGATAACTGTTTTAATTCCACCGCGGTGCGCTGCCAACAATTTCTCTTTTAAACCACCAATTGCTAGCACCTGTCCACGCAGAGTAATCTCACCTGTCATCGCTACATCAGCACGCACTGGCACCTTGGTCAGCGCTGAAATCAACGCCGTACACATGCCTATACCGGCGCTAGGGCCATCTTTAGGGGTCGCCCCCTCTGGCATATGTAAATGCACATCGTTCTTCTCGTAGAAGTTAGGAGCGATGCCGAGCTGTTGCGCGCGACTACGCACAACCGTTAATGCTGCAGTCATTGACTCTACCATGACTTCACCGAGTGATCCGGTTTTAATCATCTGGCCTTTACCGGGAATAACCGCAGACTCAATGGTTAGCAGTTCGCCACCTACTTGTGTCCATGCCAATCCAGTCACTTGACCGATTTGGTCGTCTAACTCTGCGATACCATAGGTAAACTTCTGCACACCAAGGTAATGCTCTAAATCTTGCGCGCGCACAGTGATGCGAATGGTTTTCTTGGCTGACTGTTCTTTAACGATTTTGCGACACACTTTAGCAATTTGTCGCTCTAGCCCACGCACACCTGCTTCACGTGTGTAATAACGAACGATATTGAGCAGTGCAGCCTCTTCAAAGATTAGTTCAGCATCTTTTAAACCATTGGCCTTCAGTTGCTTACTAACCAAGTACTTGCGCGCGATATTGAGCTTTTCATCTTCGGTGTAACCCGGTAAGCGAATCACTTCCATCCGATCCAATAATGGCCCTGGAATATTCAATGAGTTCGCTGTACAGATAAACATCACATCAGATAAATCGTAATCGACCTCTAGATAATGATCGTTAAAGCTGTGATTTTGCTCAGGATCAAGCACTTCCAACAGAGCAGACGCTGGATCACCGCGCATATCTGAACCCATTTTGTCGACTTCATCGAGCAAGAATAATGGGTTACGCACACCAACCTTGCTTAAACGCTGAATCACGCGACCCGGCATTGCACCAATATAGGTGCGGCGGTGACCACGGATCTCTGCTTCATCGCGCACACCACCCAAGGCCATACGGATGTATTTACGGTTAACTGAACGCGCGATTGACTCCGCCAGCGAAGTTTTACCCACGCCTGGCGGCCCCACTAAACATAGAATAGGGCCCTTAAGCTTTTTCACCCGCTTTTGTACTGCAAGATACTCTAGGATGCGCTCTTTAACCTCTTCAAGGCCAAAATGATCAGCTTCAAGGACTTCTTCGGCGCGCGCAAGGTCAGTGCGCACTTTACTTTTCGCTTTCCATGGTGTGCTGAGCATCCAATCAAGGTAAGTACGCACCACTGTTGCTTCAGCTGACATCGGTGACATCTGCTGAAGTTTTTTCAGTTCCATGTGAGCTTTTTCTAAGGCTTCTTTAGGCATGCCAGACTCATCAATGCGCTTTTTTAACGCATCGGCTTCATTGACGCCGTCTTCACCTTCACCCAATTCTTTTTGAATGGCTTTCATTTGCTCATTCAAAAAATACTCGCGTTGGCTGCGCTCCATTTGTTTCTTAACTCGGCCACGAATGCGCTTTTCTATGTTAAGTAGCTCTAATTCAGTATCTAAAACACCCAGCAACAACTCAACTCGATCTGTAATTTTCCAATCGTTGAGCACTGCTTGTTTCTGCTCGAGCTTGAGTGTCATTTGCGCAGCGATAGCGTCTGATAAGTGCCCTACTTCATCAATATCGCCCAGTGCTGTCAATGCTTCAGCAGGCACCTTTTTGCTTTGCTGAACAAAGTATTCAAACTGCTCAAATAGAGTGCGCAGTAATACTTCATTTTCGGCAACACTGGTTTCTTCGGCTTCTTGTACTTGCACGCGCGCACTTAAATAGGGTTCATCAGCGTCGCTTGCTTGTTCAACAATTCTACCGCGCTGCTCACCTTCAGCGAGCACTTTGACTGTGCCATCAGGCAGTTTCAGTAACTGCAAAATTGTGGCAACAGTACCGGTTTCGTATAAGGCTTCAATCCCTGGATCGTTATCAGCTGGGCTGCGTTGCGCAATCAACAGGATTTTTTTGTCGCCTTGCATAGCGGCTTCAAGCGCGGCAATGGATTTTTCACGCCCTACAAATAGGGGAATAACCATATGCGGATACACTACAACATCTCGCAATGGCAATAACGGCAATTCGATGATTGTCTTCATTGTTTTCTCTCTCATTCAGCACGCAGGCCGTAAATAAAGTGGCTAAGCCTGAGATTAAAGATGGGGATGCATCACAACAATTACAAGGCGAGTCTTATTAAATACAAAAGGGCCCGCAGGCCCTTATGTAAAACACTAAACACCATTAAGCATCAGGCGCTGCTTTTGCTGGTGTGTCCTGCTGGTAAATCAAAATAGGTTGAGACGTGCCGTTAATAACACTCTCATCAATAACGACTTTAGCGACGTTGGTTTCTGATGGTATATCGTACATGGTATCAAGCAGAACACCCTCTAAAATCGAGCGTAAACCACGCGCGCCTGTCTTGCGTAACAAGGCATGCTTGGCTACTGCCTTGAGTGCATCGGGGCGAAACTCCAGCTCAACATCTTCCATATCGAACAACTTGCTATATTGCTTTGTTAGCGCATTTTTCGGTTCTGTCAGAATTTGTACCAATGCATCTTCATCCAGCTCTTCAAGGGTCGCGATGACCGGCAAGCGACCAACGAACTCAGGAATCAAGCCAAACTTTACGAGATCATCAGGCTCAACATCACGTAACGCCTCACCGATTTTCTTTTCTTCGTCTTTACTGTGCACTTGCGCAGAAAACCCAATTCCGCCTTTTTTCGAGCGATTTTGAATGACTTTCTCTAAGCCAGCAAAGGCACCACCGCAAATAAACAGGATATTTTTAGTATCAACCTGCAAAAACTCTTGCTGCGGATGTTTGCGCCCACCTTGCGGCGGAATCGAGGCAACAGTGCCTTCAATCAGCTTCAATAATGCTTGCTGCACACCTTCACCCGAGACATCACGAGTAATCGATGGATTATCAGACTTGCGGGTAATCTTATCGATTTCATCGATATAGACGATGCCCATCTGTGCTTTCTCAACATCATAATCACATTTTTGCAACAGCTTCTGGATGATGTTTTCAACATCTTCGCCCACATAACCGGCTTCGGTCAGCGTGGTTGCATCTGCAATTGTAAAAGGCACATTGAGTAGGCGTGCTAAGGTTTCCGCGAGTAACGTTTTACCCGATCCGGTTGGACCAATCAGCAATATATTACTTTTACCCAACTCAATATTGTCTTTTTTGTCACGATTATTTAAGCGCTTATAGTGGTTATACACCGCTACAGCTAATACTTTTTTTGCGCGCTCTTGACCAATCACATACTGATCAAGAATACCGCTGATTTCCTTTGGAGAAGGCAGTTTATGTGCTGCGCTATCAGACTCAAGCTCTTCCACTTCCTCACGGATAATGTCATTGCATAAGTCGACGCATTCGTCACAGATAAAAACCGAGGGGCCAGCAATCAGCTTGCGCACTTCATGTTGGCTTTTGCCACAGAAGGAGCAATACAGCAATTTGCTTTTGTCCTCGCCACTACGCTTATCAGTCATTCGTTATTTCCAGTTTGGTAGGCTATGAGTACAAGATGAAGCCTTCAGTCGGCTTTTTCAACCCATGCACCTACATAAAACACATACAGCACTACTGAAGATTGATTAAACAGGCATATCTCGCTTAGTCGCCACATGATCAATCAAGCCGTATTTAACTGCTTCGTCACCGCTCATAAAATTATCACGATCGGTATCTTTGGCAACCACATCAATTGGTTGTCCTGTGTGGTCGGCCAAAATTTTGTTCAAGCGATCGCGGATGGTTAGAATTTCGCGCGCATGAATTTCAAAGTCAGAGGCTTGCCCTTGAAAACCACCCAACGGCTGGTGAATCATCATACGCGAATGTGGTAAACAAAAACGCTTACCAGGCGCGCCACCCGCCAATAATAGTGCTCCCATGCTAGCCGCTTGACCAATACACATGGTCGACACATCGGGTTTGATAAACTGCATGGTGTCGTAAATCGACATACCCGCCGTTACAGAACCACCTGGCGAGTTGATATACAGGTGAATATCTTTATCAGGGTTTTCTGCTTCTAAGAACAACAACTGCGCCACGACAAGGTTCGCCATATAGTCTTCGACAGGGCCGACCAAGAAAATAATGCGCTCCTTTAACAGGCGCGAATAAATATCATAGGCGCGCTCACCGCGTGATGACTGCTCAACTACCATCGGCACTAAGCCGCCAGCAGCGTGGATATCTTGCGGGTTTTGCATAAACGTATTGTGTGACATATCTGCCGTAGCTCCCAGATTATTGCTTATCGTCATAAAGACACACAAGCCAGCTCTAGGGCTGGCTTGTGAATTAACAGGCTAATGAGCCGTTAACAGTATAGCTGTCAGCAGAGTGTAATTACTCAGCGCTTGTTTCTTCAGCTTCTTCTTCAGCTATTTCAGGCGCTGCTGCAGGCTTCACTGCTTCTTCATAAGAGACAGTAACATCTGTTACTTTCGCTTTGCCTAAAACAGTATCTACAACTTGCTCTTCAAGCACAACCGCACGCACATCTTCAAGTTGCTGCTCATTTTTGTAGTACCACTCAATCACTTGCTCTGGCTCTTGGTAAGCAGCGGCCATTTCTTCAATGGTGCTACGTACCAACTGATCATCAGCCTTGATTTCAAACTGCTTAACCATTTGCGCAACGATCAAACCTAAAGCAACACGGCGCTTAGCTTGCTCAGTGAACAGCTCTGCTGGTAATTGATCAGGCTTAACGTTACCGCCAAACTGTTGGACCGCTTGTACGCGCAGACGATCAATTTCGCTAGAAATCAACGCGCTAGGCACTTCAATTTGATTGTTGGCGAGCAAACCGTCCATCACTTGGCTTTTTACTTTGCCTTTAATGGCTTGCTTCAATTCGCGCTGCATGTTTTTGCTAACTTCAGCGCGGAAACCTTCTAAACCGCCTTCAGTGTTGCCAAACATCGCGAAGAATTCTTCGTTTAACTCTGGCAACTCCGGACCTTCAACAGCGTTAATAATCACAGAGAACTCAGCAGTCTTACCGGCCAAGTCAAGGTTTTGATAATCTTCTGGGAAAGTTGGCGTGATGACTTTAGTTTCGCCAGCAGTGCAGCCAAGCAAAGCGTCTTCAAAGCCTGGAATCATACGACCTGAACCCAGCACCAACGGTACGTTGTCAGCCGTGCCGCCAGCAAAAACTTCACCATCAATGCTACCAACAAAACTGATGGTCACTTGGTCATCAAGTGCAGCTGCGCGCTCTACCGCAGTGAAACGGGTATTTTGCTTGCGCAATATTTCTAGCATGTTGTCAATATCAGACTCAGCAACTTCAGCGGTCTGACGCTCTATTTCAATACTGTCTAAACCTTGCACTTCAAATTCAGGAAACACTTCAAATGTTGCAATGTACTCAAGACCTTTGTCTTTCTCAAATACTTGCGGCTCAATCGCAGGCTGTCCGACCGGATTAAGTTTTTCTGCAACGACTGCTTCATAAAAGGTTGATTGAATCATATCGCCTAGAACGTCTTGACGTGCGTCAGCTTCATAGCGCTGACGAATGATGCTCATTGGCACCTTACCAGGTCTAAAACCTGATACTTTGGCACGCTTAGCTGTTTGCTGAAGACGCTTATTCACTTCATTTTCAATGCGCTCAGCAGGAACGCCAATGGTCATTTTACGCTCAAGGGCGGAAGTGTTTTCTACGGAAACTTGCATGGTTATTCCTCGTTGAATAGACGTGGCCAGACATTACCGACCCTAGAATCAAGGGCATGCATTCTAGAGGTGTCGAACAGAAATATCCATCCAATCCGGCAGAGAATTTGCAGTTTTACAACAATCCTTCAATTGGCAGCCAAGAATACAGGCGCGCAGCGATCCTGCGCCAGACACTGCTGTTGGGTTCTGAGGTATAAGTATGCACACCTTCAGCGCGTTGCTCAGTCCAATACATTCGACCCGTCTCGGTTAATTTAACCTGGTATGCATGCGCAGGGATGTCATCATAAAACGCCTGATTAATACGTCGTGCCAAACGTGGGCTATCAATCACAAAGCCTAATTCAGTATTTAAATTCGCCGAACGTGGATCAAAATTAAAAGAACCGATAAAAACATGTTGGCGATCTACTGAGAAGGTTTTTGCATGCAAACTTGACCCAGAACTGCCCATAAAGGAGCCTCTGAAAATCTCAGCTTATTATTGAGCTTTTCAGAAAATGACTCGAAAACTCAAAAAAACAGCTAAAAAAGGCCGTTTTCGAGGTAAAACCACCTCTTTTAGCCCTTAATTCGCCGTTTTGGCGGATTAAGGGCGCACTAACCCTAAGCCAGCAAGTATTTTCTGCTGATCATGAGGTTCGTTAGTCCTGCTAGCAGGCATAAACGGTTATGGTTTTTATCAAGCCCTTTGTAACGGACTTTGTTATAGCCAAATACGCACTTGATGTAGCGAAACGGATGCTCAACTTTAGCGCGTAGCTTGGCTTTCATTTTTTCAATTTCCTGCTCATTTTCGGTCATGGTTTTACGCTTACTGATTCGAGCACTGATCAGCCAGGCAAGATTTTTGCGCTCTTTGTTTTCCCTGCGTTTTTCAACACCTAGGTATCCAGCATCACCAAATACACGCTTTTCTTCGCCATGTAGAAGGCTTGCAGTCATGGTTACGTCGTGCACATTGGCAGCCGTACTTTCCACGCTATGAATCATACCTGTGACATCATCCACGCCGATATGCATCTTCATGCCAAAGTGCCATTGGTTGCCTTTCTTGCTGGAATGCATTTCTGGGTCGCGCTTGCGGCTTTGATTTTTCGTTGAGCTCGGTGCGGAAATAATGCTGGCATCCACAATGGTGCCTTCGCGAAACAGCAAGCCTTGATGCTGCAAGTGCTTGTTAATTTCCTTCAGAAATAGCTTGCCCAGCCCATGCTTTTCAAGGAAGTGACGGAAGTTTAAAATCGTTGTTTCATCAGGAATATTGTCTGACAAACGCAATCCTGCAAAGCGGCGTATTGATTCAATTTCATACAGCGAATCTTCCAGAGCAGGATCGCTAAGGTTGTAGAACAACTGCAAGCAATGCACACGCAGCATCACACTGAGCGGATAAGGGGGACGCCCCATTTCACCTTTTGGGTAATGCTTAGCGGCGCGATTCTCCAAGCGCTTCCAAGGAATAATGGCATCCATTTTTTCCAAGAAAATCTCACGACGCGTCTTACGCTTTTTGTTCTGGTACTCTGCTTCGGCAAAGGTCAGTTGGCTCATGATTCGGCTCACTGGGCAAAAAAAAGGTCGATGCGGCTATTATCGCAAAAAGTGGGGAGTTATTCAGAGGCTCCTAAAGCGTTTTTTTCGCTTCGCGAGCTTAACTTGTGCTGGATGACGCTGCATCTCATACAAGATCACGCCCGACTCTAGCAAGGCTTTGCGGCGCTTAGCATAGCCGCCATGCACAGCTGTCACGTCAGTGGCTGACAATGAATTGGTCAGCACTTTTACCTCAACACCTTTACGCACCAACCACGCAAAAGCGTCAACACCCGCCTCGGTTGGTACAAAGTAGGGAGAAACCAACTCAACATCGACTTTGGGGTTCCCTATAATGTCCTGAAACTGCTGAATCATCAGCGATTCTTTTTCAGCATTACCCAGACCCTTGCGCGGATCATCGCTGACCATGCGCACTTTGAGCCACTCAAAATCAATGTTGCGCTGCTCAATTTGTCGAATAAAGTCAGACTCACGCAGCGATTCAACATATTGCTGCGCGTCAGCACTGGCCGCAATTCGTTCTGATTGCTGGCGCAACTCGTCTAAGGTCATTGCGTTGCTGCTAGTAACAACGCGCTCCAGCGGATAAGAGGATGCACTGTGCCAGTATTTATCAAAATCATGGGAGACATCTCGCACCGCAGCTCCCACGCTTAAGATATCCAAATCAGCAAACAAGACATCGTCAGTAGCACCAAAATACTCATCACCAATGTTGCGCCCACCAATAATGGTTAGCGAATTATCCGCGGTGAATGACTTGTTATGCATACGTCTGTTTAGGCGATCAAAATCAGTTAGGAACCCCCACCAGCGTGGTTTACGCAGCATAAAAGGGTTAAACAAGCGCACTTCAATGCTTTCATGCTTATTTAGACCAGCCAAAATAGGGTCGGAACCATTGGTATTATTATCATCAAGCAACAAACGCACGCGCACACCACGATCAGCCGCTTCATGCAGCGCCTCAAAGAGCATGGTGCCCGTCATATCACGTCGCCAGATATAATATTGAACATCTAAGCTGCGCTGCGCATGCTTGGCCAGCATCATGCGTGCCGCAAACGCCTCATCGGCTTCTATTAGCGGAAAAATCCCACTTTTTTTGATACCATGCTTGGCCTCAAGTGGAGCTAACGCTTTAGCAAAATAGGTGTCTGCTACCTGCTCTTTTGTATAGGCAGCCGACTGCGTGCGCCCCTCTAAACTGGGCAAGCTGTGACACCCGCTTAGCAACAGAATTAAACCAACCAGGCTCCACTTGATACGTTTGTTTTTCATAAATAATCTTTGCATGGCTACTTATTATTTCGCCCAGTCGTGAAAATTGCCCTAAATCAAGATCTTGTAGGTCTTTTGCCGCAAGTCAGCGCAGTTAGGGTAGTCTAGCGCCATTAACTAACGATCAGCAAAATTGATCTTAATTCGTCTATAAATAGGGGTCTGGCCAATGGAGCAAATGCCAAGCTTTAATCGAGCACTTGTGGAAAAATACGACCGCCCAGGTCCACGATACACTTCATACCCCACAGCGCCACAATTTCATACGGCGTTCGCTACTGATAATTACTGCCAAGCAGCTGAAATCAGTAACACACAAGCGAACCCTAAGTCCTTATCGATTTATATCCATATACCTTTTTGTCAGAGCCTTTGCTATTACTGCGCATGCAATAAGATTATCACGCAAAAAACCAGCCGTGCAGTGGAATACCTAGAGTATTTAAAGAAAGAAATCCACCTACAGGCCAGCTTGTTTGACAAAAAGCGTAGCGTAACTCAGTTGCACCTTGGTGGTGGCACACCCACCTATTTAACTCAAGAACAACTGACTGATTTAATGGATACATTGCACAGCGCATTTAACTTGGACATGAGTGAGCAGCGGCAGTTTTCTTTAGAAATCGACCCGCGTACCATCACACCTGAGCAAGTCAAGCAGCTGCGTGACCTTGGTTTTAATCGCGTTAGCTTTGGCGTGCAAGACTTTGACCCTAAGGTACAACAAGCCGTCAACCGCATTCAAAGCGATGAGCAAGTTCAAGTGCTTATGGATGCAGCGCGGACGGCAGAGTTCCGCTCGATCAGCGTTGATTTAATTTACGGCCTACCACTACAAACGGTTGAAAGTTTTACCACCACGCTGGATAAAATCATTGCAATGCGTCCTGACCGCATTGCCGCGTACAGCTATGCTCATCTGCCTAAACTGGTACGTGCCCAGCGTCTGATTCGTCCTGAAGATATGCCACCGCCAGAGCGTAAGCTCGAGTTGCTCGAACTGACCATTCGCAAACTGTGCAGCGCCGGCTATGTGTATATCGGTATGGATCACTTTGCCCTGCCAGAAGATGAACTGGCGAAAGCGCGCATCAATGATACGCTGCAGCGCAATTTCCAAGGCTACTCAACCCATGCTGACTGCGACCTGATCGGGCTGGGTGTTTCTTCTATCGGTAAAATCGGTGACACCTACAGCCAAAACGTAAAAGAGCTGTCGCAATATTATGCGTATTTGAACAAAGGTGAGTTACCGCTACACCGCGGCTATCAGTTGAATGCAGATGACCGTTTACGCCGCGACGTAATCAGCGAGTTAATGTGCCATAACCGCATTGATATTGCCGCGATCGAGCAGCAACATGCGATTAACTTTAACGAATATTTTGCTGATGCCCTGAGCATGCTGCAAGAACAGGTTGAAGATGGCTTAGTGACTATCAGCGATGAAGCCATTGTGCTGCTAGATCAAGGTAACTTGATGATGCGCAGTGTTGCGATGGCATTTGATGCCTATTTAGGCGTTAAACAACGTGGCGAATTCTCGCGCACGGTTTAACTGCTTCTCCTTACCTGCAGCGCACCTCATGCTCTTGTGCGTTGCAGGCCATACTCTCCCGCTACTTATCTGCATCCAAGTGAAAGGTGTGCAAAATCCGATGCGCTACCGGCGCAAAGATCACACCCAGCGCAGCGACAAACACCAACCCAGCATATAATCCATACACAGCCAGAAACAGCTTCCCTGAGACACTGACTGGCACAGTGATAGTGCCTAAACCAGCCAGTAAAAAAAGCGCATGCATCAAAGCATCGTGCCACGCCATACCTTCAAAAAACATAAAGCCTAATACGCCGATACACACCGAGCCAGCAATCAACAACAACGCGATAATACAATGGCCAATAATGCGCTTATAAAACTGTGTTTTCGGTAAAATAGCCTGATGCTTAGTTTCATACATAGAAGTCACAATTCCTGACCCGTGAGTCAGCAGTTGCTGTCTCGCGTTTCTTTATTAAAAATGCACAAACAATCAACGCTTCTCGCACAAATAACGACTTAATGCCTATATTACACAGTTCCCCTGAAGGCCGAAGTTCTCTACACTGAGACCCGCTGCAGTCCATCCCTTAATCATCGTTAAGAGACGGAACCATAATAAAACTATTAAAAGGTGCCGATTTTATGAGCAAAACAACTCAACGTATCAGCAAACTATTCGCTGCTATGGCTTTAGCTGGCGTTGCTAGCTACTCACTGGCGGCAGAGCCTATTAAAATTGCCCTCGCCGGCCCCGTTACTGGCCCCGTTGCTCAGTATGGTGATATGCAGTCGATGGGTGCTTTAATGGCCATTGAGCAAATCAACAAGGCTGGTGGTGTCAATGGCAGCATGCTCGAAGCCGTCACCTATGATGATGCCTGCGACCCAAAGCAAGCGGTTGCCGTCGCCAATAAAATTATCAATGACGAGATTCGCTTTGTCGTAGGTCATCTGTGCTCTGGCTCAAGTCAACCGGCCGCAGATATTTATGAGGAAGAAGGTATCATGATGATTACCGCCGCTTCCACCACTCCTGAGCTGACCCAAAAAGGCCATACACTGATTTTCCGCACTATTGGCCTTGATACCATGCAAGGACCGACCGCCGGTAAATACGTAGTTGAGCAACTCAAGCCTAAGCGTGCTGCCGTACTACATGACAAGCAACAATACGGTGAAGGCATTGCCACAGCCGTTAAAGAAGCGCTCGATGCTGCAAATATTCCAGTGGCTTTATTTGAAGGTATAACCGCAGGCGATAAAGACTTTTCTGCACTCATTGCAAAAATGAAGAAAGAAGATGTCGACTTTGTTTACTTCGGCGGTTACCACCCAGAAATGGGCATGCTGCTGCGTCAATCCGCTGAAAACAACTTTAGTGCGCGCTTTATGGGCCCAGAAGGTGTCGGTAATAGCGACATTTCTGCGATTGCCGGTGATGCATCAGAAGGCATGTTAGTCACCCTGCCCAAAGCCTTTGATGAAGATCCGAAAAACGCGCACTTAGTTGAAGCCTTTAAAGCGAAAAATCAAGACCCTCGCGGCGCCTTTGTATTCCCTGCGTATGCAGCGGTACAGGTGATGGCTGATGCGATGGTGATCAGCAAGTCGCAAGACCCATTTGAAGTTGCTGATGCACTGCGTAGCAACAGCTTTGATACGCCAACCGGTGTGCTTGAGTTTGATGACAAAGGTGATTTGAAAAACTTCAGCTTTGTTGTTTACGAGTGGCATGCAGACGGCAGCAAAACAGCTCTAACCGAGTAATTTAACTGTCTCAAGCCTCGCCGTTTACTCAGTAGATGTGCGAGGCTGTTGTGTTTGCCGGATACTTTTATGAACGAAGCGTTTTTTTATTTCCTACAACAACTACTTAATGGCCTTACTGTGGGCAGTACTTATGCCCTGATCGCCATTGGCTACACTATGGTTTACGGCATTATTGGCATGATCAACTTCGCGCACGGCGAAGTGTATATGATCGGCAGTTATGTCACATTTATTGCACTGACCGGCTTGGCAATGCTTGGCCTAGAAAGTCTCCCGCTGATGATTTTAGGCGCATTTGCATTGAGTATTATCGTCACCAGTGCCTACGGCTACAGTATTGAACGTATTGCCTATCGCCCACTGCGTGGCAGTCATCGCTTAATCCCTCTGATTTCTGCCATTGGTATGTCGATCCTGCTGCAAAACTTTGTGCGTATTGCCCAAGGTGCGCGCGATGTTGCCATGCCCAGCCTTGTCACAGGTGGTATTACCATTGGTGCTGAAGACAGCTTCTATGCCAGCTTGTCGTATATGCAAATTATTATTTTTGTGACCACCCTGGTCGCCATGATTGCGCTGAGTATTTTTATTTCCCGCTCACGCACCGGACGCGCGTGCCGCGCCTGCTCTGAAGACATCAAAATGACTGGTTTGCTAGGCATCAACAGTAACGCCATTATTGGTATCACCTTTGTCATCGGTGCAGTACTGGCCGCTGTTGCAGGCGTGCTGTTGAGTTTGTATTACGGCGTGGTCAATCCTTACATCGGTTTTATGGCTGGTTTAAAAGCCTTTACTGCTGCTGTTCTAGGTGGCATTGGCAGTATCCCTGGTGCAGTGCTCGGTGGTTTGGTGCTGGGCGTTACTGAAGCCATGACCTCTGGTTATTTGAGCAGCCAGTATAAAGACGCTGTGGCCTTTGCACTGTTAATTCTGATTCTCCTATTTCGCCCGACCGGTATTTTAGGCCGCCCAGAAGTGGAGAAAGTGTGATGCGTTTATATATTAAATCAGCCATTATTTCTGCAGTTGTTGTACTCGTTTTAAGCGCCGTACTGTTAGGTGTGCGCTTAACTCAAGTGGGTACTGAGTTGACCTTAGTTGGCGCTGAGCCTGCGGTACTGTGGAAGATTTTTGCCGCCAGCGCACTGATCTTTTTCTATAACCTGTTTCGTGATCAAGTCGAACGCGTACTTGGGTTGATGCCCAAACCCACCCTGTCTGCGGGCCTGCGTGAAATCAGCCAGCGCCAGTTTATTCAACGCCTGCTGTGGTGCTTTATTATAGCAGCAGCACTGATTTTTCCATTCCTCGGTTCGCGCAGCCAAATTGACTTGGCAACCTTGGTACTGATCTATGTGATGCTGGGTTTAGGTCTGAACATTGTGGTCGGCTTAGCTGGCTTGCTGGATCTGGGTTACGTTGGCTTCTACGCAGTGGGTGCTTACACCTACGCCATGTTAGCAATGTATTTTGGTGTGGGCTTTTGGACAGGCTTAGTCGCTGCAGGGATTATGGCGGCGTTTTTTGGTTTTATATTAGGCTTCCCAGTGTTACGGCTGCGCGGAGACTATCTAGCCATTGTCACCTTAGGCTTCGGTGAGATCATCCGCATCTTACTGAATAACTTTACCGAATTGACTGGCGGCCCACGTGGCATTGGCAATATTCCAAAACCAACACTGTTTAATTTAGAGTTCAGTCGCCGCGCCAGTGAAGGCACACAAACCTTTCATGAGTTTTTCGGCATTGCCTTTAACTCAACGCACCGCGTGATGTTTCTCTATTTGCTGGCGCTGGTTCTAGTTTTGATCACCGTATTTGTGATTAACCGGTTAATCCGCATGCCGATTGGTCGGGCCTGGGAAGCCATGCGCGAAGATGAAATTGCTTGCCGTGCCTTGGGCATGAACCCCACCAATATTAAGCTCAGCGCCTTCACCATTGGTGCTACCTTTGCCGGTTTTGCCGGCAGCTTTTTTGCTGCGCGACAAGGTTTTATCAGCCCTGAGTCATTTACATTTATTGAGTCGGCGATCATTTTAGCCATTGTGGTGCTCGGTGGTATGGGCTCACAAATCGGCGTTATTCTCGCCGCTATTGTGATGACAGTACTACCAGAAATGGCCCGTGAGTTTAATGAATACCGCATGCTGCTATTCGGCTTGATGATGGTCTTAATGATGATTTGGCGACCGCAAGGCTTGCTACCGATGAAGCGTCCGCATCTAGAGTTACAACAATGAGTAAAAATATTTTAGAAGTCTCTGACTTAACCATGCGCTTTGGCGGTTTATTAGCCGTGAACGGTGTCGGCCTGAGTATTAAACAGGGTCAGATTGTTTCAATGATCGGTCCTAACGGTGCAGGAAAAACCACCGTATTTAACTGCTTAACCGGTTTTTATCAGCCCACTAGCGGTAAAATTCTCTTTGCTGGCGAAGAAATCCAAGGCATGCCTGGCTTTAAAATTGCGCGCAAAGGCATGATTCGTACCTTCCAACATGTACGTCTATTTAAAGACATGACCGTGCTAGAAAATCTACTGGTAGCGCAGCATCAGCATCTCAACAACAGCTTGCTCGCTGGCTTATTTAAAACCCGCAGTTATCGCAATGCTGAACAAGAGGCACTGGATAATGCTGCCTATTGG
Source organism: Pseudomonas sp. C27(2019) (assembly GCF_008807395.1). Classification (GTDB taxonomy): domain Bacteria; phylum Pseudomonadota; class Gammaproteobacteria; order Pseudomonadales; family Pseudomonadaceae; genus Denitrificimonas. Next base: position 1,592,989 of record NZ_CP043320.1, read on the forward strand.
CTAAAAAAAGTCGGGCTTCTCGATGATGCCAACCGTGAAGCGGGCACACTCGCCTACGGCCAACAACGTCGCCTCGAAATTGCCCGCTGCATGGTAACTCGCCCTTCACTGTTAATGCTTGATGAGCCGGCCGCGGGCTTAAACCCCAGCGAAACCGATGGCCTTAAGCAGCTGATTAATGATTTACGCGACAACTATGGCATCAGTGTTTTATTGATTGAGCATGATATGAAACTGGTTATGGATATTTCTGACCACATCACCGTGATCAATCAGGGCACCCCCTTAGCCGCTGGAACGCCCGAACACGTGCGTAATAACCCTGCGGTGATTAAAGCTTATCTGGGTGAGGAATAAACATGCTGGTGATGAACAATGTATGCACCTTTTACGGAAAAATTCAGGCACTGCATGACGTTTCGATTCAAGTAAACCGTGGTGAAATTGTCACCTTGATTGGTGCCAATGGCGCCGGCAAAACCACCCTGATGATGACCTTGTGTGGCGATCCGCAAGCCGCCACTGGCGATATCATTTACGAAGGTCAACCGTTGCGTGGTAAAACGACTGCGCAAATTATGCGCATGGGTATGGCGATTGTGCCGGAAGGTCGGCGCGTATTTTCACGTTTAACCGTGGAAGAGAACCTCGCCATGGGCGCTTTCTTCTGTGATGACAAGCATGTACAGAACGAGCGTTTAGATCGCGTACTGTCACTCTTCCCACGCTTGCATGAGCGTTTTCAGCAGCGCGCTGGCACCATGAGCGGTGGCGAACAGCAGATGCTGGCGATTGGCCGCGCCTTGATGAGTGAGCCGCGCTTATTGTTGCTTGATGAGCCATCGCTGGGTCTTGCACCGATCATTATCCAGCAGATTTTCAAAATTCTAGAACAGCTGCGCAGCGCTGGCGTGACAGTGTTCTTAGTTGAGCAGAACGCCAACCAAGCGTTAAAACTGGCGGACCGCGGTTATGTGATGGAACACGGTCGCATTGTTCTAGAGGATACCGGTGACAACTTACTCAGCAATGAGGCGGTGCGTCAGGCTTACTTAGGCGGCTAATTGATTCACTTAAGCAAAAATAGCGGTGCAAGCCGATTTCGATCCTTGGCACCGCTACATGCCTTTAGTTTAAATGACGATTTTCCCACATCTGTGCAGCCTGACTAAACGCTTCCTCACGATCACGAGCTAAACCACGCAAAGCTAAAGCCATAGTCGCGAGGATGGCTTGTTCGCCATATAAGTCCTGTTCATCACCCTGCCAGACGGCTAATAAGCGCTCCAGCTCTAAAGTGGGCGCTTTCACCTGACGGCCAATTTGTGCAGGCCACTCTTCGCTCCATGCATGTCCATCCGCTGCGCCTAGCAGCTGGTCAGTGACATCGGGACGTACTTCAATTTCCCCACCATCACCTTTGATCACTAAAGCATGATCGCCGAGAATGACGTTGGCTTGCTGGTGCACCTGCTGATAACCTGGATGAAAAACACTCTGCAGGCCACACGTTGCTGACAATGGATTAAGTAAGCGCGCCAATGAATGCACGGGTGAGCGCAAGCCTAAAGTGCTGCGCAAATCGATCATGCGCTGCAAGCGTGGCATCCACACGCTCAAGGGTATAAAAGCAATATTTTGACTTTCAATCTGTTCAGCCACGTCATGCCAAGAGGTACACGAAGCAATGGCTAAGGCGTCAAGAACATCTTCGGCATACATGCGCCCAGCCGTATGACGTCCTCCGCCGTGCAGCAAAATGCGAATACCATTATTAGCTAGGGCTTTGGCAGCCAACATAAACCAAGGTAACTGGCGGCGCTTACCTGCGTACGCTGGCCAATCAATATCAACTGTGATCGCCGGTGCCCTCACCCGCTCACGTACCGCACGAGTAAAGCCGGCCAGCTCTTCTGGTGTTTCTTCTTTAAAACGCAAGAGCATTAAAAAAGCACCGAGCTGCGTGTCTTCGACTTGGCCATCGAGCAACATACCCATCGCTTGATAAGCTTCATCGCCTGTTAGACCACGTGAGCCTTTTTGCCCTTTTCCTAAAATACGCACAAAAGGGGCAAAAGGGTGTTCCTTAGATTCGCTCATCACAGCACTCCAAACCGCTAACATTTTTAGTTTGGATGCAGCATACGTGGTTTAGCCGCGCTAGGCATTAACGCAACTTGATATAGATCAAGATTGAGCGCAAGTCTATCTTTTAAAAGCAATTAGCGGGTTTTGGTAAGCCGGCCAGACGCGCGGCCAGCTTGGCAGGCATGCCGTTAAACAGACCATTGAGATAGAGACTGTTACCTTTCTCTTTACCCAAGTTAAGAGCGACATACTTAACCAAAGCGCGGCTGGCAGGTGATAACTGAAATTGAGCGTAAAACTGCTGCAGCAGATAGAGAATTTCCCAATGCGCATCGCTTAATTCGATGCCTTCACGCTCAGCCAGCGCATGTGCCACTTGCGGCGACCAATCCGCTAAATTACACAGGCAGGCATCTTGATCGAGCGCAATTTCACGCCCATCAATAATTAGTTTATCTGCTCTCATGTCCAACTGATGACCCGCGGGTAATCAACGCACAATGCAACAAAGGCCGGATAATCGAGCATGGATACTGGCATATCAGCACTATCAACCGCTCGTGCCGACACATCTTCCTCTAGCGCATATAAGTGGAACGCACGATCACAGTCCCGCAATTGCTCAGCCGCTGCACTGCCAGCGCGCAAGGCCTGCACCGCTTCACCGCACAGAACAATTCCATCACCAGCAGAAAGCACGCGCAAGCAACTGCTCAGTTGTGCCGTAAGTGCTGGTGAGGCATTTAAAATATGTAAGGTTGTCATTAAAGTGTCACCACATAGTCATGTTGGCGAATAAGCTGTTGTATTTGCTGATCATCCAATTTATCCGCAGCCAGCGCTAAAGGTCTATCCGCTAGACCACGCTGGCTTAAACACTGCTGCGCGACATACAACTGCTCAATGCCGAACATGGGCAAGGCTTGCAAATTGGCCGACAGATCTTTTTGCTCAAGGGTTTGCGGCTGTTGTTGCGCTAACAATTGCAGTACGCCATCATCCATAAACAAGATGCTCAAGGGCAAATCAAAGGCTCCGGCAGCTAAAGCAATGTCTAGGGCTTCTGCAGCACTGACGCCAGCCCAGGGTGCGTGGCGACTGATCAATAAGACTGATTTGGCCATCACTCACCTCCAAAGCTGATCAAGCGATCGGCCTGCTGTAAGCCATCATGCAACTGACCGAGCCCGGACAACTGATAGCCCTCAGCAAGATTCACCGCACCACGCCCAAAGCGTTGTGCTTCGGCTTGATCAAGCACGCCACGGCGTAACGCGGCAGCAATGCAAACCACCGCATCTAACTCATGTTCAGCAATAAAAGCTTGCCACTGCTGGGCAATATCCTGCTGATCTTGCGCAACCACAAGGTTGTTGGATGCGCTCAAAACACCGTCTTGATAGAAAAACACCCGAACAATCTCATGCCCTGCCGCTAGCACCGCTTGGGCAAAACGCAAGGCACGTCGGGTAGAGGGCGCAGCGCTGGAAGACAAGACGTTAATTACAAATTTCATGGCCAATCATCACGCTAAATTTTTGTAAGTTTAACAGATTAGCCTAAGTGCGGTTCTGTCGATTAATTACCCGCACAGCTGTCTTATTGTTTTGCCTGGCTCATAGGTATGTTTTACATTGCCACTAGCAGTGCGGTGCATGCCGTACTCAGGGCTGTTCGTCTGCGCAGAAAAAGAAGAGACTCACGCAAATCTGGCCAACAACACAAATGATCAACGCGTGCTGTGCTGGGTCTGTGGCCAGCGAAGCCAAGGATGGCGTAGCGCCCGCATCGAGCCCTGGATGGGCTCGTTAAGGGAAGAACAGACTTAGCACAGTGCGCAATGCACCTATGATCCGTACAGCCAACTTATGGTCTTATCCACTATATGAAATAGGTTATGCAAAGCGTGTAAGTGCGGTGCATGCCGTACTCCGGGGCAGGTGTTTATCCGTCGATGAACCCATCCTGGGTTCAACTCCGGCGCTACGCATCCCTGCTTCGCTTGTCACACCAACCCCGAAGTACTCGTTGATCAGCGGAGTTGTTTTCACGTCTTCTATAAACTCAAAACAAGCAAAGCCCTGTTTGCATGCACAAGCTCATGTTCTATTCATGCGTTATTAGCCAGCAGTTGTAAAAATGATGAGTAAGCTAGCCACGCAGGGAAAAAAGAGACTCACGTAAATCTAGCCAACAACACAAATGATCAACGCGTGCTGTGCTGGGTCTGTGGCCAGCGAAGCCAAGGATGGCGTAGCGCCCGCATCGAGCCCTGGATGGGCTCGTTAAGGGAAGAACAGACTTAGCACAGTGCGCAATGCACCTATGATCCGTACAGCCAACTTATGGTCTTATCTACTATATGAAATAGGTTATGCAAAGCGTGGTTAAGCGTGGTGCATGCCGTACTCCGGGGCAGGTGTTTATCCGTCGATGAACCCATCCTGGGTTCAACTCCGGCGCTACGCATCCCTGCTTCGCTTGTCACACCAACCCCGAAGTACTCGTTGATCAGCGGAGTTGTTTTCACGTCTTCTATAAACTCAAAACAAGCAAAGCCCTGTTTGCATGCACAAGCTCATGTTCTATTCATGCGTTATTAGCCAGCAGTTGTAAAAATGATGAGTAAGCTAGCCACGCAGGGAAAAAAGAGACTCACGCAAATCCGGTAAACCATACAAATGATCAACGCGTGCTGTGCTGGGTCTGTGGCCAGCGAAGCCATGGATGGCGTAGCGCCCGCATCGAGCCCCGGATGGGCTCGTTAAGGGAAGAACAGACTTAGCGCAGTGCGCAATACACCTATGATCAGTACAGCCAACTTATGGTCTTATCTCATATATGAAATAAGTTATGCAGAGCGTGGTTAAGTGCGGTGCATACCGTACTCCGGATGGCTCGTTAAGGGAAAAACAGACTTAGCGCAGTGCGCATTAAGCCAAACAACACCAAGCAAACTCTACAAGAAACTCACCTACGTTCAAAAGAAACTCACCCCAGCTCTGCCAATATATTGCTTAACGCTTGTGCAGGATCAGCTGCTTGGGTAATGGGGCGGCCAATGACTAAATAATCCGAACCCGCCTGCATTGCTTGTGCGGGCGTAAGAATGCGTTTCTGGTCATCTTGGGCGCTGCCTGCAGGGCGAATTCCAGGGGTAACCAGCTGTCCTGTTGGCCACTGCTGCTTAAGAACACGCGCTTCTTGAGCGGAACAAACCAAGCCATCCAAGCCTGCTTGCTCAGCTATGCCAGCCAAACGCAGCACCTGCTGCTCAGGCGTCACATCTAGCCCAAGACCAGCCAAATCAGATTGCTCCATGCTGGTCAACACAGTAACGCCAATCAATAGCGGCTTAGCACCTGCATGCTGCTCCAACACCTCACGACACGCCTGCATCATTTTTAAGCCGCCAGAGCAATGCACATTGACCATCCACACACCCATTTCAGCCGCTGCTTTGACCGCCATCGCTGTTGTGTTCGGAATATCATGAAATTTAAGATCAAGAAACACCTCAAAACCCAATGCCTGCAGGTGCTCTACAACATGCGGGCCACTGCGGGTGAACAGCTCCTTACCGACTTTAACACGGCACTGCTGTGGGTTTAGACGCTCAGCAAGCGTCAAAGCTTGGGCTGCACTAGGAAAATCTAAGGCGACAACGATTGGACTGGACATGACTGGGGCCTCGTATCAATAAAATGCCGCAGCATTGTAGCCTTCCTCTCGGCAAACTACCGCATCGAGTTAGCTATTGTTGTGATTTTGGCAGTAAAAAGAACTGCTCTTAAACCCACTCAAGGCAAGCAGAATGCTGCGCCCCTAGACTTAGATTATTCTATAGGCCCCTTTTTCACTGTCTGGCGATCTTGCTGATAAAGGTATAGCATCATAATTGTGAGAGCTCACCTCACCTTCAGCATTCTAGGAGGTTGCCATGTCTTGGTATATTTGGTTAATCATCATCCTCGTGTTTGGTTCGCTTATTGCTGGCTTACTGCGTTTACGCAATAGCGCAGATGAAATGCCGATCGATAAACACAAGCTAGAATTAATGCGTAAAAACAATGCCGAAATGCAAATAGCAGATCGTCTACAAGACGACTAGCTCCCAGCACAACACTAGAGATGTGTTATATCTCGGATAGAAATGGAGAGCCTAGATCAGAGAAGTTCCCACTAACATTGCTGGAGACACAAACACAGCGCAGCAAAATGAACTGTGTCATGGACTGACATCTGCTGTCATTAGCCGCTGTGTTTGTGTTGGCCCAGATTAAAACACTCATCTGCACATAAAGGCAGGCGAGCCACTTTCACACCTAGAGCGTTTTTGGAGCTCTCTATGCCTTGGTATATCTGGTTATTAATTGCTCTGGTGTTTGGCTCAGTTGCTGGCAGCCTACTGCTGCTGCGTGATACAGCGGATAAAATGCCTATCAGTGAAGACAAGCTGAAAATAATGCAACAGCGCAATGCTGAGCTTGAAGCACAAAAACGCAAAAAAGAGCTTTAATCCATCCCATCCACACCACTGGAGATTTGTTATGTCCCGTACAGAAACCGACAGTTTAGGTGCCATTGAGGTCCCCGCTAACGCTTACTGGGGGGCACAAACGCAGCGCTCTAAGCAAAATTTTGCAATTGGCTCTCAACCAATGCCGCTGGCCGTAGTGCATGCCTTAGCTCAAGTTAAAAAAGCCGCAGCACGAGTCAATGCTCGCTTAGGTGAACTGCCAGAAGAGATTGCTGCGCTGATCGAGCAAGCCGCTGATGAAGTAATTAGCGGTCAACTCAATGAGCACTTTCCTTTAGCGGTTTGGCAAACTGGCAGTGGCACGCAAAGCAATATGAACGTCAATGAAGTCATTGCTGGCCGCGCCAATGAAATTGCAGGCCAAGGCCGTGGCGGTAAGTCACCCGTTCACCCTAATGACCATGTAAACCGCGCGCAAAGCTCAAATGACTGTTTCCCAACCGCGATGCACATTGCGGCACTGCAAGCGATTGAGCATGACTTATTCCCAGCTGTAAAAATACTGCGTGATGGTATCAATGAAAAAGCCGAGCATTATGCTGATTTAGTCAAAACAGGCCGCACCCATATGATGGATGCCACGCCTGTAACCTTTGGCCAAGAACTCTCAGCCTTTGTTGCCCAGCTGGATTACGCTACGCGCGCCATTCAAGCAACTTTGCCCGCTGTTGCTGAGCTTGCCCAAGGTGGTACAGCAGTGGGTACAGGCCTCAATGCCAATGCTAATTTTGCCGAAAATATTGCTCATGAACTGGCCTCTGCAACCAAACTGCAGCTAACCTCTGCACCCAACAAATTTGCTGCATTAGCCGGCCACGAGCCATTAGTCAGCTTATCCGGTGGTTTAAAAACGCTGGCAGTGGCATTGATGAAAATCGCCAATGACCTACGCCTACTCGGTTCAGGACCGCGAGCAGGTTTTGCTGAAGTGCTGTTACCGGCTAACGAACCTGGTAGTTCAATTATGCCTGGCAAAGTCAACCCAACGCAGTGTGAAGCACTGTCGATGCTGGCCTGCCAAGTCATGGGCAATGATGTCACCATCAATATCGCTGCTAGCCACGGCCACCTACAGCTCAACGTATTTAAGCCAGTTATTATTCACAACATTCTTGAATCCATTGAGTTAATGGCCGATGGCTGCCGCAACTTTCAAGAGCATTGCATCGAAGGTATGCAGGCCAATGAGCAACAAATGGCCGATCACCTAGAAAATGGTTTAATGCTGGTGACCGCATTGAATCGCCATATCGGTTACGACAATGCAGCAGAAATCGCTAAAAAAGCCTACGAAGAAAACCTCACGCTGCGCGCAGCAGCCATTGAATTAGGCCTAGTGACTGATGAGCAATTTAGCCAATGGGTGCGCCCAGAGGACATGCTGCATCCCACTCCAAGCCAAAACAAAACAACCCAGGGCTCAAGCACGCCTCGTAGAAGCTGGCCATAACAGCTCGATTTGAGTAGTGCAGCAGACAAGGGCGGGTATTTTCATATCCGCCCTTGTGCATTTACAGCGTATAAGCCATGGACCGAAAATCACAATGCACCTTCTTGTGCCTGCTCAGGTTTTTGCACGTAATAACACAGAATAAGGCATGCCTTGACAGCCTAGGGCTGAAATTGCGTTTCTTTGCTAGCCGCTACGGTAAACTACTTGATGCTATGAACCCAGCCATCTAGGCGTTGTATACGACGCCTCGTTGTTTTGTGACTAAAAAGGAACATCTGTGCGCCCTTCCAGCGATAATAACTACCCAGAGCAACACAAACCCAACTGGAAAATCATTGCCGGCCTATGGCCCTACCTCGCTGAATTCCGAGGCCGAGTAGTCTTAGCAGTCACTATGCTAATCCTCGCTAAAGTCGCCACGGTATCGACACCAATTGCCCTCAAATACATTATCGACTACCTAGACCAAAATCGCGGTGCTGACATGCTGCTATGGTTTCCGTTTATGTTGGTTTTGGCCTATGGTGCGCTACGCTTTGGTAGCACACTATTTAGCGAGATGCGCGATGCCATCTTCGCTCGAGTTGCTGAGCGCGCCATGCGGCGAGTGTCACTGCGCGTCTTTCGTCATTTGCACAACCGTGAGCTGGCCTTTCATCTGGATCGTAAAACCGGTGGTTTAGCGCGCGACATCGAGCGCGGCACCAATGGCATCAGTTTTCTGCTGCGTTTTACTTTGTTTAATATCGTACCGACACTGCTTGAAATCGTCATGGTCACAGGCATTTTATTGGTCGCCTTTAACGTCAGCTACGTGCTCGCCATACTGGTATCGGTCATTGTATTTGTGGTGTTTTCAATTCGCGTCACCGAATGGCGTACCGCTTTTGTGCGTGAAGCTAACAGCCGCGATAATCAGTCCAACTCGCGCGCAATCGACAGCTTACTCAACTACGAAACCGTTAAGTACTTCAACAACGAACGCTTTGAAGCCGAGCAGTACGATGAAGATCTTAAACTGTGGGAGCAAGCGCGGCTAAAAAACCGCTTGTCCATGGCAGCACTCAATACCGGCCAAGCATTTATTATCGGTACCTCACTGATTGTTATCATGGCCATGGCGGTAAGTGAAGTTGCCAGCGGGCAAATGACACTGGGGGATTTCACCATGGTCAACGCCTACCTGATCCAGTTGTTTATTCCGCTGAACGCATTGGGTTTTGTCTACCGTGAGATTCGTCAGTCGCTGGTCAATGTCGAGCGCCTGTTCGCCCTGCTCGGTGATAAACCGGCGATTGAAGATGCTGATGATGCTAAAGCGCTGACGGTTACTAACGGTGCAATACAATTTTGCGATGTGCACTTCAGCTACCAGCCGCAACGGGCCATTCTAAAGGGTGTGAATATCACCATACCAGCCGGCCATACTGTGGCGGTCGTTGGCTCGAGCGGTGCTGGCAAATCAACGTTAGCACGGTTGCTATTTCGTTTTTATGATGTGGACAGTGGCAGTATCCGCATCGACGGTCAGGATTTACGGCATATCACACAAGACAGCCTGCGCACGGCCATCGGTGTTGTGCCGCAAGATACCGTGCTATTTAACGACACCTTGTACAACAATCTAGCCTACGGTCGTCCCGGCGCTAGCCAGGCTGAAGTCCATCATGCTGCCCAGCAGGCGCACCTAGAAGAGTTCATCAGTAATCTGCCTGATGGCTATGACACCAAAGTGGGTGAACGTGGACTGAAATTATCTGGCGGTGAAAAACAACGGGTTGCCATTGCCCGAGTGCTGCTGAAAAACCCACCGCTTCTGATTCTTGATGAAGCCACCTCATCGCTGGACTCTATTTCTGAACAGGCGATTTTGGATGCGTTGAACGAAGTCAGTCGTCAGCGAACGACGCTGGTGATCGCACACCGTTTATCGACCGTGCGTGACGCCGATACTATTTTAGTCATGGATCAAGGTGAGATTGTCGAAAGTGGCAGCCACAACGCGCTGCTGGCACACGACGGTTACTACGCAAGACTCTGGCTGCAACAGCAACATAGCGCTGAAGGGCCTGAAATGGCATAAGCCATCACCTGTAGGGGCAATGCGGGCTTGCGGCTGCTATGTTTTTGCGTGGCGCATTGTATTGATTAAATCGCGGGCACAAGTGCCCGCCCTACGGTACTGCAGACGCACCGCAAATCCGCAATAAACGGCAGGGTGGGCATTTATGCCCACGGCCTGTAATCGCGGGCACAAGCGCCTACTCCTATGCTTTAAATAACGCGATGAAATGGGTATGTATGAGCGTCATTATCCACGACTGCGAACGAATCAATTGGGCTGTCTAATGCTGCAGAACTTTGTCCTTGCGGAGCGAAAACACCAATAAAAACAAAGGTCAAAACAACTATAAACATTGCAACAAGACCCACGATAGCACCGAGTGCGTGACGCAAGGCCACATGCACTGTTGGCAGTTGCTTAACCGCATACAACCAAGCTCCAACGAGCGCGGCGAACGACAATACGCTTGCTAAAATTTCCAACTCAATACTCCCTCACGACTGTCTCGCAACATTGTTAGCGTCTAAACGCATAGTTCATTTTATATCGATTATTAAACGCAAGGATGAGGCCTGCAGCACGACTTTTCCTGTCTCACAACTCGATAGCATTTAGCCTGTGTGCGTGATGCTGACCGAGCCTCTACTTAGCCTGTCAGACTCTAAACAGTTACTGCAGTACCAGTAAATAATCCGCTAACGATTTAACCGCGTGCAGCTGCAGCGACAATCAAGGCCTTCATCTCAGCAACTGCAGCGGAAAAGCCGACAAACAACGCATGCGCAATAATCGCATGGCCGATATTAAGCTCATTAATGCCTGCAATCGCAGCAATCGGCTCAACATTATGGTAGTGCAAACCATGCCCGGCGTTGACCACTAAACCCTGTTTTAAGGCAAAGGCCGCAGCCTTACGAATAATCTCCAACTGCACAGCATGTTCAGCTGCGTTGACTGCATCAGCATAATGACCGGTATGCAACTCAATGGTGGTCGCACCAACCCGCTTAGCAGCTAAAATTTGCTGCTCATCGGCATCAACAAATAGCGACACATCACAACCCACCACCTGCAAACGCTCTACCGCAGCAGCAATGCGTGCTTCCTGAGCAGTCACATCTAAACCGCCCTCGGTGGTCAGTTCCTCACGGGTTTCTGGCACAAGGCACACATGCTCAGGGCGAATCTCTTCAGCAAGTCGCAACATCGCTTCGGTGACACCCATTTCAAAATTCATCGGCGTCTGCATCACCTCTCGCAGCAAACGTATATCACGCTCCTGAATATGGCGGCGATCTTCACGCAAATGTACGGTAATGCCGTCCGCCCCTGCTTGCTCGGCATCCAGCGCAGCCTTAACAGGATCAGGGTAGCGTGTGCCACGCGCCTCACGCACAGTAGCAATATGATCAATATTAACGCCCAACAAAATACGCTTATTCAAATTCATGACACAGACCCCTTTTGTGCTAAAAATAATTCACGACTCATTAATGGACGTCCACCTAAATGTGCCGCCAGTGCCTGACGCATCAAACGCTTGGCCGTATGTAAAACACTCGGCTGCTGCCAATCAGTTGATGTCAACGCTAAGATATCTGCGCCTAAAAACACACCTGGACGAAATTGCGACACTGCTTCAAAGCCGTTTTCAGGTAACAGACGATACAACATTTGCGCATCCAATGCCTGCCCTGCGACATCCATTTCAAAGGAAAAGCCATAACCCAGCTGTTCAAGTAAGCGCCATTCAAAGGTACGCAGCAAGGGCTCAACCGGCAACGCATGCGCTAAACCTTGCACAGTTAAGCCATAATGCTCAAACAATAACGGCTGTGGATCATTTAGGGGCAGCAAGCGCAGCAACAATTCATTGAGGTACAGAGCACAAAACAGCGCCTGCCCTTGCAAGAAATTAAACTCGCCGGCGGGTTCGATACGGCTGATGGTTTTTAATTCACTGCGCCCACGCAGTTCAACATCCAGCACAGAAAATGGTCGTGCGACACTGCCCAGCTTGCCGCGTGCCCCGCGCAAAACCGCGCGCAAGCGCCCTTCTGGGGTAAATACATCCATTAATGCGCTGGTTTCTTTATACGGGCGGCTGTGCAAAATAAACGCTAACGACGACTGCATAATTCAGCCTCTAAAAGACACGTACTCTAGGACAGAGCACGTGCCCTGCAGGTTTCAATATTCTTGATAACCCAATGAACGCAAGGCGCGCTCATCATCAGACCAGCCGCCTTTCACTTTAACCCATAAGTTGAGCATGATCTTGGAGCCAAACATGGTTTCCATATCTTTACGGGCTTCTTGACCAATACGCTTAATGCGCTCGCCTTTATCGCCAATAATGATTCTTTTCTGACCATCGCGCTCAACTAGAATCAGCGCATGGATATGCAAAATACGTCCATCTTGCTTAAATTCTTCAATTTCAACAGTAATTTGATACGGCAGCTCAGCACCCAATTGGCGCATGATTTTTTCACGCACCAGTTCAGCAGCTAAGAAGCGGCTGGAGCGATCAGTGATTTGATCTTCTGGAAAGAAATGCTCGCTCTCAGGCAAAAAATCTGCGACTAAGTGCTCAAGCGTATCCAAGTTATGGCCATGCAGTGCCGACATCGGCACTATTTGCGCATTGGGTAATTTCTCAGCGAGCCACTCTAAGTGTGCTAATAACTGACTTTTATCTTCCAAACGATCTGCTTTGTTCACCGCAATAATCAGCGGACAGGTCAGGTGCTGAATACGCTCAAAAACCATTTCATCTTCTTCGGTCCAACGCATGCGATCAACCACAAAAATTGCCACATCGATGTCTTTCAATGCGGTTAACGCACTGCGATTCATAAAGCGATTAAGCGCGGTCTGACCGCCAATATGTAAACCTGGGGTATCCACATAAATTGCTTGAACTGCACCTTCGGTTTTAATGCCGAGCATATTGTGGCGCGTGGTTTGCGGCTTACGCGAGGTGATCGCCAGTTTTTGTCCGAGGATATGATTAACCAGTGTGGATTTGCCCACATTCGGACGCCCCACCACAGCGACATAGCCGCAACGTGTTACTTGTTCAGTCATGCTGATGATTACTCTCTATACCCAATGCCACCAATGCTAGAGACGCTGCTACTTGTTCAGCAATACGTCGACTGGCGCCCTGGCCGCGGGTTTTTTCATTAAGTAAGCTCACTTGGCACTCCACAAAAAATGTGCGGCAGTGCGGCTCGCCTTGAATATCAACCACATCATACAGCGGTAAATCGCTGCCGCGTGATTGTAAAAACTCTTGCAAGCGGGTTTTCGGGTCTTTATTGGTATCGACTAGGGTCAGCTCAGAGAAGTGCTGCTCAAGCCAAGCCAACACGCGTTCGCGTGCCACTTCCATACCTGAATCCAAATAAATGGCACCAATGATGGCTTCAGTGGTATCCGCTAAAATCGAATCACGACGAAAACCACCACTTTTTAACTCTCCTGAGCCCAAGCGCAAGTACTCACCAAGACCGAAACCACGCGCTAATACAGCCAAGGTTTCACCTTTGACTAAACGCGACCGCAAACGGGATAACTGGCCTTCTTTGGCCTGCGGGAAGTGATGAAATAGTGCTTCACCGGCGACAAAATTCAAAATAGCATCGCCTAAAAACTCTAAACGCTCATTATTGCGCCCGGCAAAACTGCGATGGGTTAGCGCTAATGTGAGTAAACTAGCATCTTTAAATGTGTAGCCAATTTTTCGCTGTAAAATCTTTATCGAATCACTCACTTGGCACGCACACGATATTCTTTATCAAAGGTCACCACCAGATCAATATTCTTAATAAGCGACTCGCGCTTTTCATACTTCAGATGCACTAGGAAGTCATTGTTATTTTGTGTGACTTCAATAATGTCATCCATTTTTAAATCACGAATGCTATTGACCTGCATGCTCTTACTAATATGGTTATAGAAATCACCGACTGTATCAATTTTATCGCCGGTTGCTTTATCTTCCTCGACTGCCAAAATTGCTTTTTCAAGCGCTTTATTGTCCATGTAATGCGGTATTAACTTAAACGCAGCACTGGCAAAAAAGGCAATCAATACCAATATGACCAGCCAGCTAAAAAAAGATGCACCCCGTTGTGCTCGAATATTCTGCATAGCAACCTCTGTTTTTAGTAATGCTTGTGCACTTTAACTGATCATACGGCTGTAGTATGAGTGCATAACGCACGCTTACAGTTTTTTAATGAATTAAACCAACACGGCTGAGACTTGGCAATACACTAAATTTAGGATCGGCCCAAGTGAGCCAAATCGCAAAGGCTTTGCCGACAATATACTCATCGGGCACCATGCCTTGCAGCTCAGGTGGGATGCTAGGGTCATCCCAATAGCGACTGTCTTTTGAATTATCGCGGTTATCGCCCATGGTAAAATAATGACCGGCTGGCACCTTCCACTCCCGCGTCGGCTCGATGCGGCGGCGTATTTCCTTGCGGGTAAAATGCTCCGATTCGCCCAGCATTTCTGTGTACAAACCTGCACTGCCTAAACTGCCAGGCTCTTCGCCTAAGAACCGCTCAGCAACGGGCTGTCCATTGACAAAAATACGCTTTTCTGAGGTATAGGTAATGGTATCGCCCGGCAAACCAACTACGCGTTTAATGTAATTAATGCGCGTATCTTCTGGGTATTTAAAGACCATAACATCACCGCGTTTTGGATCATTGATAGGAATGATTTTCTTATCAATAACGGGCAAACGAATGCCGTAAGAAAACTTATTAACTAGGATAAAATCACCCACCTCAAGCGTTGGGATCATTGAACCTGAAGGGATTTGAAAAGGCTCAACAATAAATGAGCGCAAAACAAATACCACTGCCAGTACCGGAAAAAATGACTTTCCATACTCAATCAGCAGCGGCTCTTTGCTTAAGCGCTCGCGCACCTCAGAATTGAGCGCTACCGCATCTTTTTCGTACTGAGCAACAGCTGCGCGGCGACGCGGCGCAAAATACACTGCATCGAGCAAGGCTAAAAACCCAGTTACCGCAACCGCAACAACCAATATCAATGGAAAATCAAATGCCATGGGTTAGTCATCCACTCTGAGCACTGCAAGGAAGGCTTCTTGTGGAATTTCCACGTTGCCGACCTGCTTCATCCTTTTCTTACCCGCTTTTTGCTTTTCAAGCAGTTTACGTTTACGACTGACGTCACCACCGTAACACTTCGCCAAAACGTTTTTACGCAAGGCTTTAACGGTGGTCCGTGCAACAACTTGACCACCCAACGCTGCTTGAATGGCCACATCGTACATCTGTCGTGGGATCAAATCTTTCATCTTTTCAGCCAGCGCACGGCCTTTAGAAGCCGCTTTATCTCGGTGCACAATTAAAGCTAAGGCATCCACACGCTCACCGTTAATCAGCACGTCTAAACGAGATAAGTTAGCCACTTGGTAACGATCAAAAGCGTAATCCAGCGAAGCATAGCCACGGCTTACTGATTTAAGGCGGTCAAAAAAGTCTAAAACCACTTCGTTC